>JAPLST010000262.1:0-3901 GCA_026398485.1 bacterium
CGGCAGACAGGCGTCAAGATTGAGTAAAAAGTCGCGCCGACGTTCCTGATGTACCCTAATCGAATTCCGCCGAGAGGCATAAGGAAGCTGCAACTGTACTAGTCGCGCGCGGCCTCGGTGTCGTCATCATAATCTACTTCAACCACATTGTTGGTCTCGCGTGTGTAGTCAACATCATAGGCCGCAGCTTCTTTAACGTCTTATAGATATTTACGCATGGCCGCAATATCCGCAGTAATCTCCTGCCTAACTGTCTCGAACGCATTGCTCTCATAGCCCGCGTTGGGCGCTTCCGCATCTTTGGCGCGTGCAAGAGGGTCGCGGTTGTAGGCGGCGTCGGGCACTGTTATTTCTTGAACATCCTCAACATGGTCAGGCTTACGGTAGACTTCGGGAGGTGCAACTGGTTCAAGGCTTTTATGTGTATGGCTTGGATTGGGTGCTTGCACCTGATTGACGCGTTTGAGATGGTCTTGCTTGTAGCCCGCGTCGGGCGCTTGCGCATCCTTGACACGTTCGAGATGGTCTTGCTTGTAGCCCGCATCCGGTGCTTGCGCATCCTTGACGCGTTCGAGATGGTCTTGCTTGTAGCCCGCATCCGGTGCTTGCGCATCCTTGACTCGCTTGAGATGGTCTTGCTTGTAACCTGCATCTGGTGCTTGCGCCTGATTGACGCGTTCGAGATGGTCTTGCTTGTAGCCCGCGTCGGGTGCTTCCGCTTCTTCCACGTTTTCCAGATGGTACTGCATGTAGTCCTCGGGCGCGGCCATGCCGGAATGCGCGGCACACGCACCAATAGCAACAATCATGGTAACACGCAGTGGTGTCTTCATGAGATCAACTTTTAACTACAGGCTATCGACGTTTTCCAAGGGTACTCGCGGTGATTGCGGTTCTCGCGTATTTTGCCCGGACTTGCACCGCACAATCGCCATAAAAAACAGGTATGCCGGCACGCCGGGCTTCAATGTGGATGGTTAAGTTTGCAATGGGGCTGTACTTGTAGTCTGTCATGCAAAATACAGAATCAGGCGCGCTGACACCGCCTATACTGGTGTCGCTTATGCGCTCAATAAGACGCAAGTTCCCTTTGGTCAATTTGGCTTGAAACACGTCGAACATGGTTGCGCATCTCAGTGACAAGTCACGCCGGCCGTACTCCATTAAGCGACCATACGGCAGGTTCAGTGAATAACTAGTGTAATTATTGCTGTTGAAAATTGTGACATATAGTAGTAGACCGCGCAGCGATTCAAGATTGACGTTGTCAGCTTGTAACCCTAGTTTCCACTTGTGGCGCGGATATTGTTTGCCGCTGAGATAGCGTTTGAAACTGAGTTTGGTGCATTTCAAAGGCACCTGCGTCGTCTGCCAGAGTTGAAATGCTGTAACGTACTTTTCAGGGTAATTATAAGGTTGGTTGCCGAGCACATAGGTACCGGGCTGCAGCTGGCGCGACCATGCAGATGCGCCATAGCTGTAAAATGAGGCGACAGTGTAAAGCGTTCCTTGAACAGATTCGTACAAAGTGTACACCGCGCCGTAGGTGCTTGTATGGGCAAGAACAAGGCCAGCTTGGTCAGTCACGGTGAAAAGATACCAGTCCCGGTCAAGGTCGTTGTGCCACGATCGCTGTTGAAATAGCGACGAATTGACAGCAACTCTGAAGGCATGGTTGCTCGGGTCATCTGGCTCGTACGCATCCGGTTCAAGCGACTCAATGCGGACAAAGTATGATGAAATCGTGTTGTTGTTGCCGTAGTCCTCAAGCCGCACCCAATAGGCACCTGCGGTCAATTGCCGCGTAATCATCGCAAACGCGCCGCTGCCGCTGTCGGCATCGCTGGCGATCAGATAGCGGTTTGAATCGTAAAGATACATGTAATTGTCGTACGCAGCGGCGCCCCATGATTCGATGGTGCAGTAGCTCGCGGTTGCGACATTGAACATTATGTAATCTTTGTCACCGACTGGATCAATTGAGCGCTGTTGTGTCTCGCCAATGTTGATTGTCTTCGCCGTCTCAAAGCTATCGTCCGGCTCATACATATCAGCAGCAAAAGCGGGCAAACAACACAACGACAAAAACACCATCAGCCGTCCGGATGTCATACGCCACCTCCGTCTTGCAGGATTGCTCCTGCGGATTATGTCAAACAGCACTCAATACATGTCAGGGAATGCTCTTTCCGTTCCAGGGTGTCGGCGCCTGATTGCCGTTGATGAACCAGTATTCTTTCTGGCGATCAACCGCATCGGGCACGATGACCGGCTTGGTTGGTGTTCCGATAATATAGACGCCGTGGGATTTGACACAGCCTGGATTGCCGCTAACCCTGCGCATAACGCCTTGCGGCACAATGCCCGAAAAGCTGTTGTTTGTTTGTGCCGCGCGCCAGAATGCTTCAGGATCCATGCCAGCCAGGAATATTTGCTGTGCTGAAAACGCATTGGTGGTTCCCGCCAGGCCGCTATCAAGAAGGTACGCGGCCTTGACCGTATTAATGGCGTATCCCTTCACGCCGACATTGGTGGCAAACACCCAACTGTCCGCGATGGTAAAGGCAACCAGTTCGTCAAATATGTCTGCCACGAACACGCCCTCGATGCTGCCCTGGGTGGCAAAGAGCTTCACCCCTTTGCCATTGAAACTGGCTGGTGCGATGATGCGGCCAAGAATCTCACCGTAGTCGCCGCGCCATCTCGTGACTTTCACGTCCCGCAGGCCCACACTAAGCACGGTGTCGCCACAAGCCAATCCGTGGCACACCCGCGCACGCTTGTCATGCCGGTACCCCAAGCTGCCGCCGTCAAACTGAATCGAGCGCACACCGCCGGCGGCATGAATCTCATCAACGGAACCGCCTTTGGTCTTGATAATTTGGATGGGACCGTCGGCCTCAATGTAAGGAATGGTGGTATGACCATCGCCCCCCATCTTGGACGTTACCCTGACAAATATCTTGGCGGGCGAGATGAGTCTGCTTATGAAGATGCTCTTGCCTTGGATAGTGATGGCTGGTTGCGGCTTGGCGTTAATACTGCAGTATATCTCGTTGCCGTCTTCGCTCAAGGGCGTTCGTCCGGTCGCATCGAGCGCCCACTCGTTCACCATTGCAAATGGACGCGGCATGGTGGCGACATTGCCATTGCTCAGGCTGATGAGGCGCAACAACGGCATGGTGCCGGCGGCCAGCCCTTGATTGGCAAAGGTGAAGGCAACCATCGAATAATCACTCGTGGCGCGCCATGCGGCAAGTTCAACGCCCGGGTCGGGGCCAAGCCGCAGGGTGTATTCCTCGTTGCTGCAGCTGGCAATCTCAACAAAACCGGTCTGATACAGCCCGATCTGTTGCGGCCAGTTGGCCAGAATTGGAATGGTGTTGGTGCCGGTGACCAAGACAACTTTGACCGTCGCGCTGGTGGCCCACCCATAAATGTCGCGTGCCGCCACGAGAATAGTATTTGTAACGCCATAGGGCAACGCCAGCAATACACCCGGCACGGTCCATGCATTGGACACCAGCGTCAGGTTCCCTTGCGCCGCACTTTCCACATTGCTCCACGAAGCAGCCGCTACGGGCGCGTAGATGTCGCGGATGATGCCTTGCATATCAAAGTCATAGCCATCCGCAAGCAGCAATCTGCCGCCCTCAGGATACGTGAACGAAATGATCGGCGGTGAGAGATCAAGCACAGCCAGCATGGTATCGCTGGTAAAGTTGCCGGCGGTGTCGTACGCGGTAAAGACAAGGACATTGGTGCCCTCGGCTAGACTCATATTGTTCGCCAATGCTGCCCACGCTGAAAGACCGGTGGCAATCCCACTGCTGGCGGCGGTTTGATTCGCCCAAAGGATGGCACTGAGAGCGCCACGCGTGTCTGTTGCAACACCCGTGAA
>JAPLST010000262.1:3918-25121 GCA_026398485.1 bacterium
AAACAAACTTCCGGACGTTGGTGGTGAACGTCATGCCGGCATACGGCTCCATGATGGCGATGGATGGCGGCGTTGAGTCCACGCCGAAGGTGGAATAGCCAGTCGTAATAACATTGCCAGCCCAGTCAGCGACCTCCAGTTGCCAGTTGTAGACCAGCGCTGTTTCATTCGTAAATGGATTGTAGGGAAATGTCGCGTACACGCTGGTCGCAGGCGCATCCACCCACGTCGTCAACCCATACCAGAAATCATGGTCAGGCCCGACAAAGTGAAAACGCACACTTTGGATGCCACTGCGCCAGATGCTGCCCGTATCGGTCACCTTATACAAGAATTGCAGCATGCCCGGCTTGACATAGCGGCCATTCCAAGGGTCAAGCAAGGTTGACATTGGCGGGCTCGTGTCAAGCATGACGCGCATGGTAGTACTGGTCAGTTCCTGACTTGTGGGCATCACCACTTTGATACGCCATTGGTTTGTACCGAGTAAGATTGACGTGACGGTATTGGTCAGACTATCCGTTGCCATCCATGGATTGTTGTTGAGCTGGATATAGACTATCGAATCACTGGGCACAAACGCTGGGACAGACCAACGAAAATCAACGGTGGGTGTGTTGAGCCAAACATCATTTGGGGGATAAATCTGGTAAATGCGGGTAGCGGCAACAATGAATCTTGTAATCGGGGACGCATTGGTGTTGCCGGCGCGATCACGCACCAACATCTGCCAGAAGTAATTAGTGCTGTCATCAAGAGGATTCAGAGGAAATGTCACATATTGGTTAATGATATTCGATGCCGCCGCCCAGCCAAACAGGGTCGTCTGAAACAAAGTCGTCTCGTTCCAGAACCTGAAGCCGACCCATTCCACACCACTGGCCACCTCATTTGACCAGCCCGCCAAGGGATCGTAAACGCGATAGCTAAAGACAGCCCGGTTAGTGGCAATGACACCCATTTTAATAGGATATACTTGCAGTACAGTCGGTGCGTTAGTATCTAACATGACATAGGCAATCTGCGAGGTCTCCGTGACGCCTTGCGGTGTGTGGTACGCAACTTGCAGCTGATTCGTGCCCAGTTGCAGTGCCACAACGGCGCTGGTCAGGCTCAACGGCGCAGCCCATGCATTGGCGTTGAAACGATAAGCTACCCAGGTCGGGTCAGTGACAATGATCGGCACTGTCCAGACCACGAGGTTCGTGACCGCATTGGTGTAGCTGCCGCTTGGCGGCGCAACAATGGCGATGCCCTTGTTGGTCACAATCACGGTCAATGCGTCTGACGCGATCTGGCCGGCCGCAGTACGGCCAATGACACAGATGCGGTTGGTGATATCCTGCAGGAATTCCGGGCCGACATTGGTCGACCACGAAATGGCCGGCGGAATCGCCAGCGACTTTCGGGAGGTCGTATTGGTAAGTATGATGCTGGTAATGGAGGGCGACGCGACCCCACTGATGGTCAGACGCGAACAGCCCTGCGAGCCGCATGTTTGGGCCCAAATCCAAGTGCGCAACTGACCACTAAACTCGCAATACACATTGCTTAAGCGATACGTGTAATAGGTTGACGTCCGGTTGGTTGAGCCATCCGTGCCAAAGGTCGTCAAGGTTGCTTCATATTCGCTGCTGCGTGTGATGTTGGACACCGCCACCGCGCCGTTCCATGCTCCGTGCCGGGTGCCACTGACCACACCGCTATTCCATATCTGAGTGCGGACGCACACGCCGATGTCATACACAGCCAGCGCATATGCCGCTTGCTGAACGACCTCTGCATTGTTGACAATCGTGTTGGTAAACACCGCCAGTTTTCCGGTGGTGTCGAGCAGCACAAGGTCATTCGCGCCATCGGCATTGACGTCCCGGATGACGGCAGCGCTGTTGCTGACCGTCCCTGCGATGGTCTGCCGGGTGTAGGCCACCATGCCGCTGCCCGCACTCATGTAGACAACGCTCGGGGCTGCATCAGCAACACTCATCACGATGTCCAGATTGCCATCCAGATTGAGATCGCCCAGCTGAACCGCGCGACTGTCGTCACCGGCGGACAGCACCGCATCGTACAGGGTAAAATTGGTGCCACTGCCATCGCCAGTCAGAATCACATCGTGTTGCCCGAAACTATTGGCAATAACGATGTCTTGATTGCCGTCACGGTTGACATCGCCGATCTTGACGCCATATGACTCATAGCCGTTCAGCACTAGATATGGCAAAAGATTCGTGCCGGTGGCATCATTAAGATAGACAAAATCGCCGTAGTTGTTGCCGCTGACCGTGACCACCTCAAGCATGCCGTCATGATTGAGGTCGGCGGCATCAACGTCGTGCGTGTCGGTGCTGGCAACAAGCAATGTTTCGCGCGCATTCCAGTTGGTTGCGGTTCTGTCGTTGTAGTACACAAACACCCGTTCAACGCTCTCGTTCACGACCAGAATATCCGCATAGCCATCGCGATTAATGTCGCGCGCCTTGACGACCGCGGTGCTGCGCGGGCGTGTGCCAAACCAGACACTGGCATAGTTCGTGCCCGAGGCCGAGCCAAACAAGACCAAGTTGGTAAGGTCATTCCGGCCCACCACAAAGTCAAGCCAGCCGTCGTTGTTAAAATCCGCCACATCGACAGAACGCACCGCCGGCGGGCCAATCCACCGTACGGCGTTTGTGCTGAAGTCCGTGGGCGTGCCATAAGTCCAGTTGGTTCCCGAGGCAGTGAAGACAATCACTTCATTGCGCCCATCACGATTCATGTCTGCGGAACATGTCGCGGTTACCCGCTCGGCGGTGCAGGCGATCGCGTTGGACAAAGCCCAGTATGGCTGAACCACCGTATTGGTGGAGTTTGCATAGTCCCACTGCAAAGAAGGCACCGTGCTGACAACGACCGGCTCAATTTGCTCGTTGACCCGCAGCGCGGCTTCGCCAGCCATTACCGAGAACACGCACAAGAACCACAATGATGCTTTCTGGAATCCTCTCATGACAAAACCTTTGAGTTGTTGAAACAGCAGAGTCATAAATTTATTAAGAAATCTCATATGTTTTCACTGGGACACACAAATGCTCGATTTGCTGTGCAGACTCATGCAATGGACGGTGAAATTCCATCCACAAAGAAAGGCAGAAAAACAAAACGAGGTGCAAACTTCGCACCTCGCTTCGAAGCCCTGCAACAGGCTTGTGTTTGGAGTGCGTGTCTGCACCCCGCGGAGGGGGTGCTGACCGCGCACGGCCTAAACACTAAAGAAATGTTGCAGTTTTTCGAAGCGAGCCGTCCGGTGTCACCGGCTATGTTAGTTTAGTTTTATGTTTCAGGTGTTTGTGTTTTGATTGGTGAAGAGAATCACATCAGAATATTTGTTGACTCATTTTGTTGTCGTTCAATTAACTTGCCAAAAAAGCATTAATGGCGCTAAAAACCGCCTTGCCTTCACGTTTGTCACAAAACTATACCACAATCATCATAGAATGTCAAATGCAGGCGTGGCTAAACTCTGAAATTCCGATATAAGGAATACGCTCGCCTTGGTAGCGCAGTGCCGTTGCTGATAAAATCCATGCGCGGTGCATTGATATATAAAGCCGTCCACGCCGCTGACGGGAAGACTAGTGCAGCATGCACGGTGCATTTGGCTTGGCCGTTCGCTTCTGCTTCTTCACCGAATACTGAACATCCACGCCGCTGGCGGGACTCCAAGCAGCTGATTACAGAATACTGAGCGGTACCCACATTCTAAACTTCATATTGGAATTTCAGTACGCAAAATGTAACAATTGACCTGATTCTTGTTCTGCATTCATCATTCATCATTCATCATTTCTGCTGCCCTGCCAGTGGTTTCTGCGCGGTCGGTGAGATGGGCGGCGACCAGTTCGGGGTCGAAGCCTTTGCGCAGCAGGAACGCCTCAAGTGCGTGCAGGGCACTGGCGGTAACTGCGGCGCCCGCCGCGGCGCGCGTGCGCGTGGCGCGTTTGGCCAGGTATGCGGCCGCCATGCGTTCGAGTTGGGCGCGATCGGTGCCGGTCTGCTGGATATAACCATAGCGCGCGAGGGTTTCGAGCGCGGCGGCAATTTCGTCCTCGGCGTACTGGCGTTGCGCAAGTTTGGCCTGCATTTCCGGCCATGCATAGTCGCGACCGGCGAGCAGTTTCACGGCGGCATCAAATGCAGGTGGGCGGGCGCGGGGCATTGCAGGGTTCAGGGCATGCGAATATCGAATATCGAACAAGGAATGACCAATGTTGAAGTTCTGCGCAGATACTTCGGCCTTCGATATTCCTTGTTCAATATTCGATATTCATCAGGGGTTCAGGGTTCAACATTCAACATTCAATATTCAATATTAAATATTCAATTTGAAATATAAAAGCTTCAGAATTCAAATTTTTTTCGTCATTCGACGGACTTGCTCTCTTCTTTGGCGCGTTTTTTGGTGGATTCTTCGGCCGGTTTTTCGGCAGGCTTCGCGGCCGGTTTTTCGGCCGATTCATCCGCCGGGGTCAGGCCCGTGGCCAACTTGACGGCGGCCTCCAATTTCTTCGACAATTCCGGGTCGTTCTTCAATATTTCCTTGACCGAGTCGCGGCCCTGGCCGAGGCGCGTCTCGCCCCAGCTCAGCCACGAGCCCTTCTTTTGAATCACGCCGCAATCCACGCCGAGGTCCACCAGGCTGCCCTCGTAGGAAATGCCCTCGTCATAGAGAATGTCGAACTCACCGACTTTGAACGGCGGCGCGACTTTGTTCTTGACCACATTGACTTTGGCGCGGATGCCGAAGCTGACGCCCTGGCTGTCTTTGAGCGTGGCGATGCGGCGAATGTCCAGGCGCACCGACGAGTAGAATTTCAGGGCGCGCCCGCCGGTGGTCGTCTCGGGATTGCCGAACATCACGCCGATCTTTTCACGGATTTGATTGATGAAGACGCAGGCGCAGGGCGAGCGGCCGATGGCGCCGGTCAGCTTGCGCAAGGCCTGCGACATCAGGCGCGCCTGCAGTCCGACAAACGAGTCGCCCATTTCGCCCTCGAGCTCGGCCTTCGGCACCAGGGCGGCGACCGAGTCAATCACGACTACATCAACGGCGTTCGAGCGCACCAGCATTTCGGCGATGCTGAGCGCGTCCTCGCCGCAATCCGGCTGGGAGATCAGCATCTCCTCGATGTTGACGCCCAAGCGGCGCGCATAGCCCGGGTCGATGGCATGCTCGGCGTCAATATAGGCGGCGACGCCGCCGGCTTTCTGGGCGTGCGCCACGACGCTGAGTGCCAAGGTCGTCTTGCCGGACGATTCGGGCCCGTAAATCTCGGTGACGCGCCCGCACGGCAGGCCGCCCACGCCGAGTGCGACGTCCAAAGTCAGCGCGCCGGTCGAAATCACCGGGATTTTGACGACACTGTGACTGCCGAGTTTCATGATCGAGCCCTCGCCGAATTGTTTTTCGATTTGGCCGAGGGCGCTCTCTAATGCTTTTTTGCGTTCGTTGTTGTCGGCACTCATGGTGCGTACTCCTTTGATTAGTTAAGCTATTATACCAAATGTTCTGCAAGCAAAGCCAGGGCGGCGCGCACGGCCTGGGCACGAATCTGCGCGCGGGTGCCGGCCAATTGCAGGCGGCGCGCGCACTGCACACGCGGGCCGGCCAAGCCCAGCCAGACAGTGCCGACGGGGGTGCGCGGCGTGCCGCCGGTCGGGCCGGCAACCCCGGTGATGGCGATGCCAAACGTGGCCGCCAGCCGGCGGCGGACTGCGCACGCCATGTGCCGCGCGACCGGCGCGCTGACCGCGCCATGCCGCGCCAGCAATGCCGGCGCAATCGCCAGCAAACTGGTTTTGGCCGCGTTGGCATAGACGATCACGCCACCATTGAAATAGGCCGAGCTGCCGCTGCGCGCGGTCAGGGCTGCGCCCAGCAAGCCGGCGGTGCAGGATTCCGCCACGGCCACCTGCGCGTGGCGCGCCGGCAAGGCGCGCGCCAGTGCGCAAACCAGCCGGGCGGTGCCGGGTGTGGCCGGGATGGTGCGTGCGTTGGGCGCGGGCATGCTATTCAAAGGTGATGTCGCCCACGGCCACGCCCAGTGCGCGCGAGTCCGTAAAGCCATAATGTTTCGGCACCCAGGTGCGCGCGCTGATCACCTCGACCAGCGCGGTCGTGCCGGGCCGCATGCCGGCCGGCAGCGGATAGGTGTACGATTTCCAGCGCTTGTCGCGCAAGGTGATGGTATCAAGATATTGGCGGTTGAGGTAGATGGCCACTTGCAGCGGCCAGCGCCGCAATTGGATATTTGAGGCATACATCGGGATTTGCATATGGGTGTTGGTCGGCAGCGCGCACTTTTGCCAGGCATAGCCGCTGGACCAGCGGAACGGCGTAACGCCCTCCCAGCGTTCGCGCTGATACCATCCGTCGTCCATGCTCGTTGGTTCAAGCCAGCGCAGTTGGCCGACCATGACGCCCAATTGGCGCACGTCGTTTGCGCCGGTCACGGCGTGCGGCACCCAAGTGCGGTCGGCTTCGATGCGCACGGCTGTGTGGGGCGCGAAGATATGTGCAAAGGCATCCGCATACGGCACCGGCACGGTCAGCAGTGCCCATTCGCCCGGCGCGGTAAAGGTATACTCGCGCAACAGCAGGCCGTTGATAAAGCAGCGCACGCGAACGGGCTTGGTGGCAGAAGTGACCGGCGGGCTCAGCACCGGAATGCCCAGCAGCAGATTTTCGCGCGGGATGATGCTGAGGGCCTGCGCGCCCATCCAGCGCGCACGAAAGGGCTGGCCCGGCACGGTTTCCCAGGCATGCCAGCCCGTCTCGGATGCCAGGCCGCAGACCGCAAGGCGCCGCTGGGTGTTCAACGCGCCGCGGTTGACCGCGTTGGTCTGCCAGACAAAGACGGCCAGCAGCAGCACCAGTGCCAGGCGCACCGCCCAGCGCCATACCAGCGGCAGCGGCGTGCGCGGCATGACCCGGGCATGATCCGCGCCGATCAAGCCCAGTAGAATGGCAAAGGCAACGTTGACTTCATCGGCCAGGGTATGCACGCCAAAAATCAGGACAATCATAAAAATGGCCAGGCAGACCGCCAACGTCATGCGATAACACTGCGCCTCCAGCGGCAGCGCCCACCAACGCCGGAGACTGGCCGGGAACCAGAGCAGCAGCGTGCCGTAGAACAAACTCAAGGCCAGGATGCCCGGCCCGCCCAGCTCGGCGGCATAATGCAGGTAATAATTGCAGGCGTTGTCGGTGCGGTACAAACGGTCACCCGTGAGTGCCGCTTCATTTGGCAATTCGATCACATAGGCGCCCAAGCCGACGCCGGACCATGGATAGGTGCTAGCCAGTTTTTTGGCAAAGCGCCAGTAAATCAGGCGCATTTGGTCATTCATCATGTCAAACAGGCGGCGCTGCTGATGAAACAGGCGGAAATCGCGCTTGAGGCGGCGGTCGAGCGCGCGCGTGCCGGTGCCCATTTGAATCTTGCCGTCGAGCGTGTCGATGATGCGCGGTAATTGCAGCCATGCGCCGGCGCACACCAGCAGCACCAGTGCGACATACGCCACCCGCACATAGCTCGCGGCGCGGCGCGCGCGCAAGAGCGCATCACCGTACCAGATCACCGCCAGCAGCCCGGCGCAGGCACAGGCCAGCACGCCGGCCAGCAGTCCGCTGCGCGAGCCGGCATAGCGGATTGCCATGAAAAAAAGGACCAGCGCGCCCAAGGCCAACAGGCGCTCGAACCACGCGGCAACCGAGCGCAAGGAGCCGCTGAACAACACGCGCAGGCCGGCCAGTGCGACAGCCAGTGCCAGCAGGGTGCCGAGTGCATTGGGATCCGCGCAGGTTCCGTTGACCCGCTGCAGGCGCGTCCAGTAGTAAGACTTGTTCGCGCACAAGGTGATGTTGGCCGGCGACTGGGCCTGGTAGAGCGCCACGCCGGCGGCGCAGACACAGCCCAGCAACAAGGCCCAGATAACCAGCACGCCCGCGCGCGGCGCCGCGCGCAACCGCACAATCGCCTGCACGGCGCTGATGATCAGGATGGCGACCGCGCCATTGGCCATGACAAAGCCAAGGTAGCGCACGGCATCCAGGCGGGTCATGTCTTTGGTGTTGATGATTTGCCGCAAGAAATCCGGCATCGGCCACATCCAGGGCGGCAGATAGCGCAGCCATGTCGCCAGCGCGCTGTAGGCCGCCAGCGCGGCCAGCAGCCACAGCCAGCGTTGCCCGGGAAACGGCGCGGCCACGTGCGGCTGCACCGTTTCGCGCGCCAGCCAACCGGCGCCGAAGCCCAGCGCCGCAAACACCACCAGCGGATACGTGGTGCCGTCCGTCAGGTAGAGCGGCACGGCGTTCAGCAGCGGCGCGCTGAACGCCAGCAGGAGCAGTCCCGCATACGGCGCCATGGCCGTGATCACCAGCAACCCGCCGCAGGCAATATAACACGCCATGCGCAAGTGCGGCCCGCCCGGCCCGTTGCCCGGCGCGAAATAATACCACAATGCCGCCACCCCGACCACCACCGTCAACAACAGCAGCGCATGCGCCACACGCCAGCCCCCGTGCGCCGCGGTTGCGTTCGTGTCCTTGTTTACCTGGTTCATTGTCAATGGATCGCGCGGGTTACCACAGATCCGCATCGCAACGCACGGCAAAGCCGAGGGCGCGGTCATCGTTGCCGCCTTGCGCGCGCGGTTGCCACGTGCGGCTGACGCCCGCTTCGCAGTCATGCCAGCTGCCGGGTGGCGCGGCGGTTGCAACCACCTGCCAGTCTGCGTTGGTCACCATGACGGATGTGACCGGCGCACCGTCCATGCGCAACGACCAGCGCACCGGGTGCCGCCCCAGATCCGGATGCCCCAGCAGATACTGCACGCGCACCACCCCGTTGCTGTCGGCGCGTTGGGCCCAGCGCGCGGATTGGCCGGCCCAGCGATAGTCGAAGGCATCCTGCCAGCGTTCCACAGCATACAAGCCGACCTTGTCCACGGTGGTCTCAGGCCCGACCGCCACGCCCAAGTTGCGCACATCCGCAATGCCATAATTCACCGGCCACCAGGTATGCGACACATCCAGTTCGACACACACAAGGTCGCTGGCCGCAGCGATGCGCGGGACTGCGGGGCGCAGGATCCACACGGAGGTCCAGACCGGCGCCGTCCACGTCAACGTGGTGTAGGGCGCGTCATTCACCCGCACCGCCACCTGCACCGGTTGGGTGGTGATATCCGGATGCGTGGCGATCAGCGGTAACCGCAGATACTGCTGGGTGCAGGGCAGTAGGAAGCGCGCATGCTGGTCGCTCCACCGGTACGGGGCGCCCGCCATCGGCCCGCCATCCTGCGGCCACATTTCGGGCGCCGACATGCCTTCCTCACGCTGCCACGACAGTTCACCCACCGTCACGCCGATGGCGCGCCGGTCATCACTCACGCCCAGTTGTGCGCCCGACCAAGTGCGCTCGGTTTCAATCTCCAACAGCATCCGGGTGTAGAGCGCCGTCGCAGGAAAGGTCATCGTCAGCGTTTGCCATTCGTGCGTTGTTGCCCGCAGCGTGTTGCTGATCCCGCCCATGCTGAACGTCACGCGCACCGGCCGCGACGTCACATCCGGGTGCAGGCACACCCACTGCAGGCGCGCCACCAGCCCCTCACAGGTCAACGGCTCTTCCGCATGCGCCCGGGTGTGGCGAATCCGCACTTGCTGTCCCTCGACGTTCCATTGCTCCAGCGCATAAAAGCCGGCGCGCTTCTCCCAGCCAAAGCGGGCGCGTTGGCCGGCCAAGGTCAAATGCGTGACTGTCTCCGCCACATACAGCCCGCAGACCAGCCCGATCAGCAGCCAGACATAGCGAGTCGGCGCGCGCGCCACGGGCGGCTGCACCGCCGGCGCACACAACGGCTGCGCCGCAAACAGCCAGAACAGGCATTGCACTTCATGCGCCAGCGTGTGCATCCCGAAAATAAACATCACCAGCATGCCGGTCATGCCCGCCCCGATACAGCTCCAATACCAGCGCAGCCGGCCGTCCTGCCATTGCAACCACCAGCCGCGCCACCACCGCCAAAAGACCGCCAGCATGACCAGCAAGGCCGGCACGCCCTGCTCCGCCGCGATCTGCAAGTAGTAATTGCAGGCCGTGTCCGGCACATAAATCACTTCGCCACTTTCCTTTTTCCAATTGGGCAGTTCAACTGTAAAGCAGCCCAAGCCCACGCCCGTCAGCGGCATGTCGCGCGTCATGTACAGCGCCACCCGCGCATACGGCCCGCGGTCAATCATGATCTGCCGGTACAAATCCTTGAACGATCCCAGCGGCAGTTGCGCCAAACGCTTCACCAAGGGCAGGCGTTGCAGCGTCGATTGCCGCATGATCGCCGTGCGCAGTTTCGGCGCACCCGCGTAGAAAAACCACAAGCCCGCCGCGCAATAGCCCAGCAGCAGCACACTGGTAATGTAGCCCAGCAGCCGCGGCCGGACCCGCCCGCGCAAGCGCTGCACCAGCGCGGCCAGCCCGAAAAAAATGCTGATAATGCATGCCACCAACAAACCCAGCATGGCCGTCCGCGAGCCGGAATGCACCGTCAAGGTGAAGTAGATGCTCACCATCAGGCCCGCGCCCAGCATGCCGATGCAGGCCCACCACCAGCGGCGCAGCAGCAGCGTGCTGCAGGCCGCCAGCCAGATCAGCACCACCCCCGCATAGCGCTGCCACCCCGGCATACCCGCGCTCAACGCCCACAGCCGCGGCAGCTCCGGCGCCAAACTAATCCCCGCCAGCACCGCCAGCGCGCCGATCACCCGTTCCCCGCGCCGCGCCAGGCCCAGCAACCCGAACCCGCCCAGCACCCACGGCACCGCAATGACAATAAAACTGCCCAACGCATTCGGGTCGTAAAACGTCGCGTTGATCCGGTTCATCCACGGCCAGACATAGACGCGATTCGCGCCAAACCACACATCCACCGTCTGATGCATTCCGACCAGCGCCGGCGCTGCCATCCCGATGCACAAGGGCACCACAATCCGGCGCAACAACCATGTGCCAATCTCCAGCGCCCCGTCGCGCCGCCGCGCTTCCGCCGCCGTGTGAACCACAGCCAGCAACAGCAGCAGGCCGGTGCAATAATTCGCCACCGTCCAGGCAATCTTGCCATAGGCGTCCGCGCTGAGCATGCCTTCCGCGTTGACAATCTGGTCACTGTACGCCGCCTGCGCCAGCGGCCAAAAATCGCTGTAGCGCCAGACCGACAACAGCGCGCTCACCAACGTCAAAAACAAAAACAAGAGCAGCGGCGTGCGCACCATGTTATGGCAGGCCGGCTCACGCTGCGCCCAAGCCCGCGCCCAGACACCCAGCACAAACGCGCCCGCCGGCACCAAGGCGGCCGGCCCGTAAATCCCCAAAGACTGTGTCGCGCCAAGGTGGTTGAAGATCGTGTCCGACACCGTCGTCAGCCCGGGCAACAGCAAGACCAAGGCGCTCAATGCCCACGCCGGCCGCACCAGTCCGCCCGCAAACATGAGCGCCATCAGGCCGATCATGAAAACCATATACGCCGGCTGCCGCGGCAGTGACCAGGTAAACAGCCAGACATAGCCCGTCGCCGCCGCACACCACAGCGCGGCGCTAAGCGCCCGCGGCACCGGATACAAAAATCCGTCGCGGGTCATCAGTGCTTGCAGTGTGCGTCTCTCGGTCATCTTCTCTGATACTGGTTACGGTTCACGGTTCACGGTTCACGGTTCACGGTTCACGGTTCACGGTTCACGGTTCACGGTTCACGGTTCACGGTTCACGGTTCACGGTTCACGGTTCACGGTTCACGGTTCACGGTTCACGGTTCACGGTTCATAGTTCATAGTTCACTGGTTACTGCCAAATCCTGAACCCTGAACCCTGAACCCTGAACCCTGATGAATATCCAAGTGCGAAATATCTGCGCAGAACTTCATTATTCGACATTCCTTGTTCGATATTCGTCATTCGCATTCCCCAAACCCTCTGTCTCAGCATATCCTCGGCAATTGCTCGCCCGACGGCATATCCACGATCCGCCGCCCGCCAAAACTGGTGGCTATAACCACGCTGCCGCGCCCGCCGACCGCGCTGACCGTGCCGATCCGCGCCGCCGTGCGGCCCAGCGCGTGCCGGCGCATGCGCGCCAGCACGGCATCCGCCGCCGCCGCCGCGCAGACCACCACGCAGCGGCCTTCATTCGCCAAATACAACGGATCCAGTCCGAGCACTTCGGCCGCGCCGCGCACGTCCTCGGCCACGGGAATGGCCGCGTCATCCAACTCGATCGCGCCGCCAACTTGCCCGGCCAATTCATTCAACGCCGCCGCCAAGCCGCCGCGGGTCGGGTCGCGCAGCCAGCGCACGCCGTCATCCACCGCCACAATCTCGCGTACCAGTTCATGCAGCGGTGCCGCATCACTTTGCAACGTGCTCATGAACGGCAAGTGCGCGCGCGCCGCCATCACCGCGATGCCGTGATGCCCGAGCGTGCCGCTCACCAGAATTGCATCGCCGGCCTGCACGCTGCGCCAACCCGTCGGCGCCGTGCCTGTCCGCCAGCCCACGCCGCTGGTCGTGATGTAGATGCCGTCCGCCTTGCCGGCTTCCACCACCTTGGTATCACCCGTCACCACCGGCACGTTGGCTGCCCGGGCCGTCGCCGCAATGCTGTCCACAATGCGTTCGAGCGTGGCCATTGGCAAGCCTGCCTCGAGGATCAACGCCAAGGCCAATGCCGCCGGCTGCGCGCCCATCATGGCCACGTCATTGATCGTGCCGCAGACCGCCAAATGGCCGATGTCGCCGCCCGGAAAAAACAGCGGTTGCACCACAAAGCTGTCGGTCGTAAACACCAATGTCGCGCCGGCCGGCGCGGGCAGCACGGCCGCGTCGGTCTCTTCCGCCAAGATCGCATTGCCCAGCCGCGGCCAGACCACGCGCCGCAGTAATTCCTGCATCTGCGTGCCGCCGTTGCCGTGCGCCACGGTGATCTTTTCCGTTGCAATCATGTCTGTTTTCACCAATGCTGATTGTAACATAATTCACGATTCGCGTCACACCGCGCATGACCCCGGCTAAAGGCTGCATTATCCACGGCGAGCGCCGTGGCCACATCCGGCGGTGAGTATGTGCTGTTGCTCCCCGCCGCGCGGCGGGATTGGTGGACGCAGAGATTGGGAAAAAAATGCCGGCGTGCCGCGCGGAGGCGGCTCCACTCTCTTTCAGCACACCGACGCACCGACTACCGGCGCACCGGTTGCCGGGATCGACCGCTGTGGCCGCCTGCCGCTCACGGCATCGTGTAGCTGACCTTGCCGTCGGCGACTTTGATGATGCCGCGCTGCGTCAATTGGTCGAGCAAGTCGTGCAGTTCCTCGTCGGACAAGGCATTGGCGAAGAGCAAGCGGATGGTGGCGCTGAGGGTTTTGAGTTTGCGCGGTTTGGCGGCCGCGCGCTTGGTCAGATTGGTGATGATGGCGTCAATCCGGGCGGGCGGCGGGCCAGCCGGGCCGCGCCGGGCATGCGAGGCGTTGGCCGCGCCGGTCTTGGCGGGCGGCGGAACGGCCGGCGCGCCGGTCTTGGCGGGCGGCGGGAGGGCCGGCGCGTGTTTGGGCTGGCCGATATCGGCGACGCTGGCACTGCGCCGGCACGAAATTTTCTGCGCCTTGAGATGCTTGATCAGCGGGTCAAAGCCGGTGTCTTTCGAAACGATGCAATAGCTGGCGTCGGGCCATTCCGCAACCAGGCGGCCGATGTAATACGCAATGTGAAAGTCGAGCGCATTGCTGCCGTGGCCGTCAATCTGGATGTACTCGGCATCCGGGCCAAAGGCCTGCAGTGCGCGCGCCATTTCCAGTGGGATCTTGGATTGCGCCGCGCCCAGGAACACTTTGATCTTGAACAGGCCGCCGACCAGCGCGATCATGTTCTTGGGCTGGACATTTTCAAAGTCAATCAGGATGAATTCGGTTTTCATGATAGTTTTCCTTGAGGAGGAAAATCGTCCGCAACGAACGATTTTTATATGACAATCACAGGCGTTCGCGATCAAAGACTTGGAACAGCGGCGCGCCGCCGCCCGTCGCCATCACCCCGCCGCGATCGAGCAGCGCGCGCAGGCGCACTTCCGCCTCGACCCGGTCGCCGGCGTCCGTGCTGAATTGCCCGTCGTTATTGGTGTCACGAATGCGCTGGGCCGCCACATAGACGGTGAACTGCTGGCTGCGGACCGTCACCAGGTTGATGATTTTGCTGAACAAGTCCGGGGTCATCCCGCGCACCATCAGCAAATCGCCGGCGTTGCGATAGGGCTTCAACCGCGGCTGGCCCGCGGCATCGGCGCCGCGCACAATGTTGTTCGCGATGCTTTGTTCCATGCCGCCCAAGGTCATCAGCACGCGCGCGGAGGCGGTGTTGATATTGATCCGCCCGGCGACCGGCACGGGCGTCACGAAGACGTGATCGAGCCAGGCCAACCCGCTGCCGTGCTGCGCGCCCAATCCCTTGGGCGCCACTTTTATGCGCAACCCGCCCGAACTCGACAAATGCTGGGGCAGCACCTCGCCGGCATAGACCGTGTCACTCTTGTCATATTGCTTGTTGCGCCCGACCAGGTCATACGCGCTGGTCGTGTAATTATACAGGTAGACATCCATTTTCGCATTGAAATTTTCCTCGAGAAATTCGGTCGTGCGAATGGCATCATTGAGCCCGACCAAGTAGAGTTGGTAGCGGCCGGGCGGAATGCGTTTGTCTTTCCATTCCCATTCGCCGTCGTCCTGCGCTATGTGCGTGTAATACAGGGACGAGGCATAGCCGGGGCCGAGCGAATATTGATCGCCGCTGCGCACAAAGAAAGAGACCCGGCTGGGAACCGAGCGGCCGACCACCTGCAGCCGGTTCCGGCTGTTGCCCTCGATGGCGAACGTCTCGCCGCGATTCTTGCCGGACATGATCGTCAGGGACTGGTTCGACCAGCAGTTGACCGGCCATGCGGCGGTGTGATCCACGACGCCGCGCGTGTCCGAAAGAGTGGCCGCGCCAAAGGCCGGCAGCCAGCCGGCCAGGTGCGCGCCGGGTTCCTCGGCGTCGAGGCGCATGCCCATCGTGTCGAAATACTCGGCCGTGCCCTGCAACAGTTTTGTGGTGGCGACCGAGCGGCTGTCCAAGTCTTCCCGCAGCCATGCGGCGATCGCGCGCGGCTGGCGCAATTCACCGACGGAGGCCAGCGGCCCGTTCTTGATCCGTGCGTGCGATCCGACTTCCAGCACGGCCGACCGGTTGCGCGCCTTGCGCACCGTGCCGCCGAAGCTGGGCGTGCGCACTTGCACCCAGTCTTCGCGGGTCGGATTCGTTTTCTCGACCGACTGATTCAGCCAGGTGCGCGGTTCTTTGCCGGCATCGCGCTGCGGATTGCCATATTGAATGACGCGCGCGGCAATCTGGCCGTATTCGTTTTTGAGCGTCGTGCTGACCAAGCCGCCCACCCGCGGCAAGCCGACAATCATGACCGAATCGCCCGGGCGCACGAAACTGACGCTCGACAGGGCCAGGTTTTCAAAATTCAGCGTGTTGCGCGTGTTGCCGGTGATCTCGGAGCGCACGCCGTCCGGCGAGGTCGCCATCCCCGCCTGGTTCTTGCGCGTGCTCTGGAACTCGGCGATCTCATATTTGAACTGATCCTTGATCCACATTTCGTTGTCGCAGATGATATCCGTCATGTTTTGCGTGCCAATCTTGTATTCGTTCACGCGCTTGATCTGGTAGCGCACGCCCCAGGTGTCATCGCTGATTTCGTAGACCGGCATTTGCTCGTCGGCGGCGCTGCCCCAGACGCCATCGCGCCGGCTGCCGTAGTCGTAATCAAAAATCTCCATGTTGTTGCACAAATAGAAATACTCATTCGGGCGGATGACCGGATTCTCATCCTGGCCGCGCCCGTGCTCGTCGCGCAAATAGGAGGTCGCGCGGGTGATCATGCCCAGTTCATACGAAATCGAGCCGGTGTTGGCCACCAGGGACCAGCCCCGCAGGCTGATCGGCCGATCGCCAATGTTGACCAGCTCGATGATGTCGGGCCGCGCGCAATAATAGCCGCTGATACGATTGCGCCGGCGCGGAGAGCACTGTTTCGCGCTGGTCAGATAGACATCAATGCAGCCGGCGTTGTCGGCCCGGACGGCCTCGCCGTCCTTGTAGCGATAGCGCAGGCGGCCCATTTCCTGCTCACTGCCGCGCGCCAGTTGCCCGTCCACATCCAGGCGCGTGCATAGGTTTTGTTTATAGCTCGAGTCGATGGGAATTTCGATGTTGGTTTCCTGCACATAGACGCGGTAATACAAATTGGGCTGCAGAAACGGCACGACCGACCACAAATCCACCTGCGGCCGCTCGGCATACCAACCGCGATTGCTGTAAATCCAGCCACGCAATTGGGCGAAGGCGTACACTTGGCCACTGACCGTGGTGGTGAACGCATTGACATCTTCGGGGCGCAATTCGCGCATGGGCACAAAGATTTTGTTATCGCGGGTCGAGCGCTCAATCTTAAAGGTCTTGGCGGGCAGCCCGCTCTGGGTTTTGTAGACGCACAGCTCGCCGTTGCGCCATATATTGTCCGGCCATTGAATGCGCCCGCCGCTGAAAAGGCCGCCGCCGCGCTTGTTCAGCAGACTGCTGAAATTGCGAAAGATGTCGGCATAGCCGGACGGGGCGAGCGGCGTGCTTTTAAGCTGCACTTCCACGCCGGCCGGCGTGACGTTCGCGGACTGGATGTAGAAGGCGGTGGTTTTGTCAGAGGGAAACTCTTCGCGCCGCGCCGGGTCATCCTCATCGACTGGTGGTTTTGTATAATAATTAAACAAGCTGTATAAATACGGCAGGGTGTAGACGGTGCGGTCGCCGTAGTAATCCTCACGGGTGCGGTAGGGCATCATCAGGCGGCTGCCTTCATTGGCGAGGATTTCGCTGAAGCAGACGGCTTCGACGCCATATTCGCTGCCGGCGGTGGAGAGCACGTCGTTTTCGTCGCGGTAATCAACGGTGGCGGTGGCGATCCGCCGCAGCATGCGTTGATTGCCTTCAAACGCATATTTCCGGTTGGCCTGGCCCAGCGTTTGCAGCACGTCGCGCGCGCCGCAGACATTCACATTTTGGCGCGGCACCCATGCGCGTTGCGCGTCATCCCAGCGCAGATTATTATCCAGCGAATGCAAGGTGGCGAACTGCCGCAAGAAGGCCAGCCGTGACGCCGTTGCCGGCGTGCCCGGCGCCAGCACGCGCCACGCTTCTTGCAGCGAATAAAAAGCCCGGTCATCACCAAACGGCGCATGCGGCACGTATTCGTCCGGCTCGTTGATGCCCTCGTCGAGTTCGTCAATCACGCCATTGGCGTTGTTGTCAAGGCCGTCCGCCATTAAAAAGGCATTGTTGTGATTGTCGTCATCACGCGCGCCCGGCACGCCATTGGGGCCATACTTGTACGCCAGCAGCCTGGTCAAGGCCGCGCTGCTGAACGGCAAGCCGCTGTTCTTGCCGTTACCCAGCAGGCCTTCACGCGGCGACAGGCCTTCATTGGGCAGATTGGGCGGCGCAATGCAGGCGGTGTTGATATTCAGCTTGGCGCATTCGTCCTGAACCACCACGGCATAGCGGCCAATCAGGCGATTGCGCGTGTCGTGGACGGGAATCCAGACGGCATCGTTGCCATTGGTGCGCGCCCCATTGCTTTGCATGACGTTTGCATCGGGCGCGCGTTGCGCCTGGCGGCCATTGAAGCTGATATTCCAGAGATCATTGTCGCCATCGCTGCGGGTGGTGTCATAGATGGCATCCGACCAGAGCACGGCCTTGGCGTGTTCAAGCCCGGCATCCGCCAGTGCCTGCGCGTCCATGCCATAGAAGCCCACGGCGGACGAGGTCTGCTCAATGCCGGTCAAGACGGCAAACGCCATCGCCAGAATCGCCAGAATCGTCAAGACCGACAAGACCGCCACCAGCGCGACCCCGCGTCGCGTCCGGCACGCTGCCTGCCTTACTGTGTGTGGTGCATCAAAAAACCGCATCCTGCATCCGTGAGTATCACTATGTTTTATATTATACCGCATTGCGTCCGCAAACGCCAGCGCAAGAATATTCCGTGTTCAGTATTCGGCTGCTTGGAGCTGGCTTGGCTAGTCCCGCCCACGGCATGGATCCCGCCCACGGCGCATGCGCGTCAACTTAACAAGCACATCTGTCGTAGAAGCGGCTTCCAGCCGCTTAAGTTGACGCGCATGCGCCCACGGCGGGATGAAGAAGCGGCAGCGGCATCCAAGCCGTGCGGCTTGGCCACACCTGCAGCGCCGGCCACTCATCATTCATCATTTCTGCGGCTCCACCCATTTCTCGACGACCGGCGCGGTGTAGCCTTCAAGCCGCGTCAGCATCTCCTGCGGCGTCGTTGCCACAAGCAACATTTCGCGGTGGGCCTGCTTCATGAAACCTTGGGCAACCGCGTTGTCCAGGAACGCCAGCAGCAAGTCAAAATAGCCCGCCACATTGAGCAGGCCGCAGGGCTTCGTATGCAAACGCAATTGCGCCCAGGTGAGAAATTCGGCGACTTCTTCCAAGGTGCCAAAACCGCCCGGCAAAGCAATACAAGCATCCGCAAGGTCGAACATCATGGTCTTTCTTGCATGCATTGAAGCAACCACATGCAACTGCGTCAAGCCTTGGTGCGACACCTTATGGGCCAGCGCCTTCGGAATGACCCCGATCACCACGCCACCCGCGCGCATAACGGTGTCGGCCACCTGCCCCATCAAGCCGACCGCCGCGCCGCCATAGACGAGTTCATACTGCCGGTCAACCAGCGCTTGTCCAAGTTGTTGTGCCATTGCCATGTAACCGGGATCAAAGCCGGGGCTTGAGCCGCAGTAGACGCAGATTCGTTTCATGCCATTGCAGAGGTTTTCGGTTTTCAGCTTTCGGTGCAGTATCCAGTATCAGTGTCAAGAAGTCTTATGTACCCTTCTGATCACCGAATACCGATTTCTGAATCCCGAACACCGTTGCCAGCCTTCGTGGCAACTCTCAGTAATCGGTGATCGGTATTCTGTTTCAGTGAATGCAGCAAACTGCAAACTGCAAACTGAAAACTGAAAACCAGCGCCACGGAGGCCGCGCCCGTGTTTACCGCGCCGGGGCGCTTAGGTCGACCGACACCGGCCGGTGGTCGGATGCATCGTCGGCGCCAGCTTCGTTCCAAATGCGGCCCTTGCCCTTCAACTGTGCGCCGGCCGGCCGGCTGAGCAGAATATTATCAAAGCATGCTGGCGGATAGGGTGAGCCGTCCTTCATCCACGTGTACGGCTTGCCGCGCGCATCGGCGGCTGGCACGCAGCGCAACGGCACGCCGGGATTGCTCTCGTACACGCCCAGCGAGGCGTTCTTGGGTTCATCATTGAAATCGCCGAGCACGACCACCCACGCATCCGTCTTGCCGGCAAATTGTTCAGTCATGATCGCGACGCCGGCGTTCGCTTCGGCCAAACGCAGCGGCTCGGAGCGTTGCTGCCCGCCCCCGCGCGAGGGCGCATGCACAACAAACAGATGCACGTCGGGAAATCCCTGTGGCCGCGCGCGCACCTGCAGAATATCCCGGTGAAAACGCGTCAGCCCGCCGTTGGTCACGGCAAACTCGCGATACTGGTGCGTCGTCGCCGAGATGATCGGCACGCGCGCCAACAGCGCCACATCAATTCCGCGCCCGTCGCGATAGCTGTTGTTGCTCTCGATCAGGACGATATTGCGGTAGCCCATGCCGTCGAGATAGGCCGTGCAAAATTCCTCGAGAAAACCGCGATTTTCAACTTCCTCCAAGGCAAGAATGTCAGCGTTCACCGTCTTGATCATCTTCGCCAAGGCATACAGGGCGCGCGCCGGCTTGGGCATGGTGCCCTGCTCTTGCGATGAATCGGCGGTGGTGATCCTCTTGACAGGTTTGTTCAATTCTTTTGAATACTTGAGGACAAAATGATCGGCCAGAAGGATAATGTCATTTCCCCGATCCCGCAAGGGCGGTATGTAAATGGGGAAAATCCCCCCACCCCTGTCTCCCTGGCGGCGTCTGCGCCGTTCCGCCAACGGCGGTAGGAGTACCCCGGCTTGGCGGGGGGAGGGATTTTGCTTTTGCGGCTGCCGCGGCACTCCCCGCGGCGCTGCATTCATGCAAACGCCGCGCATCAGGGACAGGTGTATGACCGTCTGACGGACGTCATGCGCAGCGCCGCGCGCGGCGCACCAAGGCATGCAGCGCGACTGCCGCCGCCAAGCCCAGCACCGGCTCGGGCACCGTGTTGGCCGCGCCGGGCGTCTGGTCTTGCACGTTCCAGTACAGATACGTGCGTTCGGGATTGATGCCGATCATCGACAAGCTCTTGTTCGACGTGGTCGGATCATACCGGTAGGTGATGTCATCCGGCCAGGCAAACCCATAGTCGGAGCAGCTGTCGCTCTCGTATTCGAAGAAATGGACTTGGTGGTTGTTGGTGTCCAGCAAGCGGATCGAGGCCACATACACGCCGGACGCGTAGCGGAAGCGGTCGAAGTTGGCAATATCGTCCGCCCATGGTGGCATCGGCAAGCTATCCGAGCAGACCATCGCGTAATAGCCCATTCCGTCGAATTCATCGGTAAAGACAAAATTTGTGATTGTGTGATTGGCGTAATTGGTGACCGTGCCGTTGGCATTCTTGTAATAAAATTGCAAATTCCAGCCGGTGATGTCGGTGCCAGCCGGGCCGCAAATTTCAAGAAATTCATCCACAAACGGCGCCGGCACGCCGTTGTTGAGCTCGTTGATCCGCACCAGCGAAAGCGGATAGTCGGCCACCACGCCATTGACCGTGATGTTCTGCACGCCATTCGACGGATCATTCGATTGCAAGGCGAAAATGGCGCTGTGCGTGCTGCCAGGCGCGCCACCGTAGAAGCGCAAATACATGTAGGTGTTGCTGCCGGGCAGCAACACGACCGGAAAATTCGTGCTGGTGACGGCAAATGCCGCGGTGTCGCCACTGACCGGGCTAAAGGCGCTGAGGATGAGGTTGCTGTGCGAGCCCCCGTTGCGCACGCCGAAACTGAGGGTGCGCCACTGGTTCGAGTAGACAATGCCATAATTGACATTGGTCAGGT
>JAPLST010000262.1:25182-35249 GCA_026398485.1 bacterium
GCAGAAGCTGCGGACCGCTGGTGTAAGCACTGTAATTGCCGGTAATCGCACAGGGGCCACTCGGGATGGACTTGTTCTGCAACGGATCGCCCGTGGCAATGAAGGTGTTGCCGGTCAGGATGCCATCGGTCAACGGATGCACGGCATTGGGGACAAACACACCGCCGACTTCGGTAAACGTGACATTGGTGATGACACACAGCATGTTTTGCAGATTGGTCGAGCCCGACGAGGCCAGCTGCAAGTCGGCCACGCCGATGTTCGTCGCGGCCGGCACGCCGACAAAACCATGATAGGCAACCAGATTGGAGATGGAATCAAACTCAAACAACCCGCTGTACACCGTCTTCCGGCCATAAACGGTGACGGAATCACCGGCGACAAAATTGTTGTTCGTGACAATGGTGAGAATGCCCGGACCGTAGAGCAATACGCCGCCCGTGCCGTCTTGAGCGGCGTACTTTACGGCAGAGCCGCTCACTTTCATCTTGGAAAACGTGACCGGCCCTATATCGGTGTAGGTGCCGTTGGCCAAGCTTTTGGCGGCAGCGACGGTCACGGCATGGCTGACCATGGCCGAACCGGTGAAGAACAACGTTGCGATCAGCAGGGCGCGGAAAAATGGTTGTGTCGTCATAGCAGGTTGTGAGAATAGTGGTTAAGCAAATCAGCTACACTTATTGTAGCATAAACGCATTATAAACGCGCAGTGTTGCGATTTAATGAACGGCGCGTAAAGAAAAAGTTAAGATGCAGCGGCCGGCGCGGCATTTGTGGTATACTTTTCGACGGATTATGACAACGAACCCCTGCTTGAGGATTTTTTGCCATGTTTTTCTTAGATTCACACTACCTGTTGCTGGTCGCGCTGCCCTCGTTCCTGCTGGCGCTCTGGGCCCAAATGAAGGTGCAGGGCGCGCTGAAACGGTACAGTCGCGTGCCCGCCGCCAGTGGTTTGAGCGGGGCCGGGGCCGCCGCCGAAATTCTGCGCGCCAGTGGCATCAACAATGTCACGATTGAAATGACGCGCGGCTTTTTGGGCGACCATTACGACCCGTCCTCGCACACCCTGCGGCTCTCGCCGGATGTCTTCAATGGCCGGTCGCTCGCCGCCGTGGGTATCGCCGCGCACGAAGCCGGGCATGCACTGCAACAGGCGCAGGCCTATGCGCCGCTTGGCGTGCGCAGCGCGATTGTGCCCTTGGCCGCCATGAGCAATTTGGCCTGGCCTGTGTTGATTCTGGGCTTGATCCTGCGCGCGTCACCGCTCGGTGCGCTGCTGGTCACGGGCGCACTCCTGTTGTTTCTGGCGCTGGTCGTCATGCAAGTGGTGAATTTGCCGGTCGAGTACAACGCCTCACGCCGCGCGCGCGAGGCCTTGCTGCGCTGCGGCATTGTCTCGGCCCAGGAAGAGGGCGGAGTAAAAACAGTGCTCAATGCCGCCGCATTGACCTATGTTGCGGCGGCACTCGGCGCGATCCTGCAATTGCTCTATTTTCTCGGCCTGGCCCGCCGCAACAACTGAGCAAAAGCAATTGCCGTTTGAATATGCTTTATGCTATAGTATGGAAGAACAAGTTCATCAACTGGAGCACACTGTATGAACACCGCCGCCCGTTTTGCCAGCATTGTCTGCCTTGGTCTTGTTGCCTTTGTGTTCGCCGTAGACTCCGGCCCCGCGACTGCCACGCCGCCACCCGCCGGTACCCTGCGCCAGATTGTGCGGGAACGCGTGCTGGCGCGCACAGGCCAGACCGGGGTGCTGGATGTGGTCGCCCTGCGCCTCAGGCTGGAGCGGCAAGTGCGCAAGGAAATCAAACAATTTGAGCAGGCCTTCAATGCGCATGACGCCAAAGCGGTGGCTACGCAATGGTCGCCGCAGGGTGTCTACCTTGATGACCGCGGCACGGAATACAAGGGCCGCGAGAACATTGAAAAACTGTACGCCGCCCTCTTTGCGGAATATTCAAACGTGCAGGCTGTCACCACCGTGGAAGACGTGCGCATCGTCAATGCCTTTACGGCCATCGAGCAGGGCTGCACCGCTGTGACGCTTACGCCGGGCGGCGAGCCAAGCATGGGCCGCTATATCGCCACGCATGTGCGCAAGGGCCGCACCTGGTTGATGGTCAGTGTCGAAGACCTGCCGGACGTGCGCCAGGATGCGGCCAACGCCGTGCAGGATCTGGCGTGGCTGATCGGCACTTGGCACGCCGCAACGCCGCAGCTCAACATGGAGACCAGCTACCAGTACGTCTGTGACGGCGCCTTTCTCCAGCGCATCTGGGTCACCCGCAGCGGCACGAACATCATTTCGCAAGGCATGCAACTGATCGGCTGGGATGCGCCCACGGCGCAACTGGCCTCATGGACGTATGATGCCTTGGGCAGTGTTGACAAAGGACTGTGGGTGCCCGACCAGCAGGGCTGGGAAATCAAAGCCACCGGCGCACTGCGCAACGGCACGCCGTTCAGCGCCACCTATCTGATGCAACGCACCGGCGACAATACTTTGACGGTCAATTCGATCAACCGGTTTGTCGCGGATGTTGCCCTGCCGGAATTGCCGGAACTCACCTTTACGCGCACCCCCGCAACCCCGTAATTGAAACGGCGGAACTTTTTTGTTTGACTGCGAACCACATTGTTTAAGGAGACTGACATGCACAACGTGACATTGACAAGCTTGGTGGCGATTTTGAGCATGCTGCTGCTGGCGCCGACGGCGTGGGCGCGCGGCTTTGGCGGTGGTGGCCACTCCTTCGGTGGCGGCGGCGGCTTTGGCGGTGGCGGCCGTTCCTTTGGTGGTGGCGGCGGTGAGCACTCGTTTGGCGGCGGTGGCGGTGAGCGCTCGTTTGGCGGCGGCGGCGGCGGTGAGCGCTCGTTTGGCGGCGGTGGCGGCGGTGAGCGCTCGTTTGGCGGCGGTGGCGGCGGTGAACGCTCGTTTGGCGGCGGTGGCGGCGGTGAACGTTCGTATGGCGGCGGCGGACAACGCTCGTATGGCGGTGGCGGCGGGTTCTCCGGCAATATGAACCGGTCAGGCGGGAGCAGCTTCTCACGGCCACAAAATTATGCGCGGCCGTCGGACTCGCAATTGCATAGTTTCCTTGGTTTGCCGGCGGATGGCGGCATGGCCCACTCCGGCGGCATGCGCCCCGGTCAAGGTGGGCAAGGCACTAATATGCGGCCCGGCCAAGGCGGGCATGGCGTTAATCCCAACCCCGGCCCCGGCCCGCGTCCCGGTCCCAATCCCGGTCCTGGCCCGCGGCCCGGCCCCAACCCTGGCCCTGGCCCGCGTCCCGGCCCTGGCCCTGGCCCGCATCCTGGTCCTGGCCCTGGCCCACATCCCGGTCCTGGCCCCGGCCCGCATCCCGGCCCCGGCCCCGGTCCGCATCCCGGCCCGTGGAATAACAATCACGGCAACTGGAACAACAACCATTTCAACAACACGCAGATCAACAACATCCAGAACAACTTTTACGGTTGGGGCGGCTACCACGGTTTCTGCCCGTACACGGCCGGCTGGTGGGGCATGAATGCGGGCATGGCGTGGACGTGTTTTGGCCTGACAGTCGGCACGTACGCCTTGGCTTCTTTCGCCACGCTTTCGCAATGGTTTGATGCCACGCCGGTGGTGGTGCAGCAGCCGATTCCGTACGACTACGGCACCAAAATCTATTATGGCGGCGACACGGTCTATGTCAACAGTCAACCAACCGCGACGGTGACGCAGTATTATCAGCAAACGTCCGCGCTGGCCGCCCAGGGCGCGCCCGATACGAAAGCCAACGTCGACGCCGACTGGCTGCCCTTGGGCGTGTTTGCCATCATGGCCCCCAACGCGACCAACACCTCCTTGACCGTCCAACTGGCGGTCAACAAACAGGGCATCCTGCGCGGCAACCAGTTCAATCTGGCGACCGGCACCAATGCGATCATCAAAGGTTCGGTTGACCGGACCAGCCAGCGGGTGGCGTGGACGGCCGGCGCGGACACGACCACGGTTTATGAAACGGGCTTGGACAATTTGACGAAAGACCAGTCGACCATGATGATTCAATACGGCACGGATTCGGCGGAAATCTGCCATCTGGTGCATATCAAGGAACCGCCGCCGGCTGACGGTGGCGCCCTGCAACAGAACCCGGGCAGCGCGCCGACGCGGCGGACGGCGGCGCACACGGATGGGGCGGGCGGGTGTGCTGAGCCCCCCACGATCCCGCCGTTGACGGGATCGTGGGTGAATGAGATTGTGTAAAAAGGCGCACCGGCACCTTTTTCTCAATCCTTGTTTCCACCGATCCCGCCGACGGCGCATGCGCGTCAACTTTAGCATTGGTCTGCCCTGCGCTCCCCGCTCTGGCTGGCGGCTTTCCAAGCCCGGCTCAAGGAATGATCCATCCGCGTAGGGCAGGCTACCCAGCCTGCCATCTCCGTTCCAATTGCCAAGGCCAGAAGATGCACCCATGGCAGGCTGGGTAGCCTGCCCTACTTCAGATGCGTAACCAACTGGTGTGCAAGCAAGTACACCACTACGTTGACGCGCATGCGCCGCCGGTGTGGATCGGTGGGGAGCAACAGCACAAACAAACCGCCGGATCTGGGTGTCCCGGCGATTTGTCCCGCGCCACAAGATATGCTACAATCATCGTATGACAAACGCACCTGCACGCAAAGCACCGGGATTTCTGCTGCGCCTGCACCGCCGGATCGAGCGCGCAGTGTTGCGCCTGTTTGTCAGCCGGCGCCTGTTTAACCCGTGGTTTCCGACGCAGGACGGGATCACCTTTATCATTGATTTGGTGCGGCGCAACCTGCATGGGCCGCATTTTTCGCGCGCCACACGCAAGGCCACGTTCCGCTTTTTGATCACCCAACCCTTGCTGTATATTCCGTTCAAACGCTGGCAATTCAAGCGCCGGCACGGCTTTTACCCGCCGGCGTTTATTGCCATCAGCCCGACCCGCCGCTGCAATTTGGCCTGCCCGGGCTGCTTTGAAGGCGGCCATGCGACCGAAGAACTTTCGTTTGAAACTGTGGATCGGATTGTGCGCGAGGCGCGTGCCATGGGCGTGTGCTTTTTCATTTTGATTGGCGGCGAACCGTTGTGCTGGCCGCACCTGCTCAAATTGCTGGCGCAGCATCCCACCGCCATGTTCGGCATTTACACCAACGGCACGCTGGTGACGCCGGCACTGGCCGCGCAACTGGCCCGCTGCGGCAATGTGCAGTTGGGTTTCAGCATTGAGGGCTTTGAAGCGCAGACGGATGCGCGGCGCGGCCCGGGCGTCTTCCGCGCCGTGCTGCAGGCAATGCAGGCCTGTCGCGCGGCCGGCATTAACTTCAGCTATTCCGTCACCGTGACGCGCGCGAACAGCGAGGAAGTGGTTACGGACGCCTTTGTTGACTTCATGCTCGCGCAGGGCTGCGTGACGGGCTGGTATTACCAATACATGCCGGTCGGCTGCACGCCCGACACCGCGCTGCTGCCGACCGCGGCGCAACGCATGCGGCGGCGCGAGCGCATTGCGGAGTTGTGCCACACGCGCGAGATTGGCTTGTGTGATTTTGTCAATGCCGGCACGCTGATGGACGGCTGCATTTGCGCCGGCCGGGTGTACCTGCACGTCAATGCCGCAGGCGGGGTCGAGCCGTGCGCGTTTTATCCGTTTGCCGCGGACAGTATTTTGGAGCGGTCCCTGATTGAGGTGCTCCATTCGCCGTTTTTCACGACCATTCGGCGGCAGCAGGCCGCCACCAAGAACTTGCTGGCGCAATGCCCGATCGTGGATAATCCGGCCTGGCTGCGCCACGCGGTGACAACCGGCGGCGCGCGCCCGACGCAGGCAACCGCCGCACCGATGCTGGACGAGGCCAACCCGTTGCTTGATGCGCACGCCGCCGCGTGGCGCGCCTTGGCCGACCCGGCTTGGCAGGCAGAGCACGCCGGTCGTGGCTGACGCGCCCAGGATTGTGCCGGTCGCCACGCCGCGCGAGCGCGAACGGTTCATTGCCCTGCCGTGGGTGCTGCACCATGGCCGGCCACACTGGACGGCACCCCCGCGCTTCATCACCCGCCACATCCTCGATCACCAGCACAATCCGTTCTGGCGCCATGCCGAAGGCACCTTGTTTCTGGCCCTGCGCAACAATCGCCCGGTCGGCCGCATCAGCGCCCAAATTGACCAGGCCGGCAATGACCTGTGGCACGACCGGATCGGCTCGTTCGGCTTCTTTGAATGCACGGACGACCACGCCACCGCCACGGCCCTGTTTGACGCCGCAGCCACCTGGCTGCGTGCGCGCGGCATGCGGGTCATGCGCGGGCCGATGAGCCCGTCAATGAATGCGGAGTGCGGCTTCCTGACAGAAGGCTTTGATCATCCGCCGGCATTCATGATGGCGTATTCACCGGCCTACTATGCCGGTCTGGCAGATGCCGGTGGCTTTGTCCGCGTGCATGACATTGTGAGTTACAGCACGGCGGCAGCTTTGCCGCTGCCACCCGTGGTTGGCCGTGTGGTGGCACGGCTCGAACGCGACACGCGCATTCGCATTCGCGCCGTGACCCGCCGCACCGTTGACGCGGATGCCGCACTGCTATGCACGCTGTTCAACGAATGCTGGGCCGAAAATTGGGGCTTCGCGCCGGTGTCGCTCGAGGAAGTGCGCGCCATGGTGCAGACCCTCAAACATATTGGCCATGAGGAAACAACCTTGATTGCTTACATGGGCGAGGAGCCGGTCGGGGCGTACATTGCCATGCCGGATCTCAACCAAGTCTTGACCACCCGCACCGGCCGCGTCACGCCGGCGCTGTGCTGGCGCTGGCTGCTGCGCCGCTGGTACCTCACGCGCAGCCGCACGTTTTTGTTTGGCATTCGGGCGCCCTATCGCCGGCACGGGCTGGCCGTCCTGATGTATCATGCCGCCGACCAATTCCTGCGGCGGCGCTACCAAGACCACGAATTCGGTTGGGTGCTTGACGACAATCAACCAGCCCATGAAATGATGCTCCTTGCCGGTGCCCGCGTCCGCGCGCGCTACACCATTGTTGAACGTCCTTTGTCCCCATGAATACTCACGCAACAACCACCATGCCGGCGCCGCTCAGCATCCAGCAGGCAGCCAAGCACTACGGCGCCATCAAGGCCGTGCGCGACCTGAGCCTTGACGTGCCGGCCGGTGCGATTGTCGGCCTGCTGGGGCCCAACGGCGCGGGCAAGACGACCTTGATTCGCATGTGCGCCGGCTGGCTTGACGCCGATGCCGGCGGCGTGTTTGTCTGCGGCGTGCGGCAGGACACGGACGCGGCCGGGCCGCGCCGGCAGCTTGGCATCGTGTCGCGCGACGCACCCCTGATTGATGAACTGTCCGTGACCGAAACCTTGCGGCTGCACGCAACGCTGCATGGCATGCCCGGCCCGGCCGCGGCGGCGGCGTGCGTGCAGGCGCTTGAAGAGTACCGGCTGCAGGATTTTGCCCGGCGCCGCATCGGTGTGCTCTCGACCGGCATGCGCCAACGCGTGGCCATTGCCTGCGCCTTGCTGCACCGCCCCGCCGTGCTCTTGCTGGACGAGCCCACGGTCGGGCTCGACCCGGATGTCCGCCGGCATATCTGGGCCTGCCTGCAGGATGCCGCCCGGCGCGGCGTGGCAATGCTGCTTGCCACGCATTATTTCGATGAAGCCGCCACACTCTGCCAAACCGTCCATGTGCTGCGCAATGGCGCGATCACCCTTTCGCTCGCGCCCGGCGCCAATCCCGACACCGCCCACCAACTCGAACGCGCCTACCTCGACGCCCTCGGTGCCGACGCCGGCGTCACGCTGGAGGAAATTCGTTCAAAAAACGAATTTGTGGTTCCGCACCGCCGCACCGACGCACCAATCACCGCCGCACCGCGCGCCACCCCATTACTCCATCACTCCATTACTCCTTCATCTGTCACACCGTCTCTATCAGTGCTGCACCAAATCCTGGCCTTGGCCTGGCTGCAGATCAAGCTCTGGCTGCGCATGCCCAAGCATATTGTGGTCAGCATCGCGCTCGGCGCGTCTTTTTTGGTGCTGGCCAATCGCGTCATGGTGGTCCGGCTCGGGCCGCATGTGAGTGTTGGCGTGCATACGCAAAGTGACAATGTCGCCCTCCGCGCCGAGCGCGAGTTCAACGCCTTTCACTTGACCATGGTGCGCTATCCCTCCCTGGAGCAGGGCACGCGCGATCTGAAGGCCGACCGGATTATCGGCTTGATGTCGGTCCCGGATGATGACCCGCGCGCCATTCGCCTGCTCTTTGGCGGCCGCAATCCGTTGATGGATCGCGAGCTGGCCGCCACGCTCCTGCAAGTCGCCTCGCAAGTCAATTCCAATGCCCATCGCCGCGCGCGCATCATCATGGAGAACAACCGTTACACCCCGGAGGTGATGACGACCTTCATGACCGCCGGCCTGCTCCCCTTTCTCCTGCTCGCGCTGGCATCCGTGAATCACGGCTTGTTCTGGCTGTGCGACTATGAGCGCGGCACGTTGTACACTTTTCTGGCCACGCCGGTGCGGCGCAGTGTGCTGGTGGCCGGCCGCACGCTGGGCAGTCTGGTGGTTATGCTGGCCACCTTCGCGGTCACGATCGCCATCTGCCGCCAGTTTGTCTATTGGGATATTGGGCCGCAGCCGTTGCTGTGGTGGCTGGTGGTGGCCGGCCAAATGCTGGTGATGTGCGGCGTGTTTTTCGCCATTGCAACGTTGTGCCGGCGCTTCGCGTTATACACCGATGCCGGATTGATTCTCGTGCTGGTCCTGATGTTTCTCAGCGGCACCTTGATGCCGGTTCAGACCATGCCGTCCTGGGCGCGCATCACCAGTTTTCTGACGCCCACCTTTTATGCCGTGCGCATGATGCGGGCCGTCATGCTGGGCGTGGAAACAGTGCTGCCCAGAGACGTGCTGGCGCTCGCCTTCTGGGCAGCAATGGCTTTTGCGTTTGGCTACTGGCGGCTGCGGACGGCGACGCTCGATCATCGCGCCTGACGCCCGGGCCGCGCACGGCTATTTCAGCAATTTGACCTTGCTGGCCGCCTTGCCCATTTTAATCCGGCAGTTTTGCTCGCCATACGACATTTCCTCGCCGGCCATAAACGTGAGCTGGGCCATGCCTTCCACTTTCTCGCGCGTGTACTCGCGGAACCACGACGAGGTGGTGCAGTTCTGAATGTATTGATACTTGTCGGTCTCGACCATCATCCCGCTCTCGTTGCCCTTCGGAATCTGATACATGAATTTCATCTGGCCGTTCTTGATCGAGGCCGTGAACTGCCCGAATTTCTTGGGTTTGTACTGCGGCGGCATGGAGAGCACGGGCTGTTCATAGAATTTCTGCGAGTATTTCGTCCCGCCGCCTTTCACCGCCGCAGGATCGCGCGGAAAAGTGTGGCTGAAGCCCGCAAACGAGGTGGTGTAGGATGGATCATACGCATGCGTCGCCGAACTGTACAGCGCAAAGTTGGGGATGTCGTTGAAATTGCCATAGCCGGTCGGCACCGTGCCGCCAAAGGTGCACATCTGCTGTGAATTTTCCACGCCTTTTTTCTTGTATTTCCAGCCGGCATTGACTTTCTTGAAGGTCAGTGGCTGCATGCCGCTGCTCAGCATGTCTTTCAAGGTCGGCACGGGTTTGCCGGTGTAGCGTTGGGCGCGCAGTTCCGTGATCGCCATCACCAGCAGCGGCACGGCACAGGCCATCAGCAAAACAATGGGAAGTGTTTTCTTGGTGTTCATCGGTCAAGCTCCATGCGGGTTAAACGTCAGGCAAAAATTGCTGCATGCATCTCCGATTAGTATAGCACATTGTTGTGCGCAATGCAAATATTTCTGGTGCTTTCTGAAATTCCAATATAAGGAAAACTCTCGCTTGGGTAGCGCAGTGCCGTTGCTGGCTCTGCCCCTGCCGCTCTGCCTCTGCCACTGAACACCGAAAACCGAAAACTGAAAACGGCTGCCACGCCACGTGCCTAAGTTACAGTGTTTACTGGATCATCCGCGCGCGCTGCGCGCTTTTTTGACACGCGA
>JAPLST010000041.1 GCA_026398485.1 bacterium
TATCTGCGCAGAACTCTGCTTGGAGTCCCGCCATCGGCGGGATCATCATTGGATATTCCTTGTTCAATATTCGATATTCGCATCCCCGACCCCCGACCCCTGATGCCTCCCCTGCTCCACCGCCCTGCGTCTGCGCGCCCGAGCCGGCTGACTGCCTGGCTCGTGCTGGTGCTCGGCCTGCTGTTGACCGGCACGGTCACCATGCACATGGCCTCCAGCGTGACGCGGCTGGCCGAACTCGACTTCGATTTCCGCTGCGCGACCCTGCAGAATACCATTGCCTGCAGGCTCGATGACCATGCGCGCATATTGCTGAGCGGCGCGGCGTTGTTTAATGCCTCGACAGAGGTCACGCGCGAGGAATGGCAGACATTCACGCAATACCAGAACGTCGAGAAACAGCTGCCTGGCATCCAGGGCTTTGGTTTTGCGTTGCTGATCCCGCGGGCGGAACTGAGCCGGCACGTGCAGGCCATCCGCGCGCAGGGCTTTCCGGCCTACACGGTGAAGCCGGCGGGTGACCGGGGCTGGTATTCTGCGATCATTTATCTGCAACCATTTTCCGGCCGCAACCTGCGCGCCTTTGGCTATGACATGCTTTCGGAACCGGTGCGCCGGGCAGCCATGGAACGGGCGCGGGATACGGATGCCGCCGCGCTCTCCGGCCCGGTTGTCTTGGTGCAGGAAACGGCGGAGGATGTGCATGCCGGCACCTTGATGTATGTCCCGGTCTATCGCAAAAACATGCCGACCGCCACGGTGGCACAACGCCGGGCCGCACTGCATGGCTGGGTCTACAGCCCTTATCGGATGGGCGACCTGATCCAGGGTATTCTTGGCGGCCGCGACCTGGAGCAGGAGCAGCAGTTGCACCTGGCGGTGTTTGATGGCGCGCCGCCCGCGCCCCAAGGTCTGCTATACGCATGTCATCCGGCGGCGGACGCGCCGCGCTGGCCGGCGGTACACTTCACGCGCCAGCTGGCGGTTGATTTCAACGGGCATGGCTGGACGCTGTGCTTTACCCAGACCGGCGGCGGGTTCTTCACTGCGGCGTACACCAAGGCATGGCAGGTGCTGGTCGGCGGCACCTGCATTACGCTGCTGCTGTTCGCCCTGATCCGCATTTTAATGAACACCCGCAATGCCGCGCAACGGATGGCGGCCGCGCTGACCGGTGACCTGCGAAAAAGTGAGGAGCAGTACCGCTTCCTGATCGAGCACAGCCACGACATCATTTACACGCTCACCGCCGACGGGGTCTTCACCTTTGTCTCGCCGGCATGGACCACCCTGCTGGGACATCCCGTCCACCAAGTGATTGGCCAGCCTTTCCAGCAATTCGTGCATGCCGATGATCTGCCGGACTGCCTGGTATTTATGCGCAGCGTGATCGAGACGGGCCAGCGCCAAGAGGACCTTGAGTACCGGGTGCAGCACTGCGACGGGACCTGGCACTGGCACACGTCGAATGCGGTGCCCTTGCGCGACGAGGCGCGCGCCGTCATTGGTTTTGTGGGGACCGCCCGGGACATTACCGAGCGCAAGCGGGCCGAAGACGCGGTCAAGGAGAGCGAGGCCAATTCCCACACCTTCTTCGAGACCGTGACCGACATGATCATGGTGGGCACGCCGGACGGCCGGCTGCTCTTGACCAACGCCGCGGTGACGCGCACGCTGGGCTATAGCGCGGCCGAGCTGCAAGGGATGCACTTGCTGGATCTGCATCCGGCGGCCATGCGCGCGGAAGCCGCGGCGATCATCGCCGCCGTATTCCGCGGCGAGCGCGACATCTGTCCCCTGCCGCTGGCCTGCAAGGATGGCCGGCTTGTGCCGGTGGAGACGCGCATCTGGCTTGGGCGCTGGAACGGCGCGGACTGCATTTTCGGCATTTCCAAGAATCTGACGATCGAGCAGAACGCGCTGCAGCGCTTCGAGCGGCTGTTCCGCAACAATCCGGCGCTGATGGCGCTCTCGACCCTGCCGGCGCATCGCTTCGTGGATGTCAACGATGCCTTTTTGAAGGCGCTTGGGTATTCGTGGAACGAGGTCATCGGCAAAACCGTCGCGGAGCTGGGCTTGTTCGCCAACCCGGCCCAGCAGTCAAAGGTGGTGGCGCAACTGCTGGCGGACGGGCATCTGGCCGGCTCTGAGCTGCAGGTGCGCTGCAAGGACGGGACGCTGCGCGACGGGCTCTTCTCGGGCGACGTGATCACCAGCCAGGGTCGGCAGTACTACCTGACCGTGATGACCGACATCACCGCGCGCAAGCAGGCCGAGGAAGCATTGCGCGCCGCACAGCAGATCACGGAAGGGATCATCAACGCGATTCCTGCGCGGGTCTTCTGGAAGGACAAGCAGCTTGTGTATCTGGGGTGCAACGCGGCCTTTGCGCGGGATGCGGGCTTTGCCGACCCGCACGACATCATCGGGAAAGATGATTACCAGATGGGCTGGCGCGACCGGGCGGAATTGTACCGCGCGGATGACCGCCAGGTGCTCGAGAGCGGCTGCGCCAAGCTTTTTATTGAAGAGCCGCAGACAACACCAGCCGGGCATATCCTGACGCTGCTGACCAGCAAGCTGCCGCTGCGCAATGCCGCGGGTGAGATCAGCGGCGTACTCGGCACGTATATGGACATCACCGAGCGCAAGCGGGCCGAGGTGGAACTGCTGAAAATGCAGAAGCTGCAGAGCGTCGGCACCTTGGCGGGCGGCATTGCCCATGATTTCAACAATATTCTGACGGCCGTGTTTGGGAATATCACCCTGGCGAAAGATGTGCTGGCCGAGGAGCATCCCGGCCACGCGCTCCTTGAGGACGCGGAAAAGTCAATGCAGCGGGCCGCGCGGCTGACCAAGCAGTTGCTGACCTTTGCCAAGGGCGGCGCGCCGGTCAAGGAGGACGTCAGCTTGGTTGCGCTGGTCGAGGAAGTCGCGCGTTTCGACCTGTCCGGCAGCAAGATCCGGCTGGTGTATCAGCACGCCACCGATTTGTGGCTGGCCGACGTCGACAAGGGCCAGATTCAGCAGGTCATTTCCAACCTGGTCATCAATGCCCGGCAGGCCATGCCGGCGGGCGGCTTCCTGCACATCACCTTGGACAACGCGGTCGTGCCGGCGGCGGCCATTGCCGGCCTCGCGCCGGGGAACTATGTCAAGGTCAGCGTGCGCGATGAGGGCAGCGGCATTGACCCGCAGGATTTGGCGCGCATTTTCGACCCCTATTTCACGACCAAGCAGACCGGCAGCGGCTTGGGCCTGGCCACGGCTTATTCGATCATCCACCAGCACGGCGGGCACCTCGGCGTGGTTTCGGAACCGGGCACCGGATCGACATTTACGTTCTACCTGCCGATTGCCGCGCCGCCGCCCCAGGCAGCCACCCTGCCGGACGCGGCGGTCTATCCGCCGTTGAATCGTCCCGCCCGGGTGCTGATGATGGATGATGAAACCACGCTGTGCGACATTGTCGCACGGATGCTGATCCGCCACGGGTTCGCGGTGGCCATCGCGCCCGACGGCGACGAGGCCCTGTTGCTGTATCAGCAGGCGCAGGCGGCCGGCGCGCCGTTTGACGTGGTCATCATGGACTTGACCATTCCCGGCGGCATGGGCGGCGAGGA
>JAPLST010000383.1:0-1361 GCA_026398485.1 bacterium
CCCGGCACAGGCAGGCAAGGTCGTGGGGGTCTCTGCGGGTGCCAGCCAATGTGGCCGCAGTACACACTGCGGATGATGTGCAGTCCACGCCGTGCGGCTTGGCCACATAAGCAACGGCACTGCGCTACCAAGGGGAGTATGTTCCTTATATCGGAATTTCAGCTGCGTACCGGACACTCATCACTTATTTTCTGCCAGACCCCCACGATCCCGCCAGCGGCGGGATCGTGGGTGAATATGATTGAGAAAAACACCGCCCGCCGGTCATTCTCTGCACTTCTCCTTCTTGCCGCGTCTGTCGACCGCGCCGTTGCTGCTGGCCATGGGTCAGTCCCGCCACCGGCGGGATAGGAGGGGCTTCCATGCCCCGATGCAGCAGAATCGCCGCACGGAGGCGGCTCCCACCTTCTTTGCATACAAAAACGGCGGTGATCGGTGGGGCGCCCGCGCTATTCTTCTCTTACGGCGGAATTTCAGTTCCCCTGCGCCACTGGCCCTTGACGCTGCGCGCGCCAATCCGTATAATACACTCTCATTCTTACTTGGCTTCGGTTTGACCATGAACGATGTTATGCATAGTTATCGCACCCATACCTGCGGCGCCTTGCGCCGCGACCAGGTCGGCCAGCCCGCGCGGCTCTCCGGCTGGGTCCATCATCACCGCGACCACGGCGGCGTTCTGTTCCTCGATCTGCGCGACCAGTATGGCATCACCCAGGTGGTCTTCCATCCGGAGCGCGCCGACGCGATGCATACCGCCGCGCAGCTCAGCCGCGAAAGCGTCATCACGGTCACCGGCACGGTCGTTGCGCGCGCGCCGGAGACCTACAACGCCAAACTGCCGACCGGCGAAGTCGAGTTGTGCGTCGAAACGCTCACAGTTGTCACGCGCGCCAATGTGCTGCCGTTCCCGATTGCCGAGTCCGACATTGCCAACGAGGAGTTGCGGTTGCGCTATCGCTTCCTCGATTTGCGCCGCGAAAAGATGCAGCACAACATCCTGCTGCGCGCCGCGATCATCACTACCTTGCGCGCCCACATGGAATCCGAGGGCTTTCACGAATTCCAGACGCCGCTGCTGGCCAACAGTTCGCCCGAAGGCGCCCGCGATTACCTCGTGCCCAGCCGCGTCCACCCCGGCTGCTTTTACGCCCTGCCCCAGGCGCCGCAGCAGTACAAGCAATTGCTGATGATCTCGGGCTTCGACCGTTATTATCAAATCGCGCCGTGCTTCCGCGATGAAGACGCCCGCGCCGATCGCAGCCCGGGCGAGTTCTACCAGCTTGATATCGAAATGGCCTTTGTCACCCAGGAGGATGTCTTCGCCGTCGTCGACCGCCTCATGCTGCACCTGGTCACGG
>JAPLST010000383.1:1389-12534 GCA_026398485.1 bacterium
ATGCCATGAACCGCTTCGGCAGTGACAAACCCGATCTGCGCTTCGATCTCGAATTGGTGGACCTGACCGCCGCGCTGAAGGATTCCGCCTGCCAAATCTTCACCCAGGCGCGCAAGCCGGGCATGGCCATCAAGGCGCTGCGCTATCCCGGCGGCGCCAATGCCCCACGCTCGTTTTTCGACGGCCTGCAGGAATGGGCCAAATCACAAAAAATGAAAGGCGTGGCCTATTTGGTCTTCGAGGCTGACGGCGCCAAAGGCCCGCTGGCCAAATTCCTGAGCGAGGCCGACTTGGCCGGCATACGCGCGCAGACCGGCGCCGTGACGGGTGACGTCGTTTTCTTCGCCGTCGCGCCGTGGCGGATCGCCTGCAGCGCGCTGGGCAACCTGCGCCTGCTGCTGGCCGAGCGGCTGCAGTTGCGCGACCCCAATGTCTTCGCTTTTTGCTGGATCGTTGATTTCCCGATGTACGAACGCGAGGAAGATTCAGGCCATATTGTCTTTTCCCATAATCCGTTTTCCATGCCGCAAGGCGGCATGCATGCGCTCGAAACGCAAGACCCGCTCGACATTCTGGCCTATCAATACGATATTGTTTGCAACGGCACCGAGCTGTCCAGCGGCGCGATCCGCAATCACGATCCGGCGATCATGTACAAGGCCTTCGAGATCGGCGGCTACCCCCGCGCGGAAGTTGACCAGCATTTCGGCCACATGATTCGCGCCTTCGAGTTCGGCGCGCCGCCCCACGGCGGCATTGCGCCGGGTGTCGACCGGCTGGTCATGCTGCTCGCCGGCGAGCCGAATATTCGCGAGGTCATCGCCTTTCCGAAAAACCAGAAAGCGCAGGATGTGATGGTCGGCGCGCCCTCACCCGTGGATCCCGCGCAGCTCAAAGAACTGCATATCCGCATCGTCGAAGATTGAGGCATGGCCAAACACATTTTTATTACCGGCGGCGTCGTTAGCTCCCTTGGCAAGGGCATTACCGCAGCCTCGATCGGCCTGCTGCTCAAGAGCCGCGGCTTGAACGTGCGCATGCAGAAATTGGATCCCTACATCAATGTCGACCCGGGCACAATGTCGCCCTACCAGCACGGCGAAGTGTACGTCACCGATGACGGCGCCGAGACGGACCTTGATCTCGGCCACTATGAGCGCTTCACCGGCATCCCGTGCTCGCGCCAGAGCAATTTCACCACCGGCCAGATTTACAGCACGGTCATCGCCAAGGAACGCCGCGGCGATTATCTGGGCGCGACCATCCAGGTGATTCCACATATCACCAACGAGATCAAAGCCGCGATTCGCGCGGTCGCGACCGAGGGCGTCGATGTCGTCCTGACCGAAATCGGCGGCACGGCCGGCGACATCGAATCGCTGCCGTTTCTCGAAGCCATCCGCCAACTCAACCTCGAACTCGGGCGCGGCAACGCCTTGTTCATTCATCTGACGCTGGTGCCGTACCTGCGCGCCGCCGGCGAAATGAAGACCAAGCCGGCGCAGCAGTCCGCCAGCGTCCTGCGCAGCATCGGCATTCAGCCCGACATCCTCATTTGCCGCTGCGAAAAGCACATGGCCGAAGAGCATTTCCAAAAATTGGCCTTGTATTGCAATGTGCCGCGCCAGGCCGTCATCGAGGAAAAAGACGTGGCCACGTCGATCTATGAGGTGCCACTCGAACTCGAACATCAGAAACTCGACGACTTGATCCTCGAATATCTGCATCTGCAGGCGCCGCCGGCCGCGCTGTCGTCCTGGCGCAAAATGATCAGCGCCATACGCAATCCGACGCACGAGGTCGAGATCGCGCTGGTCGGCAAGTACATCAAGCTGCGCGACGCCTACAAATCCATCTATGAGGCGCTCGATCACGCGGCGTTTTCCTACGAGACGTGCGTCAAAATCCGCTTGGTGCAAGCCGAAGACCTTGAGAAAAAAGACGTCGCCGAGTTGCTCGCCGGCGCGGACGGGATTCTTGTGCCGGGCGGCTTTGGCCATCGCGGCGTGGAGGGTAAAATTCGCGCCATTGAATTTGCGCGCGCCCAGCGCATCCCGTTTCTGGGCCTGTGCCTCGGCATGCAATGCGCCGTGATCGAGTTTGGCCGCAATGTCTGCGGCCTGGCCGAGGCCACCTCGGAAGAACTCAATCCCAAGGCCGAACATCAGGTCATTGCCCTGATGCAAACCCAGAAAGATTTGAAGCAGATGGGCGGGACGATGCGCTTGGGCGCCTATCCCTGCGTCCTGCAGAAAGACACGGTCGCGCGTGCGCTCTACCGCACTGAGCGCGTGGACGAACGCCATCGTCATCGCTACGAATTCAACAACACCTATCGCGACCAGTTTGCCGCCAAGGGCATGGTGTTTTCGGGCGTTTCACCGGACGGCTTGCTGGTCGAGATCATCGAATTAAGCGAGCATCCGTTCTTCATTGCAACCCAAGCCCACCCCGAATTCAAGTCGCAACCGACCAAGCCGCATCCGCTCTTCCGCGGCCTGATCAAAGCGGCCATGACTCATCGTGAAGAAACGCCAGCCGCATAGTGGTTTTGGCGGAAAAGTTGTGCGGCTGGTATATGTTGTGGTTGCTTCTGTGTTTGCACCGCCGGATCGAGATTGAACCCCACTTGACATTCACGTCTAGTTATACTATAATAGTTGCACGATGGTTGGCTGTACCCACTTAAACCATCAGTGAGGAAAAGGAAATTTAAGGTCAGCAAAGGCTGTGATATGAATGTTGATTGACCATTTCAATAAGTCGCTTGTTGTTGTTACACTGCTTTTTCTAGTGCTGCCATGCGGCGCCGATTCAACTTCGGAAACAAACTCTGCCAGCGCGACGAACGCTGCCCCACCGACTGCCTCTTCCCCACCGATCACCGATTATCCCGCCGGTGGCGGGACTCCAAGCAGCCGATCACCGATTACTGATTTCCCCCTCCTTCCCCAGTCCGTCCCCCAGTCATCCGTTCAGTCGCTGCTCGATCTTGCGCGCCACTCAGCCTGCCGCGCCGCCGCGCGCTTGATTGAGGACGGCAACATCAGCGCCGCCCTGGCTGCGCTCGACGCGCTGACCGCCGGCGCGTTTCACTGGCGCGGCGCGGTGACCAACGGCTACCAGCAGGGCTTTTTTGTCAACGCCCTGCGCGGCTACTGCCTTGAAAAAACGGGCGACATTGTCAAAGCCTATCGCGCCTATCAGACCAGCCGTGCGTATTTCGATGACCAAGCTGCTGCCGTGCAGTGCCCGGAACCGCGCTTGGAAGTGTTTCTCGGCCTCGGGCGAACATGCCTTGTGGCTGGCCGCTACACCGACGCATTCAACTGGCTCGACCTGGTGCGCCTGGAAGCATCGGCCGAGCCGCGCATCGCGGCGGCCGCCGACCGTGGCCTGATCCGCCGCGCCGTCGAGATCGGCGACTATCACGACGCGATCACCAATTTCTGGGATTTGCAGCATCTGTTACTTGAAACTGGAAACGTGAAACTGGCGGCAGACGCTGCATCAACATCCAACATTCAACATTCAACACTGAACGTTGAAGGCGAAGAGGCGGATCAAGAATCCAAATTCGTTCGCCCTGAACGAATTTTATCCCGGGAAGAACACAAGGAACTCGCGCAACTCTACTTCTGGACGCATCAAGACCGGCCGGGCTTCAAGACCGTGCTCGACGGCCTGACGCTGCTGGGCATTGACAACGACCTCGGCGTCAAAGATCCAATGGTGGGTTGTTTTCTCAACAACATCATGCGGGCAGACGATGCCGAGATCCAGCGCTTTTACGACCTGCTTGGTTACGCCCTTATGCAAGCCCGCGCTCTCAAAGGCGATGAAACTTATATGTCGTTTCTGTGCAACGCACGTAGTCTTATGGTTAGAGTGTATGTTTATCTAAAAGCAGGTGACGATTTGGGCAACGCGAGGAAGAAAATTGAAGAAGTGAAGAGCCGCCTAATAAAATCTCAAGTAACCACCGAAAAAGGGAGATCACGGGTTTCTCTAGCCGTTACATCAGCACTTATGGATGCCAGAGATACATTGAAGGACACCCCAGTATCAAACGCGGAAATAACTTGTGAGGACTATATCATGGGAGCCGATATCAACCGGCGCCAAAACAATGCGCACCGCGCACGAGTTCTTTACCAAAGAGCGATATTGTTTTTGTCAAACACTTACTCCAGCTTCGACTATGAGAGTCTGCCTTCATATATTGCGGCGCAAATGGGGCTTGACTTTACACTTCCATCTTTGAACCCCACACAATTGTGCAACATTTCACACAATTCTATTATCTCATTGCGTTCTCGAGAAATGTTGCTCGATTGTGCAGCAATGCTGCTTGCAGCCAAACAGACATTACCAACATCGAGCGTCGAGCTTCTTGAGGAAGTTCCGCTAGCTAACTGGCATGGCTTGTGCTATATTAGAAACTTGTTCCAACAGTCTGTCGAAAGGCGTGAATATGATACGGCGCTCAAATGGTACTCTAATTATATATACCGAACGACATTTGTACCGATTGATATGTCAATAAAGGCATCAGCTGTAATGGCTGCAAACGGCAATAACGAGCAAGCTTTTCACGTAATGCTAACCGCTCTTGAGTGTGGCATGGAATCGCAAGAAATCATAAACATGTGCAACAAATATTGGATTTGGGCCATGCCAACTGACCTGGACCGTTATGCGACTACAGCAATGTCAAGCCAAATACCTTGGATGTTGACAAAAAGTTTTCCAATGGCATATGCCGTTGGGTTGCGTGACGCATTACATTGGGCACGGCTCGTTTATCCGCGTTTTGTTGAATTACGCGGCGCGATGGATCTCGACACATCTCGTCTAAGAGCTCTACTCAACACGGATGTCGTTCTCATTAATAATGGCTTTGCGCGCGCGCTCTCTTACGCTAGTGCGCTTGCTGCTGTAGGAGATACAAACAGCGCATTGCGTGTTGCATTTGAAGCCTATAATCTTCGCCGCGAGCTAGCAGATAGTGTTGGTGGTGAATTTATCTGCTATCCCACACATGAGTCTCCATTGATTCTGCTATATATGCCCAACGCTTTGTCAAACAATCAGGAACATGGCTTATATTGGCTCCGCGACCGTCAACAACTCTGCGAAGACCAAGGCAAAAGCGATGATGCTGGCAGAGCTAAAGCGGATCTAAACAGTGTTTTGCAGGCCATTAATAGATGTGTAACAATTAAATGAGTGCCACATGAAATCAAAGTGCTTTATTTTCATTCTTCAGCTTGGAGCGTTTGTAAATCTTTTTATCTTAGCGTCATGCATGCAGAGCAAAGAAACATCACACACCTCGCAGCATCGAACAAGTACTCCTCATGAAAATACTAATATTGCCACGAAAGCCTCTTTTGTTGATTGTGATCACAATGGAACACAACGTACTATGCATGCGGAATTTGACTCAGTTAAGGATCGAGCTGATATATTTGCACAGGATGTGGATCTGATGTCACTTAGTTCCTCGGAACTTCGGCAAGTTGTATGTGACAATATTTCTTCTAACAATACTGATGCACTAAGAAAACTTGCGGTTCTATGCAAAAGATTACAAATGTTCGACGAGGCTGGCATGATCACACACAGTATGCTTGACAAATGCACAAATGCTAAGGAGCGCGACGTGCTTCTTGCAGATTTGTCACAGATCCATTTTGTCGAAGCCATACAAAGCAGTGCTAGTGCCGGAAGCCCATTATTGGAAAGAGCGAAACAGTCGTCTTGGCAGTGTATTGATGGTTTTCGCGAACGTCCACTAGAAGAGAAATTACCGGATTATGCTCATGTGGTTATGTTTAATCTTGTATCGCTCTGCTGTGTTGAAAAAAATGCAGATGCGCTGCTCGATATGAAAACGCAATTTGAACAAAGACTGGATATGGATGAAGCAACTATAAACCATAACATGCCCGAGGATTCTAGTTATCCAGAATACGTTTATCTCAGGATATCAAAGATTCTTGAAATCGGTGATGCTAAAGCTTCAAATGAAACACTCGACAATGTTGAGAAGTATGCCAATAGCCTGCCAGGGGACAAGAAAGTTCCCGGTTGGTTTTCATGTTCATCCACCGAGGGAGGTGAAGTACAAACGATTAAGGAAACGCTTTTATCAGCAGTTCAACACTACAAACATAATAACGGTCGTTAACATTAACACACATTAACACACAGCAGGGAAAGGGAAAAAGGGATAGTAGGGTCAGGCGCTATCTATTGACAAACACGGCAATAATCACTATAATAAAAGCATGGCGCGGTCATTACGTATAGAAGGTGCCGGTCTTTGGTACCATGTGATGTCGCGAGGCAACGCGGGTAATGCGGTGTTCCTCGAAGCAAATGACTATCGCGCATTCCTTGCGCGGATGGCATCACTCAGCAAACAGCTTCAGATTGAATTGCACGCATAGGGGAAAGTGGGGTCAGGCGCTATCTATTGACAAACACGGCTATAATCACTATCAAAAAACATGGCGCGACCATTACGCATAGAAGGTGCTGGTCTCTGAGGGCGGTATAATCAGGGCGTTCGTGCCGGTTGCGGATACGCGGCTGACTAAGCGCATGCAGCAGGACAAGAAACTTAAAATCGGTGCTAACGTTGCTCGCTATGTTAATAGATAGCGCCTGACCCGAATGGCACGAATGGCACTTCATTTTATGTAAAGCGGCGGCTCTTCAGCAGAACCGACGTTTATTGCATAAGCCTGCTCTGGGCCGCCGCAGCTGTGTTTGTGTGTGGTGGTGTTATTTGCAGAGTCTCGCCACATTCCGCCCAATCATTTTGCCTAATGGTGTAAACCACAGGCCATATCTTCTTTTCGCTTCTGACAACCACATCAATATCGCCGTTGCGCTGCTGTATGCAAATCATCCAGTTGTCTTTTTGCAAGATAACTCTGCCGGTCCAGCGTCTTGTGCGTATCCTTCCTTTGTCATATTGAAGCATCACCAGTGCCGTTTTACCATTATTCCTGCACGTTATTACCGCGTTTTTGTTGTCGAAGCAGTAAATGCCGCCCAGAACAAAGCCGGCTGGCAGATAAAAGTTTGCATTTACAAATGTATAGCCACATATTGTGATTTGATTTGTCTCAATAATGTTGGTGCGCGTGGAAAACCAATAGGTGTTTTCTTCTATTTTCTTCGTCTGCATCCACAACTGCGATTCTGAAATATCCCTTTGATATGGCAAGGGCATTTCCACAAAAACGCTGCCGTCGTCATGCATGCCGATAAATTCAAATTGCTTTCGCCCTTCATTATAGACAATAACATAATTCGTGTTCTTGAAAGTTTCAGAGAGCACCGTGTGGGTCTTGTAACTGCGTTCTTTTCTGCGCCCCCTTCTGAAATATTGAGCAATGGTATACGTTCTCAAATCGAATGTTTTCCGATCTATCGCAAGTTTCACGACCACGGGAAAACAAACTGAATCATACCATACCAATGCATCGATTTCTTTCATTGCAGGTGAAAATATGTCGTCATACGTTTCGCCTTTAATGGTGTAATACACCGTATTAGAATCACACGACACGTTTACTACCGACAAATTAGGCTCTTCACATTTGAACGGCAATCCTTTTCCGCGTTTTTCACTGTACACGCCAATGCGCTTCACTCGTCGTGCGCAAACCGACAGATTTGTGAAGGTAAGTTTGTCAATGTCTAGGAAAATTTTAGTCTGCTCGTCCTCGCTTTCATCATTCAAGCTAAACCCGTGCCATATTCCTTTGCTTGTGGTAATGAAGTCGTACATCGGCTCTTTGTTCAAACACAGGTAGCCATTGGTGGTTTTGTGTAAAAAGCTCCATGCATAATAACAAAGACTGTCACTAAGCCACACAGGGCTCTCGCCTCCAACAGCACTATTGCAGGTCAAAAATCCCATGCTGAAGAAAAGGAAAGTGAGAATGACCAGTCTAAATTGAAAGTTCATTGTCAACCCTCATGCTTACTGTTGCGCCACTCATTCATGAAACGCGCGACGCGTGCTTCTTCCAGCGGACATTCCCAGTAGCCATTTTGCTTGAGCGAGGATCCTACAATGACCGCATCGGCGTAGCGCTTGCACATTGCGATATTATCCAGCGCCACGCCTGATCCCACGATGAGCGGGGGCGCCCAGACCCGCCCGACCGCCTTGTGCGAATACGCCGCGGCCTTTTCGAGCGCCGCGCGCGCCTGCTGCAAGTCTGTTTCCGCGACGGGCATACCAGTCGCCCGGCCGGTAATGATCACGCCCTCGAGCTTCTGAAACAAGATGTTTTCCAGCCACACCTCGAGGGCATCCAATTCGGCCATGAATACCGTGTGCTTCTTTTGCACATCGACATACACCTGCGGCTCCGGCTTGGTCTGGCCCAATTGGGCCATGTGGCGGTTGCGCAGTTGATATAATTTCGCCAGATTGCCCGCATTGGGTGTCCGCCCTTCCGGCCGCACGCCCTCGAACAAGGCACTCTCGCAGCGGATGAAATCCAAGCCGCAGCGGCAGGCAATCTCCAGCGCCCAATCATCGGAATATGCGAGAATTTGCAGGCCGATTTTGTGCTCGGCATACGCCGCCCGCAACCGCTCGGCCAAGGCGCGCATGACCCAGTAAATCACGGGCGGCTGTGCGCCGCGCACGAAATATGGTCCAGCCACATTTTCCAGCATCAGGCTGCCCAGACCGTTTTGTTGATAGATGGCCGCTTCGGCCAGCATGCGCTCCTCAAGGAACGCGAAAAAGCTCAAGGCGCGCGCCCGGGCGAGGCCTTCGGCCGCGCAGTCGTCATGGCCGTCGCCGCGAACATCCGGCAAGGCCGCCATGGCGCGCCAATCGTCGGCCGATGCCGGTGGAATGCCCAAGCTATCACGCCACGCGCCCGGCGTGGATACAATCGTATTGAGGGGAATATGAACCATGCCCACAACAGTGCAGGCGGTAACGGCGTTCATCATGGTGTTTACCGGGTGCGGTTCTAGTGGCGCAACGTCAACTGCTACCGCTTGTTGGCCGGCAGGATGGCCTTGCGCAGGCGCACGCTCTTGGGCGTTGCTTCCACTTGCTCGTCGTCGCGAATGAACTCGATGGCGCGTTCAAGCGTCATCGGCACCACCGGCGTCAATTGCAGCGCGTCATCCTTGTTGGAAGCGCGCATGTTGGTCAACTTCTTTTCCTTGGTGGCATTGACATCCAGATCATTGTCGCGATTGTGCTCGCCGACAATCATGCCTTCATAGACCGGGTCGCCCGGCGCGACAAACATGGTGCCGCGCGGCTCCAAATTTGAAAGCGCAAAGCCAACCGCCACGCCGCCCCGGTCGGCCACCAGCGAGCCGGTCAGGCGCGAGGTGATTTCGCCGCGCAAGGGCTCGTAGCCCTCGATGTACGAATGCATGATGCCGGTGCCCTTGGTGTCCGTCAAAAATTCGGAACGATAGCCGATCAGGCCGCGGGTCGGAATGCTGAATTCCATGCGGATGCGGCCGGTGTGATGATTCGCCATGTTGACCATGCGGCCTTTGCGGCGCGAGAGCTTCTCAGTGACGATCCCCAGGAATTCCTCGCCGCAGTCGACGCACAAATGCTCGATGGGCTCGGTGCGCTTGCCATCTTTCTCGTGGTAAATGACTTGCGGCCGGCCGACCGTCAGTTCAAAGCCTTCGCGGCGCATGCGCTCGATCACAATCGCCATTTGAAACTCGCCGCGGCCTTTGACGATGTAGCTGTCGCCTTCGGGTGAATCCTCAACCCGGATGGCCACGTTGCGCAATGCTTCCTTGCGCAGCCAGTCGCGGATTTTATTGGCTTGCACATGCTTGCCTTCCTTGCCCGAGAGCGGCGAGGTATTGGCGGCAAAACGCATTGAGACGGTCGGCTCGTCAATCGTAATGCGGGTCAGCGCGTGCGGCGCGTCGGCGGTGCAGATCGTGTCGCCAATGGCCACATTGTCAATGCCGGCCAGGATGACGATGTCGCCCGGCTCGGCGGTTTCCACCTGTTTTATGCCGACCCCGTGATAGGTTTGCAGTTTGGCCACGCGCAAGGGCGTGACGCGCCCGTCAATGTCAATGCAGGCCAGCTGGTCGTTGCAGTGCGCCTGGCCGTGATGAATCCGGCCGACGGCCAGGCGGCCCAGAAAGTCCGAGTAATCCAGATCGCCGACGCGCATCTGGAACGGCTTGGCCGGGTCGTGCATTGGCGGCGGCACTTCATCCAGAATGGCATCGAACAACGGGGTCAAATCCATGGACGGATCATCCATTGATTTCTTGGCGATGCCCTCGCGGCCGATGGCATACAGCACGGGAAATTCGACTTGCGTTTCATCGGCGTCGAGATCGCAAAACAAGTCAAAGATGGCATTCAAGACTTCCTGCGGGCGCGCGTCGCCGCGATCAATCTTGTTGATCACGACCAGAATGCGCAGGTTCATTTCGAGCGCCTTTTTCAGCACGAACCGGGTTTGCGGCAGCGGCCCTTCCGCGGCATCCACCAGCAGCACGGCGCCGTCCACCATCGCCAGCGCGCGCTCGACCTCGCCGCCGAAATCGGCGTGGCCGGGCGTGTCTACAATATTGATCTTGACATCCCGCCAATACATGGCGCAATTTTTGGCCGCGATCGTGATGCCGCGCTCGCGCTCGAGATCCATGCGATCCATCACCCGGTCGCTCAATTCCTGGTGGGCCTTGAACACGCCGCTTTGGCGCAGCATGAAGTCGACCAAGGTGGTCTTGCCATGATCAACATGCGCAATGATCGCGATGTTGCGGATGTTTGCATTGGGAGTCAGGTGTTTCATCAAGTCAGTCAGTTGGGTGATCGTGCACGGATTGTGTGACGCATACGCCTAGAGTATAGCGAAAACCGGCGCGTAATGCAAGCCGGCTGCCGTAATTTGTTTCGTTGCGCAACAAATTATGGTGCGGCACTGCAGCCGCCGCACGCCGCGCGGATCTCTGCATGCAAAGAAGGCGGGAGCCGCCTCCGTGCGGCGATTCTGCTGCATCGGGGCATGGAAGCCCCTCCCATCCTGACGCATGCGCGTCAACTTAGTGCGCACTTGCCTGCACACCACGTGGCTACGCAGCTGAGGTAGGACAGGC
>JAPLST010000382.1 GCA_026398485.1 bacterium
CCTATTATGCCATATATGTTACACAATTGCAAGATATGCTTGCATAGTATTGAGTGCAATCACCCAAGATGACTTTTTTTCCACGCGTTATGGCTTCTGCAAGTCCCCCTTTCCAAAAGGGGGCGGGCGCAGCCGCGCCGGGGGATTTCGCTGCCGCTGCCGTAGCTCTGCAAAGTGGGAGGGGCTTCCATGCCCCGATGCCGCCGCTGCAAATGTTCAAAGCGGGAGCGACCTCCGTGTCGCGATTCCTGCCGATGCACCTTGCCATCCCGCCAACGACACGGAACTACGCATCGGCGTCACCTGCCAAATTGCTGTCACGCTGGCTTGGCCAGTCCCGCCAACGGCGTGGATACGCCACGCGCTCCGCGCGGGGCATGCTGCCGCCGAAGATCCCCGCTGCATCTTCGCTTTAGTCCGTCCAAAAGGGGACGGGCGCAGCCGCGCCGGGGATTTCTCTGCCGCTGCGCTCATCCGCTGCACCTTGCCATTGGCCTCATGCATCGGCATCACCAAACTGCTGCCACGCTGGCTTGGCCAGTCCCGTCCCGCCACAGGCGTACATGCGTTTCACTATTCCTTGAACTCCGGCGCGGGTGGCAACTGCCGCGGCGTGCCCGTGAACAGCGGGGTCCCGGTCGGCGCCGGGTCGGATGCAACCACCATGTTGCCCAGCCATGCGAACGTGACGCGCAGGTCCGGCGCACACGTGGGCCACAGCCCGCGCACCTCCTGGCTGAACCGGATGAGCGGGTAGGCGATCGTCAATTCGTCGCCGGGCTTGGCATTCTTGAACGCGACATAGGCGCCCGACCATGTGACGGGGATCGCCTTGGCACCGACAAAGGCCTGCACCTGATCCGGCGGCGCCCAGTGCGGCGGCCGCAAGAAGAAGCTGTCCTTTACCCCGGCCTTGACCGTGAGGCGCCCGGCATCCGGAAAGAACGACACGACTCGACCCCATTGCGAATCCCGCGCGAAGCATAGATTCACATAGACGCCCGCGGGTCCCAGCACCGACGTGTCCAGCCGGGTGATGGTGTTCTGCCAGGCGGTGTAGATGGCGCGCATGCCTTCCGGGGCGCAGCAACCGAACATTTCAAAACCGGAAGCGCCGCCCAGCAGGGCATTCTCGTAATCGTTCAAGCCCGAGCCACCAATGATCCCGCCCTGGAACTTCTCCAGTTCCTTCAGCCCCTTGCGGATGTTTTCCTCACCGGCGGCTTGATTGCGCCGCCGGTAGTGGTTTTCGAATGCCGGGGTGATGATGAACTGGAGGTTGCTGATGTAGTTGCGCAGGTAGCGTTCGGCATAATCAAAATATTCGGGATGCCCGGCCCGCGCGATCAAGGCCGCAAGGGAAATCATGTCCGAGATCGCACAGGTCTCGTTGCAATTGTCAGGCCCGGCCGGGAACCAACCTGTTCCGGTTCCACGGTCAAGCAGCCAGCCAAAAGCACCGCGTGCGAAATCGATAAATTTTTGCTCGCCTGTAACGAGACCCAGGTGCGCCACGCCCCACACGGCGTGCATTGTGGCATGCGAATGCGGGCCGCCCGATGGGACACCGTGCTCGTTGAACCGGATGCCGCCAGGCTGGCAATTATCCAGCATTCCTTGGGCATAGGACTTGGCAAACTCCAGACCCTCGGGATCCTGGGTGGCAAGGTAATAGGTGACCAGCGGCTCAACGATGGGCGCCGGTTGCGCATTCCAACCATTCGGCACGACCGTGCCATCACCGCGCAAGCCGCCCATGCCGCACGCGAACCAGCATCTGTTTTTGCTATCCCAGACCGCCAACTTTTTCAACGCCAGCATTACTTTCCTGGCGAGCGTTTTTGACTCGGGATTGCCAGTTCTCAGGTAGTCTTCGGCGAGACTTTTCAGAATCTTTGTCGCGCCCCAGATGTGAATGATCCGGTCTTTCTCTGCATACTGCGCATGGATGGCACCCTCATTGAAAGCGCCTGGAGCAGACCAGACCCGGCCATCGGGGCCAATGTATTCCCGGATGCGTTTGTGAAACGCCGCCTCGACGTTTTTGCCATGTTCCGACCCGCTGATCTCGCGCATGTAATACCACTCCCAGTCCATGCGCGCGTCGGTGTCGCAGGATACCACCGGGTCTTGTCCGACAGGCACGGGCGGGCATTGCAGCGGATGGCATTGAAAAACCGGCTCGTAGTTTAATTGCGGGCGCGGGGTGCGGATCAGGTAGTTCATCGCCCATGCCGCCATGCGCTTCAGGTCGATGTCCTTTACGGCCGGAGCCGCCGGCAGCAGCGCAATGTTCGTGGGCGCTGCCACCGCCACACTTGTGCCACTGATCTTGCCGGACAATCCTTGAATCATGGGGGGATCTCCAATTTTGTTTTGATCGTTGGTCGTCATGTCGCCGAGGGCCACGGCGCAAAGAATGGCAGCAAGCGCGGCACAAGAAAGGCCCCGGATCATGAGCGCCGGCCCTTGCGCTCGTACATGACGAGTTCGCTGGTCAATGCGCTGTCCAGCGTGATGGGCAGGCCGTTGAGCGCCAGGTCGCGGCCGGACATGCGGAAAACCTGCGCGGCGTTGTCGAGCGTCACCTCGTAGTCGGCGCCCAGATCCACGCCGCGGAGCCGCAGTTGATACAACGACGATGAACCGGTCAGCTTGAAGACGCCGGCGTAGCCGCGGGATCGGTCGGCCGCGGCGTATTCCAGCACGCACCAATCGGCCGGCGTGAAGAGCCCGATATCCGGTGTGTGGTGATAGACGACCGGATGCCCCGCCAGCACGGGCCGGCAAAAACCTTTGTGCAGGCCGATGTAGCGCCGGGCTTGCGCGAAATACTCGGTGGACCGATCGGCGCCTTGCGAGCCGAACCCCACAAAAACCGGCACGGCGAACAGCGTGACGCGCAAGTGCGTGGCGAGGTCGGCAACCTGATGGGCGTGCTGGATATGGTTGTGATAGTACACGATCGCTTCCGGCGGGATGAACAGGCTCAGGCTGTTGATCGCGCGCATGCTGTAGGGCATCACGCTCCAGTCGGACTCGCAGTGGTAATGGAAGCGCGCGGCCATGCCGAGATCGCTCCGGCCGCCGCCGCCGGCGCAGTTCTCGAGACACACGGTCGGGCATTCTTTGAGCACGCGGTCGTAAGCCTTGTGAACGGCCTCGCTGTGCCGCCAGAATTCGCTTTCCGCATAACCGTCCCGGACGGTTTGCCCGCCTTCGCCGGTGCTTACATTGTAGTCGAGCTTGTAGAAATCGAGTTTGAAGCCCTTGATGATCTGGATGATCGAGTCTTCGAAATATTTGGCCGCGGCGGGGTTGGCAAGATCCAGCGTCTCGGCGCATGCCCGGCCGTCATCCGTCTTGAGCATCCAGTCCGGATGCTGCTCAAACAGGCGCGATGTTTTGGAAAGCGCCTCCGCTTCATGCCACAGGCCGAACAGCATGCCCTGCTTGTGCGTGTGGTCGCGCAGGCCTTTGATGCCGCCGGGCAACCAGTCGCCCTCAAACCAATCGCCGCGGTGTTCCCACCAGCCGGCGAACTTGTCGCCGTACCAACCAGCGTCCACCATGAACGCTTCGACGCCCATTTCGGCGGCGATGTCGATTTCTTTTTTGATCCAATCGCCGGGCTCCTCCACGACGCGGCCGGCCAGCGTGTACATCTGCCGGCCTTGCGGGCGGGGCGGGATGACGCTTGCGCGCATGTGCCGGTGCCAGTGCCCGACGGCCTCGTCGAACGAGCCGTGCAGGGGGCCAAGATGCACCTCGGGGCTCGTGACGGTTTCGCCGCCCGCGAGCATGCGCAAGGGCGCGGGTGCCAGCGGCCCGATGCGGAACGAAAGCAGCGCCGCGTGGCGGTACGCAAACTCGGCGAAGAAATTGCCGCCCCAGGCCAGGCCCATGAAGAAAAGTTCGCCCGTGGCTTCGTTGCGCAGAATGTAATAGGGCGAGCCCCAGCAACGGCCCGCCTGCGTGCGTTCGATGCGGAAGTTTTCCTGCGGCAAGGGTTGCCAGACGAAATCGCCCTCGTGGCCCCAATCCTCACTGGCCAAATAACCGAGGGTGAACTTTGATCGGCCCCGCTCGTCGAACGCGGGATTGGCATTGGTGTGGTGGCGGGGCTGCGCGGTGTTCGTGTTCCAGAGCACGCCGGACCAGGGGGAGACGTGGCCGAGCGCGGCCGGCACCGTGCCCGTGTTGCTGATTTCAAGATAGCGCGCGAACACCGGCGAGCCGTCAAGGCGCGTGACGACCTTCACCGAAACCGGGCGCACTTGATGCTGCAATTCGACCACAGCCTCGGTTGTCCCCGGCCGCTTGCCTGGGCGGCTGGACGACGCGACCATGTCCCAGCGATTGTGCAGGGACTGTCCATCGATCTCCAGTTCAAATGCCTGCAAAGGTTGTTTGAGGGAATCCAAACCGGGCAGATTGGGAATGATATTCTCGCGGTGGACATGGCCGCTGGCCGACCAATAGAGGCCGATCCAGCGGCCGTGCTCCAGGGCTTCCTCGCACACGGCGGTGGCGGAGACATACCGCGCCGTCGGCCGGTTGCCAGCCGCGTGGAACGCGATGTCAATGGCATTGGATGGCAAACTGTGGCGAACGCGTTTTTGCGTCATTGAAGTTTCCTTAGTAACCGGCTTATACTGGATGGACGCGCGTCATGCGTGATCCACCGCGATCTCGCGCACGGCGGCGATGTGGTCAATGACTTTGCGGATGGCCGACGCAATTGCCTGCATGGCGGACTCGTCCGCCAGCAGCAGCGTGTGAAACAGCCAGACCGTGTCGCGCACAACCTCCTCGCAGACCGGGCA
>JAPLST010000242.1:0-2731 GCA_026398485.1 bacterium
ATTCGCATTCCCTGCAACACATTAGCGGCGGGATCGCGGGGGATCTCTGGCACCCCACCGATCCACGCCGTTGGCGGGATGGTGGATGCAGGGGCGGCATGGTTTCGCACTAATTTGTCCGCGGCGGACAAATTACACGTAGCTCATTTTCCTGGTCATGCCGCCATCCACCACAAAATTCTGCCCGGTGACAAAACCAGCCTGGTCCCCGATCAGAAACGCAACCAGCGCGGCGATGTCGCCCGGCTCGCCCACGCGCCCGCACGGATGCTGTGCGTGATCTTCCGGGCGCAGTATGGCCGTGCAGCGCGCACGCTGCTTCTTCAACGCGCCCACCTCAATCCAGCCCGGGCTGATGCAATTGACGCGCACGGCCGGCCCGAGACTCACCGCCAGTGCGTGGGTCAATGCCACGATCCCGCCCTTGGAGGCCGCGTACGCTTCACTGTCGGGCTCCGATTGCAGCGCGCGCGTCGAGGCAATATTGACAATTGCGCCGCGCGTCGTCCGCAGTTGCGGCGCACAATGCTTGGCACACAAAAAGCAGCCCGTCAGGTTGGTGTTGATCACACGCTGCCATTCTGCAAGGGACAACTGTTCGAGCGGCGTGCCCATCCCGCCGACCCCGGCATTGTTGATCAGGGCCGTGATCCGGCCGAAGCGCGCGACGGCCTGCGCCACCAGCGCGCTGACCGATGTTTCCTGCGCCACATCGGTTTCCACAAACAACACCCGCCCGGGCTGCGCCAATTCCTGCAGGCACTCCCCGCCGGCTTCGCGGTCGCAGTCGGCAATAACCACCGCCATGCCCTGCGCCAGCAAGTGCCGGGCAATGCCGCGCCCGATGCCTTGCGCGCCACCCGTGACAATCGCCACGCCGTGTGCTGATGGTGCTTGCATGATTATGGCGCGCGCCGCACGCCGGGCGCACCCAGCCAGCCGAAGAGCCGCAGCACGCCAAGCGGCATTGTGGCAGATGCAACATGCATTTTCATTGCCATAGTATAACATATTGAATACTTCGCGTATCGCGCAAATGTATAAATATGCTATACTTTAGGCAAGTAACAGGAACGAAGGACGATGGAAACGACGAACAAGCCACAAACGCTGCCGTCACTGGCGGAGGTGATCCGCGCGGGTGGTGTGCAGCATGACATCAGGGGTGTCAGCAAGGGCACGGTGCTGCGCGCCGCATTGGATACGCTGCGCTTGCCGGCGGAGATTGACACGGGCTTTCTTTTGAATGTGCTGCTGGCGCGTGAAGAGCTGGCATCAACGGCGGTGGGCGACGGCATCGCCATTCCGCATGTGCGCAATCCGATGGCCGTGACGCTGACCTACTCGATGGTTGCCTTGTGTTTTCTGGAGCATCCGGTGGATTTTGGCGCACTCGACGGCGTGCCGGTGTATTGTTTGTTTTTGGTGATCAGCCCGGATGTGCGCACGCATCTGCACTTGTTGTCGCGGATTGCGCTAGTGCTGCGCGACGAGCAGTTCAAGGCGCTGCTGGCGCGGCGCGCCACGCGTGACGAAGTGCTGCAGCGGATTGAGCAGCTTGAACGCGGAATTCCCGTCAAGTAGCCCGGGCCTGCGCCGGCGGAGGGCCACGCACCGTCGTGGCCGTTGTCATCACGTAAAACCTGAAACCTACAACTGCCGCAGCACGGCCGCGATTAATGCCGCACTGCCCTCAGGCAGAGGCCAGCATCTCGGCCACACGCCAATCGAACGGCGTGGTAATTTTAATATTCTCCGGATTGCTCTCGACAATCCGAATGATGCCGCCGTCCAATTCGAAAATCTGACAATCATCGGTGATGGCGCCGGCCTCTGCTTGGCTGCGCCAGAAATGTTCGTAGGCCGTGACAAAGGCGTGAAAACGAAAGACTTGCGGCGTGGCGGCGGCCCATAGCGTGGTGCGATCCAGCGTGGCCGTGACGCAGCGCGCGGCATTGACGCTTTTGATCGTCGGAATAACCGGGGTGGCAACCAACGCGCCGCCGCATTCCAACGCCGTGTCAAGCGCGGCGCACACGACGGCCGGGTCGACGAACGGGCGCGCACCGTCGTGGACGGCAACCAGGTCGGGCGTGCCTGCCACGGCTTGCAGCGCGTGCCAGACGGAATGCGCACGGGTGGCGCCACCGGCGATGACCCGCACCTGCCGAGACCACGCCGGCTCAGCGGCAAGCAGTGCGGTGACCTCCGCCTCGCTGCCGGGCTGCACCGCGATGATGATCTGCTGAAAAGCCTGGATGCCGGCAAGGGTGCGCGCCGTGCGCAGCAACACCGGCACGCCGGCCAGCGGCGTCAATAATTTGGAAAAGCCCATGCGCCGGGAAGTGCCGGCGGCGGGAATGAGCGCGACCGCGGTCATGCCAGCCGCGGCAATTCGGGCTGGCCCGTTGTGGCCGCGCCATCGGCGGATATGCTGGCGGCCTGGGCCGGCACGCCAAAGCAGCAACCGGCATCGAGCAACGCGGCGAACAATGCCGCCATATCCGGCGGTGCGGCGGGATCAATGCCCAATGGCAGACAGCCACCATCAAAAAAATGTTGCAGTGTCTGATACTGCTGCACCACGCGGGCTGGCGGGCTGCCGGCTTCCACGCAGATTTCGACGGGCCGGTAGGCCGGGATGATGGGTTCGAGCGCGTCCGGATGCAACGCCAGAAAACCAAACAATTCGGGAAACAAACTCTGGTCAACGGCGGCGAGACGCTTGCCG
>JAPLST010000242.1:2753-4988 GCA_026398485.1 bacterium
TGGTTCGCCCGCCACCAGCCGGTTCTGCACGCCGTCATGCTGGGTGGCGTGTTGCACACTCGTATGCAGCGCGCCCAGCAGCACGCGCAAGCAGGCGCGGCTCTCCCCGCGGTCAAAAATGCCGGCGCCGGTCAGAATCGCAATGGCACTGTCCAACCCGGCGATATCCAGCGCGGCATACTGCGCCGCGCCGGCCAGGCTGCCGGGCTGCGTGCGCAGGTACAGCGCGCGCTGATGACATGCCTGCACCGCCAGTTCAAGCGCGCGATACACCTCTTCAATGACGCCGTCAAGATCGCGTTGCCGCGCACGATAGACAGCCTGCGGCAGATTGATGGTGCAGCGGCTATGCCAGGTGTGCAACGCCGGCTGCGCCGCCCACGCAATGCCCCAACCGCGCTGATGCAACGCCAGCATGGCGGCGACCAGCGCGGGCCGTTCGGCCGGCAGACCCTGCAGTTGGAAGACAACATCCGGGTGGGGTGGCAGGTCGCGCAGGCCCTGCGCCAGCATGCCGGCTGCATCTGCGTCAATTTCATACGTGACACGCTGCCCCGGGCTGAGCGGCGGCAGCCACGTCAGCACCTCGTGCAACAGCGGCAGTGCCGTGGCCAGATCCGTCACGGCACAGGCGCTGCAGGTGAGCAATCCGTTCTGCAGTTGCTGCAACGTTTCGCGCAGGTGGGTCTGGGCATTCACACCGGGAAATGGCTGCAGCAGGCTGTAGACGCCGGCGGGATGGTCCAGGCAATCCAGCGCGAGCATGCCGCGCTCATGCGCGTCGGCGACATCCTCGGAATAAATGCGCGCCAGCGCATAGGTGCGCGTGACCTGCCGGCCGATCGTCTGGGCGAGTGGCGCGCCGTCCTGCATGGCGCGGTCAACATCGGCAAAGGGGACGGCGACGGCGCTGCGCTGGCGCAGCGAGGCGGTGAAGCCGCGGGCCAGCAGTTCGTTGTCGACCAAGGCGCGAATCAAGGTGGTGGTCACGCGCCGCAGGTCGGACGACAGCAGGCGTTCCTCGACGGCGCGGGCAATATCTTCCGCAACGCGGCGCGCGAGGCGCGCCTCGCGTTCGAGCGCATGCACAATCCGCGTGCGATCCCAGGCGGCGGTGCGCTGGCTGCCGTCAAACGCGACGTGCAGGGCCAGATCGGCCGCGAACAAGGATGGCTGCAGTGGTTTGACGACGGTGCAATGCATGCGACTGTGGTCGCGCGCGGCGCGATAGGCGCGATAGGCCTCGGCCGCGGTGCGCAAATTCACGCCCAGCAAGACGGTCTCAATCGCTTCCGCAATGGCGGCGGTACTGGGTGCAGTCGTGGGAAAACTTTGTTCAAGATGCAAGATGACGGCGTCGGCCAGTTCCTGGGCAAACACGGCCGACGCGACGCCCGCGGATTCGGCGGCCGCCTGGATACTGCGCACCAAGTGCTGGCGCTCGAACGGCACCAGACGCCCGTCGCGTTTGCACACATGCGTGAGAGCAACTCGTGCCATGCCGGGGCCGCGCCGGGCGGTTACTCAGCCGCCGTTGCGGATTGCACTTTGCGGGCCTCATCCATGAATTCATTGACATCCTTGAATTCACGATAGACCGAGGCGAAGCGCACGTACGCCACGCCATCCAGCTCGCGCAGGCGTTCCATCACCATGTTGCCGACCAGGCGCGCCTCGACTTCGCGCATGTGCTGCTGCTCGAAATGGTTGAGAATGCTGTCGACCATGTCTTCCAGCACTTTGATGCTGACCGGCCGCTTGTGGCAGGCGCGCCGCAAGCCGTGGATCAATTTTTCCTTGCTGAAGTCCTGGCGGCTGCCGTCGCGCTTGATCACTTGCAGCGGCGCCTCGATGACTTCATAGGTCGTAAACCGATAGGCGCAGCCGAGACATTCGCGCCGCCGCCGGATCGCGCGGCCGTTGTGAGCACTGCGCGAATCAACCACCTTGTCTTCGGAATATCCACACTTCGGGCAGATCATGGAGCAGGTCTCGTGTCAGGTTACAAACTACGCCGGGTCACCAATGTTGCTGTATTATACGAAATGCCCGGGCAAAATACAATTGAACTTCGTTCGCGGCGAACGAAGCAACCAACGGATGACTTGGCGGTGAGCCGCTCGCTTGTGGCACGGCATTGGCGCATTGCGCTGCACGTTGTAGTCACGGCGCTCGCCGTGGACTGCGGGCGAATTCGGCCGGGACCGCAACGTGCACCGTCGCGTCCGCGCCGCT
>JAPLST010000444.1:0-2128 GCA_026398485.1 bacterium
CCTGCATGACCCGGCGCGGCAAGGCGTTCGACGGATAGCGCGCCGCCAGGCAATCCAGCAGCAAGCCGGTTTCCTCGGCATCCGCGCGCGTGCAGAACAGGTAACCCAGATCCAGGTAATTATCAACATAATCGGGATTGGCGGCCAGCCCCATGGCAAATTCATTGGTGGCCGCCGCAAATTTGTTGTAGAGCGCATAGACATTGCCGCGTGCATTATGCCAGTGTGCGGGCGTCGCATACGCGGCGCGGACGCGGTCAACCCGCTGCAGCACGTCATGCATGCCGGCCGGCTTGCCGGCGTCGCGCAGCAAGGCGAGGGCGACATAGCGCCAATCGGACGACAAGGCCGGGTCGCACTGTTGGGTACTGTGCAAAAACATATTGCTCATCACGGTGACGGCCCGGGCATCTGCAGCCTGCCTGAGGGAGTTGAAATGGTCATGCCCGGAGATAATGTGGAAGTGGAGGTTGAGTTAATCACAGGCGGCAGCGCTGCAACTGCGCGATCTGCTGATAAAGCCAGTCGGCATCGCGCGGGGTCTCCTGCACCCGGCGCAAGAAGGCGGTCTCGGCGGTGTCACGCACATCCACGTTCAGGCGCCGCTGCACATAGCGCAAGACGCGCTGCAACTGCTTGTCGCGCGACCAGCGCTGCCGGTCATCGTCACTCAGTTGCGCCAAGCCGCGTTCAATCGCCGCCCATTGATCAAACACCGCAATGGCATCGCCATAGGTGACATTGATCTGGGCACCTTGCAGCAACCAATACAGCCGTTCATACGCCGTGGTGGCCACGGTCGCCATCTCCTCATATTTGCGCAAGGCAAGGGTGACATCGCCCAGCGCCAGATACATGGTTGCCAGCCGTTCATAGGAGACGCGATGCCAGACCACATCAAAGCGTTCATCCAGATTTTTCGACTGCCAGCCGATGGCATTGCGGTAATCCCCGGTGGCCATCATCAGCAGCGCGATATAGGAATTGCATTGCGCCTCCCAGAACAAACGATCCACGCGCCGTTGCTCTTGCGCCTGCAGCGCGGCCGGGCTGGCGTTGGTGGCCAGTCCGGGCGCCTTATCTTCCGTCTGCAGGCCGGCCAGGATGGCATGACACTCCTGCAATGCGCGCGGGTTGTTGCCGGCTGTCCGCGCCAGCAATACATTGGCGAACAGGGCGTCCACAAACTGCCGGCCGGTGTGCCGGGCATAGCGCCGGGCCGCGCGCGTGTTCAAGCGGCGCATGCGGTCATACGCCGCGGGTTGTTCCACTTTGACAATGCCGGCTTCGAGCCGGTCATAATACGGATCGTCTGCATGCCAGTGCCGCGCATCATCCAGGATCGCGCGCGCCGCCACACTGTTGGATTGGGCCAGCGCTTGTTCCAAGTACAGGCGGTAAATGTAGCTCACCCGCTCCCGGTCTAGCCGCGCGGCATCCACGCCGGCCACGTAGCGGTGAAACAAGCTGTAGGCGCTTTGGGTGGCGCGAATATTCTCCGGCGCACTCCAGGCGTACAGGACACTGTTCAGCGCCGCACGATAGTCGCGCGCCGTGCAGCGGCTGACCAGCCGGGGCGCCAAATCATCCACGGCGGCGCCACTCATCAGTGCCGCCTGCAGCTCAACGGCCGGGGTGTTTTGATACCAGCGCAACAAGGCCGTGTAGACCGCCCGGCTCAAGGGCGCGGCCGCCACGGCCTGACGCAACATGCGCGCCGTGTCGTGGGCGGACCAGGCGTTGCTGCCGCTGAAGTACGTCACCGGCACGGCGAATGGCACCGTGACATTGGTGCTGCCACCGGCCTGCACGAGGGCCAGTGCACTCGTCGGCATGGCGCCCATGAGCCACCAGCCATGGGTGCCCGCTTGGGCAATCGCCGCCGATGCCATCGCCGCAGCGGGCGGCATATCAATGACCCGGTTGGCCGGGCGCCCGGCCAGAAATGGCGCCACGCTGTAGCGCGTCTGTGGCAGCACCCGCACATCACCCGGCACCTGCACCACCAGCAAGTCATCGGGCTGCATGGCCTGCCGCAGAAACAGCGTGGGCGCCGTCACATCCTGGTCGGCCATGTCACTGCACACCCAGAGCAGGGTGCGCGCTTGCACGGTCAGCCACAGCACCA
>JAPLST010000444.1:2154-11573 GCA_026398485.1 bacterium
CAGCGCCGCCCAGCACAGGGCTTGCAGCACATGGCGCAGGCGGCGCCAGTGCACCCGGCCCAATCCGCGGCTGATCCGCGCCACAAGATCACTGACACCCCCGGCCACCAGAATGACCAGCACCGGCAGCAACTGCCATGTGTCGCGCAAAATATCCCGGCCACGCGCCGTGGTGCAGAGCAGTCCTTGCGCACCCAGATACACCAGCAGGTATACGCCGGCCATGCCACTGCCGGCGCAGCCATGCCAGATACCGCGGGCGCCGGCAAAAAGAATGACCGCCGTCACGCCGGCGGCGATGCCCTGCGCCACCACCGTCTGCGGCACGCCCTGACTGCCGCTCAATGCCCCAATCACGCTCCACACCCGCTTGAGTCCGCCGAGGAAAGGCGGCACCGACAATGCCGATACATAGTGCAGATCGGGATACAACACCGCCAGACCCGCGCATAATGCCACCAAACCCAGCGCGCTATACGCCGTGCCGTGGCCAGCCGTCACCCGCGCCCGCAGGCGCCGCAGACCGGCCAGCATCAGCCATGCGCCTTGCACTGCAACCAGCAGTGCGGCCGCCGGCGCAAGCAACAACGCCAGCACGACGCCCGCCAGATACACCCCGCCGGCAATCAGTGACGGGCTTGGCCACAGCCACCGGAACGCCGCCAGCGCCAGCGTGATGCCCAGCACCGACGCCGGCGCCAACGTCACCTGCGCGCCGGCCTGCAACCACACCGCGCTGATGCCCAAGAGCAGCACGACCGGGCGGGCCGACCGCGCGACGAGCCATAGCAACAAGTACAAGGCCATGATCATCAGCAGCGCGCCCACGCCGCGCGCAAGCAGGCACCGGGACGCGTGCGGTTCGCACCACGCCAGCACGCGCGGGAAAAGCATGCCCGCCGGCAGCCATGCTTGCACGGTGGCCGTCGGTGCCACGACCTGCGCCGCGCGACTGTGCGCCAGCAACTGGCTTTCATCGGCCGTCAGGCCCAGCCATGCACTGCTGAACCACCAGACCCCGGCGGCGCCGGCCAGCGGGAGCAGCACGGCCATGATGGCCAAAAGATGGCGGCTGGTTTTGCTCACGCCTGCTCCTCCGCTTGCTTGGCCGCCGTCAGCGGAATTTTCCCGGCCTGGCGGCGCACCACGCCCAGCAGCATGCCCAGCAGTTCGACGATCAAGCCCGCCGCGCAAATATAATAAAACGGGGCAGACAGCGCGGCATCGCGATGTCTGCCGCAGGCCAAAGCGCACCGCCACTAGCAGCATAAACGCGAGCGGCACCGCGCTGCACAGCCCCGTCCGCAGCGGCGCCGCCGTCAGATAGGCCAGATAGGCCGGCAGATCGAACGCCGTGACGAACACATCCACATGCGTGTGGAACAACCATAACACCGGCAGAAACAGCACCATCGCGACTGCATACGCCAGCACCATATGCACAAAACCCCGCGCCGGAAGGTCAACCAAAACCGCTTCCGGCATGGTCTGCTGATCCGACGCGAGCATGTCCAGGCTGCCATCGACAATAACCGTGCGCTCGCGGCTGAACAGCGGCAGAAAGAGCATGACCACACCGGTCGCAAGTGACAGGGCGCCACTAAGACCGGCAATGATTGCCATCGACCCGACCGAGAACGACAAATGCGAGAAAAAGAGCGCGCCAACAATGGTGAGAATTGTCGTGACACAACTGAGGACCGCCAGCATCTCAAGATAGCGCAGAAAACCGGCGTCACGCTGCAAGCTTTGCCAGAGGGTGCCATGGTAACGCGGATGCTGTCGCCGCCGCAACGCCAGACGATCCACGGCCTGCTTCGGCAGCCATTGCGCCGCGCTGTACCACCACCACCAGCACACCCCCAAGCAGATAAACCACGTCTGCAAGAGCACCGGCTCGGCAAAGATGCCCGTGCAATACAGCGCCCATGAGGCCAGCGTCCAAAGCACCCACCACACGGGATCGTTGCTGGCCAGCGCGCGCAGCAGGATTTCCATCTGCACCAGGGGGCAGGCCCCGCGCGGCGTCAGCATGCTCCACAACTGGGGCGGGACGCTGGCCAGCAGGAACGCCGCCACAATGCCGGCCCATGGCCCGCACAGCAGCCGCCCCACCCGCGCAATCCAGAACACCGCCACCGCTGCCATGATGCCCTGCCACAGCCGCGTCATGCTGACATCATCACGATTGCCGCTGCCATAGCGGTTGTAGATGAACACTTGTTGGGCCAGATCCAAATGCCACGTCGCGGCCTGCTGCAACACGTTTGCCAGCGTGCCGCCCACGCTGTACGGCGCCGCCAGTCCGACCATCATCACTTCCGGCATGCGCAACGGCATGCGCGTAAACTGCCAGAATTGGCCGAACACCAAGATCGTTGCGCCCAGCAGCGCGATGCGCTGCACCTGCCGATTTACATTTACTCGCGTCATGGCTGATCAACCCGTTGTACGTCAATCCGCGCGATGGAGAGATTGCGATCCCACCCGCGCGCACCGTCAAATATATCGTTGGTAAACTCAAGCACCAGCGGCGTTGGCTGGGCCGTGATCGGCACGCGGAACCGGTACGGCAAGAAGGTGCGGTTGGTGGTGCAGACCTGCAACGCATGGCGCGTGGTGCCCACCATCAGGGTTCCCTTGCAGGTGGGATCAAAGCGCGCGGCTTGGGCATCCGCAAACAGCGTGCCGTCGTCGCGCGCCCAGACCACCACCTCATACATGCCGGTCGGCGCCCAGAGGTGCCCGGTCACCCGTTGATTGTACACCAGGGTCACATAGTCGGCTTGTTCGACAAAGGCCTTGCCCGCCGATTGCGACGCGAACCAGCCCGGCGCCGGAATGCTGCCAGCCCGCGGCGCGGGGTACTGCGCCGGGGCGCAGGCATGCTGCACATACAAGGCGTTGAAATGATTGCTGACCTGCGTCAGGAAAAACGCAAGTGACGCCACGGCGTTGTTCGTGTCTTGGTTGCGCCACGCCAGCAACCCGGCCAGATAATGCGCCAGCGGGCTGCCCATCGCGCTCTGCAGGCAGGCGGCAATGTCGCGCGAGCGTTCCTGGGTGAAGGCCGACAATTGCACCGCCGGCGGCATCGCCTCCAGGGTCCAAATCGCGCGCCGATAGTTGCCGGCCTGCAGTTCCTGCCCCAGTGCCGCCTCGCGCAGCCCGTCGCGCGTGGTCTGCGACAGCAGCTGCAGATAGTCGGCATACGCGCGATAGCGGCGCGCACCGTCGGCATAGCCGGCTTCGTACACCAGCATGGCCTCGCGCGTGTCGAGCCCGAACACGCGCTGCAAGCCGTCGCGCAACTTGTGCAACTCCTGCTCGCGCTTGGCGCCGGCCAGCGTGTCCAGCCGCGGCGCCAGCCGCGCCAGGTAGAACACCTGCGTCACGCGCGCCGCGCCGACAATCGTGGTCAGGGCGCACAGCGCCAGGACGCTGAACAGCACCGTCCGCACCAAGACCGGCCGCAGCGGTTGCTCCGCGCGCAGGCCACAGGCAATCAACAGGTACACGGCCGCCACATCTATGCATTTCGAGGCGCGCAAGATACCCGCCAGCACGTCACCCTTGCGACTCACGGCCAGCATCACTTCCAGCCCCGTCCAGCCAAACCAGACGATCGCCAGCAGCGTCAGCGCGTAGACATCCACCGTGCCAAAGCGCGCGCGCCACAGCTCCGGCGCCGCTTCGCTTTGCAGCAGCGGCACCAGGAAGGCGAGCACGCCCAGCACCAGCAGCGCCAAGGTCACCACGCGGTATGCGTTCATGGCCGGCGCCGCCTTGCCAAACAAGGCCAAGCCATTCAAGGCCGGGTCACACGCCAGGATGACATACATCACGCCGCCCGCCATGAGGCACAGGCAACTGTAGGAGGCGTCAAACGTGCGCGCCATGCTGGCATACACGACCGCCAGCGTCAGGCCGACGATCACCAGCCGGGCATATTCCATCAGCAGCAGGCGCCCGCTCATGCAGGCCGACAGCGCCAGCACGCCCAGCAGCACCCCCACCATGATTTTTTCCACCAGTGTCGTGCGCATCTGCGTAACCTCCTGGCCGGCGCCCGCGTTCATCGCCGTGGCTTACAGGTCTTTGTTCGTGGCCGCCTTCTTCTTGCGGCCTGGCTCACCCTTCTTGTGCGTCGAATAGCCGTACTTGTAGCCGTAGGCATAGCGATAATAACTGTAGTAGTAATAGTCGTAATAGCTGGCGCGGTAAATATTGACATTGTTCAAGATCACGCCCAGAATATGCCCGCCCACATTTTGGACCACGTCAATCGCGCGCTTGCACACATCGCGATGTGTGCGGCCGCCATGAATGGCGATGATGACGGCATCCGCCAAGCGCGACAAAATGGCCGAGTCGGTCACCGCAATCACCGGCGGCGTGTCGACAATGATGCGGTCAAACTGGCGCCCCGCCACCTCGAATAATTCCTTCAAGCGCGGGCTGTTCAGCAACTCGACCGGATTGGGCGGAATCGGGCCGGCCGTCAGCACCGACAAGCCTTCCACGCGCGTCGCCTGAAACAGCTCGTCGAGGGGCGTGTTGCCCACCAGATAATTGCTCAAGCCGCGCGTGGTGCTCTCTATGTTGAAAATCTTGTGGACGCGCGGCCGGCGCATGTCCGCATCAATCAAGAGCGTCTTGTCGCCCGCCCGCGCCATGACGTTGGCGATGTTCACCGCCGTGGTCGTCTTGCCTTCACCCGGGCCGGAACTGGTCACCACGATACGCTTGATCTGGCGATCCGACGAAAAAATGATGTTGGTGCGAATCGCGCGGTAGGATTCCGCAATGTTGCCCTTCGGCTCGCTCTCGACCACCAGCTCGACCGGCGTTGCGCTGATGCTCTTGGTCAAGGCCGGAATCAAGCCCAGGAATGGCGTTTTGAGATAGGTCTCGATATCCGTCGGCGACTTGATCGTGTCATCCAAATATTCGGCAAAAAACGCCACGCACACGCCGATGATCACGCCAAACACCATGCCCAGCAGGGTGTTGATCGCGCGTTTCGGCCGGGCCGGCTGTTCCGGCACCGCGGCCGGGTCGACAATGCTGATGTTGCGCGGGTCAAACTCCTGCGAAAACACATAGCTTTGCTCGGACAATTTCAGCAGCCATTCATGCGTGTTGCGCGCCATCGCCGCGCGCGATTTCAGCATGTCGGTCTCGGCTTTGATGTTCTCCATCTTTTGAATTTGCACGCGCAGGGTGCTGAGCTCGTTGGTCATCTCGCGCAGCCGCTCCTGCATTTCAAACCGGCGCGTTTCGTCCATGGCATTTGTGGACACGTGTTCGTCCCGCAACGTCTGCAGATCGAGTACCAGCGCCTGATTGCGCACCTGCAATTGCTCGAGTTCCTTCTCGTCCACCTTGTTGGCGCGCCGGAAATCAAGCACGTCACGCTCGCGCTCCACAATCACTTGCTCGCGTTCCGTGACCGCTTTTTCATAAAAGTCACGATAACGGCGGGCCGTTTCCACATTCGCGCGAATGTATTCCCGAATGTACGTCTCCGCCACCAAATCAGCATATTCCTTGGCCTTGTACTTGTCGGCGTCTTCCAAAATCACTTTCACCAACTGCGTGCGCGGCTCCGGCCGCACATCGATTTTCTTCAGAAACTGGGCCACCTTTTGTTCGGACGACACGGCACCCTCCGGCGCATACGGCTTGCCGGCAACCTCGAGCTGCTTCAGCACGGCGCGCACCAGGCTCGGGCTGCGAAACAGGCGGATCTGGGTCTGGAAATAGTCCAGGTCGCCTTGCTTGTTGTCAAACTGGCTCCCGACCGTTGGAAAGGCGCTCGAGGTCTCGCGGTTGATCCGCACCGTCACATACGCCTGGTACACCGGCGGCGTGACGAACGAGTACAACACCGCAATCAGGGTGGTGACGAACGTGATGCCAATAATCAGCGGCGCGTATTGCAGCAGCACGCGCGCATAGGCGCGGATGTCGCGTGACGTGGTCGCCGGATCCATGAGTGCGGGCGTAGAGTCTTTGTGCATGCGGGCGTGTTCCAGGTAAACGTGATGTGTCGGTTGTGTTCAAGGCAGCAAGCGCGCCGGCGTGCCACTCACAAGCTGGGCCGCCAGCGCCGCGCCATAGCGCGCCTGCACCACGCCACAGGCGCGCTGCAGGATCGTAAAATCTTCCGGGCAATGGGCATCCGAGCTGAGCATGTCGACCGCGTCGCGCGCCAGCAAGTCCAAGGCCAGGCGCTTGGCCGCGCCACCATGATTGCCCATGATGCTCTTGGCATCCACTTGCAGCAGCACCCCGTGCTGCCGCACCTTGTCGAGCATGGCCGGTTGCTGCTGGAATGTCCAGCTGCGCTCGGGATGCGCCAAAATCGGCTGAATGCCCGCCATGCTCAACTCAAAAAATCCCTCAATCATGGCGCCGGCATTGAGCCCTTCCGGTGCTTCAATCAAGGCAAACTTGCCGTTCGGCATGCACAGGCGCGCATCACTGCGGACCGCCGCGAGATGCGTGTCGGTAAAATTCACTTCGCGGCCGCGGGTCACGGCGATGGTCATGCCATCCGCGGCGCACTGCGCGCACAGGCTGGCATACGCCGCGTCCAGGCACCCGGCATCCGCCGCATAGCGCTCCGTGTAATGCGCGGTGGCGATGATATGCGTAATCCCGACCGCCTGCGCCGCATGCAGCATCGCCAGCGCATGCGCCAGCGTCGCCGCCCCGTCGTCGACACCCGGCAGCACATGCGTGTGCATGTCCACCCAGGGCGTGGGCGCCGCAAACGGCGCCGGGGCTCTGCCAAACAAGCGCCACATCAGCGGGCGCCGGCTGACGGGGATTTAGAGCAAGCCCAGCACATGCAACAACACCGCCTTCTGGGCATGCCGCCGGTTCTCGGCTTGATCAAACACCACCGAACGGGCGCTGTCAATCACCGCATCGGTAATTTCCTCGCCACGATGCGCCGGCAGGCAATGCAGCACGATCGCCTCCGGCGCATGGGCCATCAATTGTTCATTCACTTGGTAGGGCATAAAAAGCTGTTTGCGCACGGCCGTTTCCTGTTCCTGGCCCATGCTGGTCCAGACATCCGTGTACACCGCCGCCGCGCCCGTCACCGCCGCCACGGGATCATGCCCGATCTCGATCAGCGCCCCGTGCGCCGCGCCCAGCGCGCGCGCCTGCGCCACCACGGCCGCCTGCGGTTCGTAGCCCGCCGGACAGGCAACCCGCACCTGCATCCCGCTCAACGCGCCCGCCAGCAGCAAACTGTGGCAGACGTTGTTGCCGTCGCCAATGTAGGCCAGCCGCACACCCGCCAGCCGCCCGCAGTGCTCGCGCACGGTCAGCACATCGGCCAGCGCCTGGCATGGATGTTCCCAATCGCTGAGAGCGTTCACCACCGGAATCCGCGCCGCCGCCGCAAACTGCGTCAGGGTGCCGTGCGCAAACACGCGCAAGGCCGCCACTGTCACATTGCGCGACAGATACGCCGCAATATCCGCAATCGTCTCGCGCTGGCCCATCTGTATTTCATCCGGGCGCAGCACCACACAGGCGCCGCCCAGTTCCTGCATCGCCACTTCAAAGCTGACCCGCGTGCGCAAACTCGGCTTCTCAAAGATCAAGGCCAGACTGTGTTGCGCCAAGAGCGGCGCGCGCGGCGCGCGTTTCAATGCCAAGCTGCGCTCCAAAATCGCCTGCAACGCCGGGGCCGTCAGATCGCCCACGGATAACAAATGGCGCGGGGTGTGCATGCTCATGCCGGCACCACCCATGCGAATGGCGCCGGTAACGTCTGTCTATGTCGTGCCGTCAATCTCAAGTCTCAAATCTCAAAATTCAAATTGCAAATCCCAAAATCACAAATCTTGGTTATTATAGCGTACCGCGCCCTATTTTGCAACCGGGTTGACTTTTCGCTGGCGCTTCCCTATAATACTCATCCTGAACAAATGACTATGCTGGCTGGTGATATGACTGATTTTGATTGCGCTGTTGCTGCGTGCAGGCCGTGCCGCCCAGTAATGGCGCGGCCGTTTCTGGCATTGCGGGCCATGGCGCTCGTTGCCGTGCTGGGCTGCGCCGGCGCGCTCCACGCCGCCATCAGCCCGGACACCCTGAACACCACTCTGGTCGTCAATGCCAGCTCCTCGTGGACGGCCGTGGATGCCAAGGTGCCCGACCAGTTCTACTACAAATTCACCGCCGAAGCCGTGGTGCAGACCGGCGGCATGCGCTATTATCAATACAAACAATTCTACTACCGGCTCGAACCCCAAAGCGGCACCAACTTGGTGCTCTATTCGCCCTACAGCGAAACCACCGCCCCGCCGGTCATTGTCCGCCACGACACCCCGCCCGTGCCCAGCAATGTCCTCGTCACCCTTGACTTCCTGACTGAGTCGCTGCCCAAGCCCGCCGGCACGATCCAATCCGGCGCGCGCAATGACGAACTCTTTGTCTACATCGACAGCATGGCCCTCGACGCCGATGGCAAGCCCGATCCCAATGCGCCCGCCCTCTCGGACACCCTCGGCGTCAGCGACCCGCTCGAACGCTTCAACCGCGTCATGTTCACCGCCGACGGCGCCATGTACACCTACTTCTTCCGCCCGATCGGCAAGGGCTATGCCTATGTCGTCCCCAGCTACGCGCGCCGCGGCATCTCACGCATGGACTACAACATTCAAATGCCCAAACGGGTGGTCAACACCGCCCTGCAAGGCAAGTTCAAAGGCACCGGCATCGAATTCTCGCGCTTCATGATCAACACCACCCTTGGCTTGGTCGGCTTCTTCGACCCCGCCAAAAACTGGTTCGGCCTCGAAACCTACGACGTCGACACCGGCCAGACCTTTGCCCACTGGGGCATGGGCCCCGGCTTCTTCTTCTACCTGCCGGTGATCACCGGCCCGACCACCCTGCGCGATGGCGTCGGCCAAATCTTCGATGACTCCCTGGATCCCCGCGGCTACACCGTCTTCTTTATCGGCACCGGCGTCAAAATCCTCATGAAATTCAATAATCTGACCATGAAGATGAATGAAGTTGACCGCCTCAAAGCTGAAAATCTAGACCCCTACAATGTCACGCTGGGCGCGCGCGCCGATGTCGCCGTCCTGCCCGACTATCCCGCCCAAAGCCCCTGCGTCGACACCCTCCGCTTCGTCGCCCTGGCCCCCGCCGACACAGAGTTCTATCACGACGGCGAGGTGCGCGAACTTACCATCCTGCCCGATAAAGAGGCCGATGAATATACTTATAAACTCTGGATCCAGGAAAAACCCGCGCCGCTGGTCGTGCTGATCCCCGGCCTCGGTGGCCATTGGGCAAATATCGGCCCGACCGCCCTGGCTGAAACATTTTTCAGCAATGGCTATTCCGTCGCCTTGCTCAGCAGCGCCTTTTGCTGGGATTTT
>JAPLST010000088.1:0-6971 GCA_026398485.1 bacterium
CGCATGAAGGTCAGCGGTGCAAGCTGGGATCCCGAACGCGCACAGGCAATTCTCTGCCTGCGCTGCGCCTACCTCACGCGCCTAGACTTGCTCGACCAAGTCGCCTGACTCGACTTTGCAACTTTTACGCCGTGCACCCGCTGACGAAGCCAATTTGACAATTGAGAATGAACATCTTAAAATAGAACAAATATAACTAATGGGACGCCGAAAGCGGATGAAGCAATATCAGGAATTCGAGATCAACTACTATCAGGACGAAGAAGGCGTCTTCACCGCGACAGTACCCGCCATCCGTGGTTGCGTCGCCTCGGGTAAGACGCTCCGCGAAGCATACCGCAACACCATTGCTGCCATCGAAAGCTGCCTCGAAGCGCGCGAAAAGGTTGCCGCCATGCAATTGCGGCGCAACCGCTATGCCGCTGTGAACACGTATCGCCGTCCCGTTTATGCCTAAACTGGAACGGGTGACCTATCGAGGTCTTGCCGTGAAGTTGCGCCGTGCGGGCTATAGGGAAATCCGCACAAACAGACATCCGGTGTACTATCTCGAGGAACAGAACGTCACCATTCCTGTGCCGCGTCATCCCGGCGACGTGCCGATCGGAACCCTGCGCGCCATCATCCGAGAAATGGATGTCACCGTCGAGGAATTCAACGCCCTATAACTTATTTCGCCGCGAAAGAATTTGCCGCATTATAAATTCACGCGCCGCGCGAGAATTTAAAGCTTAAGTTTAAACTTCGCGCCAGGCACCCACTACTGAATACCGATTACCGAATACTGGATTGCGGATTTTCAGCGATGCACGCCACTAACCGCCGCCTTTGCCCAGCAGTTGCAGCAAGCCATCCAGAATGGTCAACGGATGCGGCGGACAGCCGGGAATGTACAAGTCCACCGGCAGGATTGTGTCGGCCCCGTTGTGCGTCTCGACCTGGTCGCGATACGGCCCGCCACTGATCGCGCACGCGCCGACTGCAATCACCAGTTTCGGCGCGGGCACCGCCTGCCACGTCTTCTCCAGCGCGCCGCGCATGTTGGCCGTGACCGGCCCGGTGATCAGCACGCCGTCCGCGTGCCGTGGCGCGGCGACAAATTGAATGCCAAAACGCCCCAAATCAAAGACGACCGTGTTCAACACATTGATGTCCGCTTCACACGCATTGCAGCCACCGGCGCAGACTTGGCGCAATTTCAGCGAGCGGCCAAACAGCGCGTGCATGCGCCCCTGCAAGGCCGTCACGCGCGGCAGTTCCTGCGCGGTGCAGCGCAAACCCGCGCGGCTGCCGGCCGCCAGGCGATGCTCGCGCGTGAAGGTCACGGCGTGATACGCGCAGGCCGTTTCACAGGCGCCGCAGAACAGGCAGCGGCCAAGGTCGAGCGCGATGCCGTTGGTGTCTTTGGTGATGGCCTGCACGGGGCAGACTGCAACACAGGCGGCGCAGTCGGCCGCGCAGCGCGCGCGCTCGATGCGCGGCAAACCGCGGAACCGGTCCGGCAACACCGGCGTGCGCGTCGGATAGACCAGCGTGCGATAGCGCTGCTGCAGCCGCGTCAGGATGGCCCGGATCATGCCTCTGCTCCCGGTTTACAGGTCATGGCCGCAATACGACAGGTTGAAGCTTTTGTTGCACAACGGGAAATCCGAAATCTGCTGGCCGCGCATGGCCAGCGCCAGTCCCATCCAATTGTGAAACGACGGATCAATGATTTTATACGCGGCGAACTGGCCGGCGGCATCGGTGAGTGCCACATGGCAGATCATGCCGCGCCAGCCCTCGACCAGTGACACGACCTGGCGCGCCGCGCCGCGCGGCCCGCAGGTCGTCGTGATCGGCCCCTTGGGCAACGCCGCCAAAACACAGTGAATAAACAACAGCGCATGTTGGATTTCCAGCAAGCGCACCATGGCGCGCGCATAGACATCGCCCGTGTCGCAGGACGCCGGTGACACATGCTCCTGGCAATACCACCCGGCCGGAAAATCACCGCGCACATCATTGATGATGCCACTGGCGCGGGCCGCCACGCCGACCACGCCAAGTTGCTCGCACTGTGCGCGTGTCAGCGTGCCGGTGCCCTCGAAGCGCGCCAGCACCGACGGCGTCGTCCACAACAACTGGGTGGCGACGCGCACATCGCGCTCGGCCTGGCGCAAGCGCTGCGCGAGTTGCGTGCGGCGCTCGTCGTCCAGATCGAACAGCACCCCGCCGGGCCGCACCAAGCCGCGGCCAAAGCGATTGCCGCACAGCAGCGCCGTCATATTTAGAAAATCGCCGCGAATCCGCCCGCAGTACGCGGCCGTCGGCAGATAGCCGATGTCGCCGGCCAGCGCGCCGATGTCGCCGGTGTGATTGGCCAGGCGTTCGAGCTCGAGCGCAATTGCGCGCAGGGCTTGCGCGCGCGGCGGCACGCGGCATTCCGCCAGCGCCTCGCACGCCTGCACATATGCCAGCGTGTGCCCGATGGTCGTGTCACCGGCCAGGGTTTCCATGTGGTGGATCGTGCGCGCCGTCGGGCCGCCCGCCACTGCGCGCTCAATGCCGCGATGCTGGTAGCCCAGCGAAATCTCCAGATGCAGCACCTGCTCGCCATAACATTGAAACCGAAAATGACCGGGTTCGATAATGCCGGCATGCACTGGGCCGACCGCCACCTCGTGCGTTTCGCCGCCCGCCACCGCAAAGAATTCCGTGCAGCCAATCGGCGCCGGCATCGGCGCATCTGCCGTGCGCGCCGGTTGAAACCGGATCGGTTTCAACCACGGATGCCCGACCGGCAGCACGCGCCATTGTTCCCACAGCTCGCGCTCGAACCAATGGGCCGGCATGCACTCCGGCGTCAGCGCGGGATACTCCTGCACGACGTCCGCGCACAGCAGTGTCAGCGTGCCCGCAGTGGGCTGCGCCAGCACGGCGTGCAGCCGCAGTGCGGATTCGTGTGGCACGCCAAACAGCGCCGCCAGCAATGCGCCGCCACGCGTCTGTTCGATAATCGCCGCGCGAAACGGCGCAATGGCCAGCACCGGCACGGCCGTGCGCGCGACGCAAGCATTTGCCCGAAAGTCGCCGCTCATGCGCGGTGGCCTCTGCTATTGTTGCAGCATGTTTTCAGTTTTCGGTTTTCGGTTTTCAGTTGGCAGCACTGCACTGAAAACTGTAAACTGAAAACTGAAAACTGCCTGCTCATGCTCACAGCCCCCCTCCGCGCACCAGTGCCGCCGCCATGGTCAGCACGCGCGCCAGCCAGGCCGGGAGATACAATCCCAGAAGCAAGACCAACACGGCCAGCCCCACCGGTGGGATTAGCGCCAAGATCGTCGTGCGCGCCGCCGGCTGGACTGGCGCATGCGCTTCATGCCGGTAGACCATGCTGATCGCGCTGTTGAGCATGCCTGCAAAGATGACGCACAACAGCACCAAGTAAATGGTTGCAGCAAGATAATGCTGTTGCCCAAGCGCCCCGCTCAAAATCACAAATTCGCTGATGAACAAGCCGAAAGGCGGCATGCCGACAATCGCCAGAATGCCCGCCAGCCAGAGCATGCCGGTCCACGGCGCGCGCCGCAGCAGGTCGTGCACTCCCTTGATTTCCTTGGTGTGATACAAGGCGATAATGTTGCCCGCCACCAAAAACAGCAGCGCTTTGGCCAGCGAATGATTGAGCGCATGCAGCAGCGCGCCAAAGATGCCCGCGCCGCCAATCCCCACGCCCAGCGCCAGAATACCCATGTGCTCGACGCTCGAGTACGCCAGCATGCGCTTGAAATCAGTTTGCGTAATGATCATCAACGCCGCCACGCCCATCGAAAAAAGACCGAACCAGCGCAGTACCTGGCCCGTGTACTGTTCCAGCCCGGCCGCCACGCACACTTGTTGCATGCGGAGCAGCGCGACAAACGCGCAGTTCAACAGCGCGCCGGACAGCAGCGCCGAGACGACCGACGGCGCTTCACTGTGCGCGTCCGGCAGCCAGGTATGCATCGGCGCCAGCCCCATCTTGGTGCCGTAGCCGATCACCAGCAGCACGAAAGCGGCCTTCAACCAGGCATGATCCAGCCGGCCCGCATTGGCCAGCAGGTCGCGCAACATCAGCGGCACATGGCTGGTGGGCGTCAGCCCGGCGACATTAATGCAAAAGGTGCCCAGCAGCGCCAGCGCAATGCCGATCGAGCAAATCAGCAAATATTTCCATGCCGCTTCGAGCGAATGATGCTGGCGATGGAAATGGATCAACGGCGCGCTGGCCAGGGTCGTGCCTTCAATCGCCACCCATAACAAGCCCAAATGCTGGCTCATGCAGGCCACGGTCATCATCGACAAGAACACCAGCAAGCACCCGATAAAGACCGCCTCAGGCTGATTTTCAAACACGAAACCGGCCTCGTAATCCGCGTGCGTGTTCTGCGCCTCACGCCGCAAATATGCAACGCAATACAGCGCCGCCGCGCAAAACAACACGCTGGTGATGCTGAGAAACAGCAAGCCGAGCGGGTCGAGCAGCAGCCAGCCGTGCCATGCCGCCGGCGGCAGGCGCAGCCAGCACAGGCCCGTCAGCGCCAGATGCATCAGCGCCGCGCCAATCAACACGGCCCGCCGCGGGCGCACAGCCCGCAACGCAAACGCGAGCAGGCCGGCCACAAATGGAATGATGATCAGCGCCGTGAGCATCACTGGTCCTTCAAGGCCGACAGCTTCACCGTGTCGATGTGATCGAAGGTGCGGCTGATATGAAACAGGGCGATGCCCATAACAAACACACCGGCCAGCAAATCCAGCAAGACGCCCAGCTGCACCAGCCACGGCTCCTTTATGGCGAACAAGGCGCCAAAGGCAAAGATGCCGTTTTCCAGCGTGAGGTAGCCGAGGATCTGCGACAAGGCCGTGCGCCGCACAATCACCAGCAGCAGGCCGATCAGCATCGTGTGGAACGCCATTGGCGCGACGTACTGCGCCAAGTGGTGCCCGGCAAATGGCAAGCGCGTGCTCAGCCAGCTCGCGCCGCCCAGCGCCGCCACGCCCAACAGCAACGCAATCGTGTAACTCACAAACGGATCCAGTTCGCTGCGCGTGCCCGAGACCAGCAGCGCGCGCCGCAACAGCCAGGGAATCAGCCCGCCCTTGACCGCGCAGTTGACCAGCGCAAACAGCAGCACGGTCCAGGTCACATGCGCGCCGCCCAGCAAGGGCAGCAAGCTGACCAGCACACCCTGCACGCCGATGATGGTGATGCACGCCAGCAAGCGGCTCGAACCCAGCGACGCCAGGTTGGTCAGCACCACGCCGACAATCAAGGCCATGTGCAGGGTGTTCATGGTCAATGCCCCAGCGTCAGCAGGAATGCCAGTGCGCCCAGCGCCGCGGCACCCACTAATAATTGCGGCACACGCACCAAGCGCAAGCGCGCCATGCTCGACTCCACCACGCCAATGACCACGGCATACAACAGCATGCCGCCCAGCAGTGCCGCCGTGCGTGCCAGCATGTGCGCCGGCAGCCACGGCATGCAAATGACATTGACAATCAGCCCACCGAACAGCCACAACTTCACGGTCGCGGCATACTGGATCATGCCAAAATCAGGGCCGCTGTGATCCAGCACCATCACTTCATGGATCATGGTCAGCTCCAAATGTGTGGTGGGATCATCGACGGGAATCCGCGCATTGTCTGCCAAGGCCAGCACAAACAGCGCAGCCGCCACCAGCAAATGCACCGCAAACACGAGTTGCGCCGTGCCTGCCGCACCGCTGCTCATCATACCCGACATGCTGGCCGCGCCGCTGGCGCGCGCCAACGCCAGGAAGCAGACGATCAGCGCCGGCTCGGCGCTGACCGCAAACCACGCCTCGCGGCTCGCGCCCATGCCCTCGAAACTCGAGCCGGTGTCCAAGGCTGCCACCATCGTCATGAAGCGCGCCATGCCCAGGGCATAGGCCAGAAAGACAAAATCGCCGGGAAACGCCACTAACGCAGGCCCGCCCGCCCACGGCACGCACAGCAGCGCGACCGTCACCGCCGCCAACGTCAGCACCGGCCCGGTGACAAACACCCAACTGGTCGTGCGACTGTACACCGCGCCTTTCCGCAGCAGTTTCCACACGTCGAAATAAGTTTGCAAAAGCGGCGCGCCGCGCCGGCCCGCAAAGGCCGCCTTGACTTTCACAATGATGCCCGGCAGCAGCGGCGCGCACGCCAGCGCGGTCAGCACCAGCAACGCCTGCATCCCGATCTGCATGGCCGCCGGCATGCTCACCAAAACGTCCAGATGAACAGCGCCAGCAAGGCCACCACCATGTACAAGACATACACTTGCACGCGGCCCTGCTGGATGACGCGCGCCGCGTGGGCCATGCGCACGATGCGCGCCACCAGCGGCAAATACACGCGGCGCATGATGGCGTCCGGCGTCCGGGTATGGAAGCTTGCGTGTGCCGGCAAGGCCGTCGCCGGCATCTCCGCATGCAGCTCTGTCTGCAGCAGCGGTGAGAATTGTTCCGTCAAGGGTTGCACAAACGACGGCGCGGTGTATTGCATCCGCGCTGTCGGCGCGGCATAGCCGCAGTCCCACGTCACGGCGCTGCCCACTTCGCGGTTGCGCAACAGCACGCGGCGCGCAAGACAACTAAGCACACCGGCGCTTGCCAGCAACCAGCCGGCGCCAATCACGCTCACCAAGATGCCGCGCGCGCCCGCCGTCTGCGCCGTGCCCAGCAACGACCATGGCGTCAACCACAGTGCCGCACCCAGCGCGATCACCACGCACAACACGGCGAGTATGCCACACGCGCACTGCATGGCCGGCCGCGCTTCATGCGCATCCCGCGCCGCCGCGCTGCGTGGCTCGCCCAAAAAGATCATGCCATAGGCGTTCGCAAAGCAGGCCGACGCCAGCCCGCCAATCAGCGCCAAGCCCAGTGCGGCGGCCGCCGCCGCCACCGCCACCGCCGGCGTGCCGTGCACGACCG
>JAPLST010000088.1:7012-9360 GCA_026398485.1 bacterium
CCAGGATTGCCGCGGCATAAATCAAAAATTCGCTCAGGAAACCATTCAGCGGCGGCAAGCCCGCGATCGCCGTCGCACCCAGGAAGAATGTCGCGCCGGTCACCGGCATGCGCTTGCCCAAGCCGCCCAGCAGGCCCAGCTCGCGCACCTGCGTGGCATGCACCACCGCGCCCACATCGAGAAACAAAAGCCCTTTGAACAACGCATGATTGACGACATGCAACAGCGCGCCGCTCATGCCCAGCACGGCAACGGTCTCCAAACCATGCGCATTGCCCAGCGCGCACAGACCCAGGCCCAGCGCGATGATGCCGATATTTTCCACGCTGGAATAGGCCAGCAAGCGTTTCACGTCATGCTGCGCCAGCGCGAACAGCACGCCGTACACACCCGTGCAGACGCCCACGCCGATCAAGACATTGCCCCACCAGCCCAGCGGCGGCAGGAATTGCATGACGCGGATCAAGCCATAAATGCCGGTCTTGATCATCACGCCGGACATGACCGCCGAGACATGACTGGGCGCCGCCGGATGCGCTTCCGGCAACCAGACATGCAACGGCACAAAGCCGGCCTTGACGCCAAAGCCCACCAAAGCCAGGACAAACACGGCCGTGCCTTGGGCCGTGCTTAGGGGGGCTTGCGCAAAGGTTGCGAAATCGTACTTGCCCGTGCCGTGGCTTAGCAGCACAAACATGGCCAGCAAGCACGCGCCGCCCACATGCGTTGCCACCAGATAAATCCAGCCGGCGCGTCGCGTGCTGGCCTGGTCGCTGTCATGCATCACCAGGAAAAACGAGGCCAGCGTCATCAGTTCCCAGCCTAACATGAACAAAATGGCGTTGCGTGCCAAGACCACGACCAGCATGCTGGCGCTCAGAGAGTTGTACCACAGCCAATGGGTGCAGGCGTGCGGATCCGCCGCCATGTATGCCCGCGCATACAGTGCGCCGCAGCCGCAGACCACGCCCATGATCAATACAAAATACAGCGTGATGCGATCACAACCCAAGGCCAGGCTGGCATACGGCAAGGACCACGACCACACCTGCGTCGCTGTGCCGTGCCACAGCGCGCCGCCGAGCACCACGGCACACCCGCCGATGTTCGTCACGCAGCCCAGCGATTGGGCCAGCCGCGGCCAGCGCCGCAGCAGCAAGGCGAGCACGCCGCCCGCCAGCAGTATTCCCAACCCGGCCATAATCACGTTTTGAATTCCATATCTTCCAGAATTTTGTAGTATAACAAATCCGCCCGCGGAATGCAAAGAATTTTGCAAAACACTGAAATTCCGATATAAGCTTTAGGATGCGGGCACCGGCACATTATGTAGTGCTGCAGCTGCCACCGGAATGTGGCCGCGGGGCACGCCGCGGATGTTGTGCTTGCCCATGCCGCATTTGTGGCCGCGGGGCACGCCGCGGATGTTGCAGCCGTCCAAGCCGTGCGGCTTGGCCACATCAGCAACGGCACTGCGCTACCAAGGCGAAGGTATTCCTTATAGCGGGAGCCGCCGGCGTAGAGCGCGCAGACAGGTAGGGCGGTCAGGCCCTTGACCGCCGTGGTCGTCGCTGTGCCATTGTAGCACCGGCGTGAGCGTGCAGGCAGCAACGGCGGTCAGGGCCTGACCGCCCTACCTTGCCCACCGGCCACGCACGCGCAGGACCCACAACAGATTTTGCTACGTCAGGTTCACATTTCCCCTATATCGGAATTTCAGTGCAAAGCCACATGCTGGATGCTGAAGCACCTTGGAAACTATGGCCACGTAGTCCAGACTGCGGTATTCGGTGTTCAGTAATCGGTATTCGGTGGTAGCACGGCGGGAACGTGCAGCAAACTCTGTAGCGCTGCACCATAATTTGTTTCGTTGCGAAAGAAATTAACGAAGAAATCAAAGCAGCAGGCATTTTTATAGTGCAGCCGCAGCCTGATGCGCTTTGATCACTACCACCGTTATTGCTGTTGCTGCTTCGTGTCTTCGTGCCTTCGTGGCAAATTGTTCTGTTTCTGCCCTGAATCCTGAATCCCGCATGCTGGATGCTGCACCGAAAACTGTAAACTGAAAACTGACAACCTCTGCAAAGCGGGAGCGGCCTCCGTGCCGCGAATCTGCTGTAGAATAGAAGCTCGCAGTAACTGGCTGAACCCACAGTAGGAACCACCGCGGCCAGCGGCCGCCATTTAATTCTCGCGCCGCGCGAGAATTTACATTTGACTTTTCTGCCCTTTTCTGCTATGCTGTCTCAACCTGATCGAGATTTGGCATGACGACCAGCGCAGAAAACAACAGTTTGACAACACCGCCCCCCGGCATGGCATGATTCCATTCCACTATAAGAACCATC
>JAPLST010000376.1:0-2646 GCA_026398485.1 bacterium
ATGCCCGCAGAACTGGAATGCTAATGCTATGCTGACTGACATAGTCGCCCCGGCGCGCGCACGGCACGCGCTGCTGGTTGGCTGTCTGCTTGCGCTGGGCGCGCTGCGCGCTGCCGCGCTGGGCCCGCCCTTGGTGGCGGTGATCGGCGCGGAGGCCGATGGCGCCATTCTGGTGCTGACGGCGGCCTGCCCCGGCGCGACACAGGTGCGCGTGGCCGAACGCCCGAACGTGCTGCAGCGCGACTGGCAGGCGCTCGATGTGGTGCGCACCCAGCGCTATGCATGGCTGGGCCCGGCCGGCACCGGCACGCTGTATTGCTTCTTTCGTGACGGTGCCGGCACTGTCGTGCGCACGTCGGTGGTCGTGGTGGTGACCAATGCCGTTGTTGACCGGGTGTTTTCGGCGCTGTACCGCTTTTTCGCCGATCCAAGCTCGCACTACATTTACCTGCCGTACACCTATGCCGGCAGTCAGATCTGCAATACGACCGAAATTGGATTGTGGGCCCTAAGCCACCTGCTGGCCTATGACCAGCAGCGCGCTTGGTCGCCCACCTGGCCTGATGCCCGCCAGAACATCGAGGGCACCCTGACGGTGCTGCTCGACTGGATGAGCACCAACAAGGTATATCAAAGCCAGGCCTACTATCAGTTTTACCAATCGGTCAATCAATCCGTCATTAATTACAGTGTGCCCAGCATTGATAATGCATTGCTGGATGCGTGCCTGTTGACGATCCGCGGCTACTGCGCACAGCGGCCATTCCTTGAAGGCACGGCCACCTTGACCAACCTGTGCGCGCAATTGTTGAAACCCAAGAATTACTCGTTGTGGTACAGCAGCTATTACCACCGCTTTGGCTGGCTGCCCACAAGCCCGGCGTCGTGCGATTATTATTCCGGCGAGAATCGCATCATTAATTTTGTAGCGCGCACGCTGGCGCTTGATTATGGCACCTGGAATTTCACCAGCAACGAGTTTGCCGTCACACTGCGCTCACCCTACTTGCTGCAACCAACCGTCAGCTATGACGGCATCGCGGTTGCCAAATGTTGCTGGGACGGCTCGCTCTTCACCTATTTGTTTCCGGCCCAGTTTTACGACGAGCAGCAAATGGTCTACGGCTCGAACACGATGGATCGCGCCATTGAAGCCCAGATTCGCTACATGCGCAACAGCGGGCGTTTTGCATTTGGCATTTCGGACGGGCCGCCGCCGCCCGGCATCCAGTACCAGATGGGCTGCCCGCCGCGCGCCTCAAACAACGCCAACAATGATCCCGACACCGGCTGTGTCAATCCCGGCTCCTTGTCCATGGGCATGAATTCGGCGTATCGGCCGGAAACCATCGAGGCCCTCCACTATTTGCTGACCAACAAGCCGGCTGCGTTTTCGGATGCACTCGGCTTTCGCGGCACGATCAGTGTCATTGACGATGCGATGAGCGCGGTGCATAGCGAACTCGACAATGGCCATGCCATCATGGCCTGCGCGAATGCGTGCAACGAAACGGGCTGGAACGCGTTTTATGCCAATCCAGCGGTGGCACGCGTGCATCAGGAGATCACCGGCGCGGCGTCCGGTCCAGCCGATTTTGCGCCGCCGGTGGTGGGCGTGTTGCCGACCGGCGGGTGCTATAACGCGGCCTTCGCCGTGCAAGTGTATGCCGATGACACGGGCGGTTCGGGAGTCAGCGGCGTTTGGTATACCACGGCGGGCAGCGATCCGTGGACCAGCTCGGCGCGGGTCAGCTATACCACGCCGTTTGTCTTGTATACTGACGCCGTCGTGCGCGTCGTCGCCGCGGACAATGCCGGCAATGAATCCGTCGAGTGTCTGGCGGTCTACACGATTGTGCCGGAGGGTGCGGGCTTGGGCATGCTGGTGGCACTCATGCTGACGCTGGCGCGGCGGCGCGGCGCATGAACCGTGTTCCAGCCACGCCTGCAGCATTTGTCCTGGCGATGCTGGTGGGCGGCATGGTGCAGCCTGCGGCAGCACTGGGCCCGGCCACGCTACATGTACTGGATTATGACGCCAGCGGTGTGGTCGTGGTTGCGCGGGCGGCCTGCCCGGGCGCCACCCAGGTGCGCGTGAGCGAACGGCAAAATCTTATTCAACGCGACTGGCTGGCCTGTCCGGGTGCGGTGACGCAAAACTATGTCTGGCTCGGCCCGGCCGGCACCGGCACGCTCTACGCCTTCTTTCGCGACGCCACCGGCGCCAGCGCGCGCACGCAAGTTGCCGTGCAAATTACCAATGCGGTTATTGATCGCGCCTTTGCCGCCACCTATAGCTATTTTAATGACAGCCGCACTGCCATTGATTATCTGCCGCTGGGCTATTATCCGGCCGGCTATCATTGCAATACGACCGAGATCGGCTTGTGGGCGCTCAGTCATGTGCTGGCCTTTGATCAAGCGCGCGCCTGGTCGCCCTCGTGGAGCACAACCAGTTCGCGCATCTATCACACGTTGACGACCTTGCTGCAATGGCTGCAAACCAACAAGGTTTATCAAGGCCAGGCGTTTTATCAATTTTACAATTGCGACACGCGCGCGGTGCTGGACTATAATGTGCCGAGTGTCGACAATGCCCTGCTGGACGCATGCCTGTACACCATCTACGGCTATTGCGCGCAGCGG
>JAPLST010000376.1:2717-8537 GCA_026398485.1 bacterium
AACCTGTGCGCGCGCTTGCTGCGGCCGCGCAACTACTCGTTGTGGTATACGCAAAGCACGCACCGCTTTGGCTGGCTGCCCAGCAGCCCCAGCTCCTGCGATTTTTATTCCTGCGAAAACCGCGTGATCAATTTCATCGCGCGCGCGTCGGCGCTCCAGTTCGGCACCTGGAACTTCAGCAGCAATGAATTCGCCCTCAGTTTGCAGCATCCGTCGCTGCGCAAGGAAACGCGCAGCTATGACGGCATCACCGTGCAGGCCTGCAACTGGGACGGCACCCTGTTCACCTACTTGTTGCCGGCCATGTTTTTCAATGAAATGGCGATGGCGTACGGGGCCAACAGCATTGATCCGGCCGTGGCCTGCCAAGTGCGCTACATGCGCAATCTAGGCCGGCGGGCCTTCGGGATTTCCGACGGGCCACCGCCGGCGGGCCTCTCGTACACCATGGGCTGTCCGCCGCGCGCGTCTGACAATCCCGACAATGATGCCGACACCGGCTGCGTCAATCCCGGCGCGCTGGCCATGGCGCTCGTCACGGCGGCGCGGCGCGAGACCGCCGCCGCGGTCGATGCGTTGCTGACCAATGTGCCCCCAGCTTTTGTCGCCGACCTCGGCTTTCGCGGCACGATCAGCGTGACCAGCGCGGCGATGGCCACCGTCTGGAGTGAACTCGACAACGGGCATGCCATGCTGGGCTACGCCAACGCGTGCAACGAGACGGGCTGGAATGGCATGTATGCCACGCCGGCCATCGTGCAGACGCACACCGAGATTGCCGGCACGGCGCCCGTGGATTTCACGCCGCCGGTCGTCTGGGCAACGCCCGCCGCCGGCGCCTACGACCACCCCGTTGACGTCGCCTTGGCGGCCCAAGATACGCCGGGCGGCAGCGTGGCGGCAATCTGGTATACGCTCGACAATACCGATCCGCTGACCAGTGCAACGCGGCTGGTCTACACCGGCACGATCCCCCTGTTTGCCGATGTGGTCGTGCGCATCAGTGCGGCGGACGTTGCCGGCAATGAGGCACGCCCGCAAATCTACGCGTACCAAGTTGTGCCCGAGCCGGCGCTGCTGCTCGCTGCAGTGCTGTTGACGGCGGCATGCGTGCGCGCCCGCTGGGTGGTTTGATGGGTGCGATCCCGCGCTGCGTTCCACGACGGCAGAGCGGGATGGTGCGCCTTGTGGTACTGATAATGGCGTTAAGCATGACCTCGAGTTGCTCAAAGAACACGGCGCCGCCACCAGCCGCACCGGCGTTGCCACCTGTTGCGCCGCCTGCGCCAAGCGCGGCGGATGCCGCCTTGGTGGATGAAATTGCGCGCGCCGCCTTTTCGTATTTCATCCGCGAAACGGATCCGCGCACCGGCCTGACCCGCGACCAGGCGCGCGCGTCGTGGTGCAGCAGTGCCGCCTGCGGCTTTGCCCTTAGTGCCTTGGCCTATGGCGCGGAACGCGGCTGGATTGCGCGCACTGCGGCGGTGCAACGCGTGCAACTGACGTTGTCCACATTTCAGAATCCCGCGCTGCAACGCAATGGCTTGTTCCCCCATTTTCTCACCATGGAAGGCCAGCCCGTCCGCGATGGCGAAACCGGCATTTCGACAATCGACTCGGCCTTGCTGTTGATGGGCGTGCTGACTGCCGGTGAATATTTCGGCGGCGCGCTCGCAACCCAAGCCAACGCCATGATCAGCAATGCCAACTGGCGCGCGTTCCTCAGTCCCGACCACGCCGCGCCGCTGGTCTCGATGCTGTGGGCGCCGGCTGTGCCGGGCGAATTGTCTGGCACGGGCGCACTGGTCAAATGTTTGTGGTCGGATTACACCGATGAAACCATGGTGATCAACGTGCTGGCGTGTGGCACGCCCAACGCGGCCCATCGTCTGCCGGGCTCGGCGTTTTATGCCTGGAATCGCCCGCGCGTCGAATATCCGCCCGGTAATAATTTCATCCGTTCCTATCCAAACACGCTGTTCACCTACGCATTTGCACACCTCTGGCTGGACGTCCGTCAATTCGGCGTGGATACGCACGGCGTCGATTGGTGGAGTAATAGTTATCGCGCCTGCGTTGCCAATCGCACGTTTTGCCTGGCACATGCCGACCGCTTCTGCACCTTTGCCACCAATCGTTGGGGCGTCAGCCCGTGCTACGATGGCGACAACTATCTGGTGCCGCAGCCGATGCCGAACGGCCTGAAGCGCGACTGGGATATCAACGGCACGGTCGCGCCCTATGCGGCCGGCATGGCGCTGATGTTCATGCCGGAGCACGCCCTTGCCGCCCTGCGCGAAATGCGGACTCTCGTGCTGAACGGCACGCCGCTGTGGTGCGCGCCCGCAGACGGCGGCTATGGTTTGTGGGACTCGTTCAACATGGACGGCACGCCGCCGCGCGTGACCAAGACGGTCGTGGGCATTGATCAAGGCCCGCTGCTGATGGCCTGCGCCAATTATCGCGATCAATTCTTCTGGCGGCTCTTGCGCAGCAACGCGATGGTGCGCAGCGCCTTCGCTGCCTTTGGATTTCACCATGTGCGGTAGTTCATCGTTTATCGTTCATCGTTCATCGTTCCGCAAATGAGATATGTAAAGCTACTCATGTGCCTGGCTCTGCTATGGTGTTTGCAGATGGTTGCAGCGCCGCCTGCCGGCGTGGCCAGCGCCTCGTCCGGCGCCGGCGCGTTCGACCCGCGCCACGCCATCGACGGCGATCACGGCACGCGCTGGGCCAGCGACATGCGCGACGGCGAATGGTGGCAGCTCGCGCTGGCGCAGCCGCAGTGCATCGCCGGCATCAAGATTGACTGGGAAACTGCGTATGCCGAACAGTATCATGTTGACGTAGCCGGCGCGGACACCAACTGGCACACGGTCTACGCCACCAGCGATGGCGACGGCCAGACAGATTTTATTTTCTTTGCGCCGGTGACGGCTGCATTTGTGCGCATCAATTGCGAACGGCGCGCCACCGGCTGGGGCAATTCAATCTATGAACTCGCCCTGCTGGCCGCGACAAACGCGCCGCGGCTTGTCGCTTCGACTGCTGGCGCGGATCCGGCTGCGCTGATGGATGGCCCGACCACCGGGTCACGCTGGCCTTCGCCGAAGCGGTCACCCTCAGTGGTTTGACGCTGCACAGTCCCGCGCCGCAAGACTGCGCCGTGCAATGCTGGTCCTCATCCAATGGCGTGGCGTGGGCGCCGGCGTCGGCGTGGCACACGCTGGCCGGCGAACATGAAACAATGTTGTTCGCCCCACTGACAACAAGCTGGCTGCGCGTGACCTTTTCCGGCGCGGTGGCCTGTGCCATTGCCGAACTCGAGTTGGTCTGTGGCGGTCGCTTGCCAGGCGCCGAACGCCTGTACCAGTTGCGTGCGCGCAGTGCGCGGCCAGGTTGGTTGCCGCTGTGGACGTCACGCCATCAGGAATTTTGGACGATTACCGGTGTCGAAGGCCATCCGCAAGAAATGTTGCTCAGTGAATTCGGCCTGGTTGAACCGCGCAAAAGCGGGCCGTGCATTCAACCTTTTTTGGCGATTGACGGCCAGGTTGTCACCTATGCCGACGTGGCTGTCGCACAAACATTGGAAGACAAGATCCTGCCACTGCCGCGCGTGACTTGGCAGACGAACGATTGGCGGTTGACGATCCGCGCGCTGGCCGATGGCACGGCCACGGCGGCCTGCGGCTATGTCGAATATGTGCTGCAAAACTGCGGCAGCCACGTGCTGACGGCCTCACTTGCCTTGGTCGTGCGCCCGCTGCAACTCAATCCGCCGTGGCAGCATGGCGGCGCCGCACCAATCTTTACCGCGGCGTGGCACACTGCGGCGGCAACGCTGACGTTGCTGCGCGATGGCGCCCCGTTCTTGTGGTGCCCGACCACCGCGCTGCAGCGCTGCGGCGCGCAGGCGTGGAACAATAGAGATGCCGCGGACACAATTTTGGCGGGCGCGCCACTGCCGGGCGCCGCCATCGACAGTGACGGCATGGCCAGCGCCGCCATCCTGTTTTCTTGTGTGCTGACACCGGGCGCGCGCGCCGCCGTGCCAGTCGCGCTGCCGCTGGACGCACAGTGCTCCGCGCCGGATATGCGCCGTGTGGCATTCGCCGCCAAGCTGCGTGCCGCCCGGCAGCACTGGCAAAACGCAACCACACTTGCCGGCTTTGCCATTCCGGATCCCGCTCTCGCTAACTTCGCGCGCAGCGCCCTGGGCTACACTGCCCTGACACGCGATGGCGCGTTTTTCAAGCCCGGCCCGCGCAATTATAATCACACCTGGATGCGCGACGGCAGCATCACCAGCGTGGCCATGCTGCGCTACAACCGCCCGGCACTGGTGCGCGAATTTATCCTGGCGTGCCTGCCGTTGATTGCCACCAATGGCTGGGTGCCGTTTCTCATTCTGGAAACCGGCAATCCCGCCGGCAGCGGCTTCAACATCACCACCGGAGAAGGCCAGGAATACGACAGCCAGGGCGAATTTGTGCATATGGTGCGACAATATGTTGACTACACCGGCGACACGCAATTACTTGCGCAAGTGTACCCGTCCGTGCGCACTGCACTGCTGTTTGCGCGCGACATGCGCTGCCGCCGCATGACCGAGGCGTATCGCACCGAGCCCGACAAGCAGCCGTATTTCGGCCTGTTGCCGGAGTCCAACAGTCACGAGGGCTACTTCCCGGCGCGGCATAGTTATTGGGATGATTTCTGGGTGCTGCGCGGCTTCAAGGACGGCGCGGCGCTGGCGCGCATGACCGGCCATGCCGGCGATGCGCGCTGGATGCGCGCCGAAGCCGCCGACCTGCAGCGCTGCATCCGCGCGTCCATTTCAACCGTCGTGGCGCGCACCCACATCGAATATGTGCCCGGCTGTGTCGAGCTGGCCGACCCGGATCCAACCTCGACCGCCATTGCCCTCTCCGCCTGCGATGCGCAACACGTGCTCCCTTTTGGCTTGCTCACCAACACGTTTGCGCGCTACTGCGCCTACATTCGCGGCCGCATTTACGAAAACAAAACCGACTCGTTCACACCCTACGAAGCCCGCAATGTCGATGCCATGGTGCGACTGGGCATGCGCACCGAGGCGCTCGCATTGCTGCGCCACTTGGTCAATCAATGCCCGCGCCCGCCGGGCTGGAACCATCTCGCTGAAGTGGTGCATGCCGACCCGCGCATGCCCGCGTACCTTGGCGACATGCCGCACACCTGGGTCGGCGCCGATGTGCTGAACGCAATTCGCACTCTGTTTGTCTATGAAACCGGTGGCGCGCTTGTGCTGGGCGCCGGCCTCGATCCGGCTTGGCTTGCGCAGGGCGTCGCCGTCACCAATCTGCCGACGCCGTATGGCCCGTTGTCCTACTCGCTCAAGCAGACGGGCGCCACAATCACGTTTGCCGCCCGCGGTGATGCGCGCCCGCCGAAAGGATTCCGGCTGATCCTGCCATGGCCGATCACACCCACGCGCCCGACGCCCGGCATCTCTTGCGTGGGATCTCAAGTTCTTTTTGAACACGTGCCGATGGACGTCACCGGCGCAATCACGCCCTCGCCGGAGTGAAAACCGCGCCGCTTGTGGCAATTACTGTAATTGTAAATTGTAATTCGTAATTTGTAATTTGCGATAAGGATGCTTATGTTGTTCCCCTCGAAATACGGCCACTTTTCCGATGATGGCAGTGAATATATCGTCACCACGCCTGACACGCCGCGCCCGTGGGCCAACGTGCTGGCCAATCCGGACTACGGCATGATCCTGTCGCACACCGGCGGCGGCTATAGCTGGGTGTTCAGCTCGAAGATCAG
>JAPLST010000377.1 GCA_026398485.1 bacterium
CGCTGGAACCAGGACATGGTGGGCGATGCCGACGGCAAGTTGGTCTATATCAGCGAGCCAGCCCGCAAGAAATCCTGGACGATCAATTGGAATCCATGCGCCGACGCCGGCGGCGAGTTCCGCTGCACGCACGGCATTGGCCACTCGATTCTCGAACGCACACTCGATGATGTACATGCGCGCATGACCTGCTTCGTGCCGCCCAGCGATCCGCTTGAAGTATGGATCGTCGAGCTAACCAACCTGTCGCGCGCCACACGCACACTGCATCTGCAATCCTATTTTGACTGGCTGTGCGACCAATGGCCGGACGCCCACCGCGAATTTCATCGCACGTTTCTTGAAACCGCCTACACACCGAAGTCCCGCACGATTTTGGCCCGCAAACGCAAATGCGATGTGCCGCATGAAGGCCAGACCTCGCCGTGGTGGCCCTACACCGCCTTTCATGCCGTCTCGCTCGCGCCGACATATGCCTGCGGCGACCGCGCCGCGTTCCTTGGTCGCAATCGCACGCTGCGCGACCCGCAGGGCCTCGCCGCACCGCAGGACAAGAACGCATTCGGCCGCTATGGCGACGCCTGCGCCAGTCTGCGCGTTGAAGTGAAACTCGCGCCGCGCGCGACCACCACGGTGGTCTTCGTCCTCGGTGCCGCGCGCACCGGCGCACAAGCCGCCAGCCTCGTGCGCCGCTATGGCAGTGTGGACGCCGCCCGTGCCGCATTGGCCAAAACAAAAAAACACTGGCAGGCTTTGCTTGGTGGCTTCTCGTGCGCCACGCCCGACAAGCGCGTCGATGTCATGGCCAATCACTGGCTGAAATACCAAGCCGTTGCCGGCCGCATGTTCGCCAAGACCGGCTATTATCAAAACAGTGGCGCGTTCGGCTTTCGCGACCAATTGCAGGATTCGCAAGTCTGGCTGCCGCTCGCGCCGGAACGCGCCCGCGCCCATCTCAAATTGTGCTGCGGCGTGCAACATCGCGACGGCTCGGTCGCCCATTGGTGGTTCCCCAACACGAACATCAAGCATCGCAGCAATTGTTCCGATGATTTTCTGTGGCTGCCGCTGATCCTGACGCAGTATCTCAAGGAGACCGCCGATTTTGCCTTGCTGAACGAGCGCGTTGCTTACGACGATGGCGGCCAGGGCACGGTGCTTGACCACGCCTTGTGCGCCGTGGATCGCGGCCTGCAGCGCCTCAGCCCGCGCGGCTTGCCGCTGCTCGGCGACTGCGATTGGAACGACGGCCTAAGTTCCGCCGGCGACCAGATGCGCGGCGAATCCATCTGGCTTGCCCATTTTCTCTATTTGGTGCTAAATGAAATTGTCATCTTGCTCCGCCGCTTGAAATGCGGCGAACCCCGCGCACAGAAATACGAGCGTGCCGCCGCCGCGCTGCGCACGGCGCTTAACAAACATGGCTGGGATGGCCAGTGGTTCTGGCGCGCAACGACCGACGAAGGCGCGGTCCTTGGCGCGCGTGCCTGCCGCGAAGGCCGCATATTTCTCAATGCGCAAACATGGGCGGTGATTGCCAACAGCGCCCCGGATGCACGCCAGCAACAAGCCATGCAGGCCGCGCGCCGCTTGTTGTACAAACCCTACGGCTCACTCCTGTTGTATCCCGGCTACACCGTGCCCGATCCGCGCATTGGCTACTTGACGCAATACGCCTCGGGCTTGCGTGAGAACGGCGGCGTCTACACCCATGCCGCCGTCTGGTCGGTGCTGGCCGAAGCGCTGCTGCACGATGCGCCGCGCGCGTTCGACCGCTTTGCTTCCTTGTGCCCGATCAAACCGGCGCGCCAAGCCGAACGCTATGGCTGCGAACCGTATGTCCTGCCCGGCAACATTGATGGCCCGGTCTCACCGACACCCGGCCGCGGCGGGTGGACCTGGTACACCGGCTCGGCCGCCTGGCTGTTTCACGTGCTGAACAGTTGGATTCTTGGCGTGCGCGCAACTTATGACGGGCTGGTCATTGATCCATGCATTCCGGCGCACTGGCCGCGCTACACGGTCGCACGCCTGTTCCGCGGGGTGCCGCTGACCTTCGCGCGCGGCACCAAACCAGTCGTGGTCGTCACCATGTAAAGCGCAGCGCCGCCAGCGCTGCCGACCCCCACGACTTTGCGTCATGGGTGATTGTGATTGAACGCTGCCGACCCCCACGACCTCGCGTCGTGGGTGAAGAAGATTGAGAACAAGGAGCCGCGCACCACCCTTCTTCTCAATCTTTGCTGCCACCGATCCCGCCGCGGCTCGGCGCAGATGTAGTCGCGGAACGGCGTTCCGCGTGATGTGGAAACTATTTTCAGCGATGCGTTTCTATAAGAAGGTCGCCAGCCCGGCGACTGAAGCAGAACGGCCGCGGATGCCCACGTCCCTCCCATCTGCCCTTCCGCGGGAGGGTCGCCGGCTCGGCGACCGTTCTGCCGAAGACGGCCGCGGATGCCCGCATCCCACCCAGATGCCCTTCCGTGGGAGGGTCGCCGGCCCGGCGACCGCACTGCCGAAGACAGACGCGGAGGCCCGCGTCCCTCCCATAACAGTCTGCGGGTGGGTCGCCGGCCCGGCGACCGTTCTGCCGAAAACAGCCGCGGATGCCCACGTCCCTCCCAAATGCCCTTCCGCGGGGAGGGTCGCCGGCCCGGCGACCGCGCTGCTCTGGATGCTGCCCGCGATTTGACAAGCACTCGTACCGCTGCTACACTATCATGAACATGATTGCGCACAATGTGAAATAACTAGTTAGGCAACGGCATATGAGAAAAGTTGGAAAGTTCATTTTGATGCTTTGTGGGTGTTTCATTCTGTTGGTCGCTTCCGCTCCCGTTCTGTGGCAGATTCGCCATGCCTACTATGAGCCCAAGAAGCAGGAGGCGATGCGTTTTTGTGAGTCGCTCATCCCCATGATCGAGCTGGCAAGACAGCGTGAAGGCCGATATCCCGCCGCGATAGATCCCAAGTGGATTGAGGGCAAGCGCGTTCCTCAGCTTATCCGCGTAGAGGACTTCTATCTTTCCAACAGCGACGGGTATCTTCTTCGTATCCGGAATCCGGGAGAGTTCTGGAACGACATTTGGGGTTATCATGGCCACGCCGGAACTGGCTCGTGGGTGAATTACGATGGATATTAGGCTGCAGCGCTGATCTGTGGCGTGACCATTTGCGGCATCTGCGTAATCTGCGGATACATTCCGGGTAGTGCGTGTTGCTCCTTAACGCGGAAGTTTAGCGAGCACCGCTTCTGGCTTGACCACGGTGCGGGCGAATGGTATACTATGGTATGCAAACGACGGTCATCAAAAGGCGAAATCTCGGTGAGTCCTCTGCCGGTGATGAGCGGCTATTTTGGTTGTCGCGCCCGCCCAGCGAGCGCGTCAGTGCCGTTGAAATTCTGCGCCGTCAGCACCATGGAAATACAGCCCGACTTCAGAGACTTGTTCGCGTTGTTCAACGCCCACAAGGTTGAATACCATTGAAGATTTTAACAGCCCTGACAAGGTCGTTCAGCTCGGCATGCCGCCGGTGCGGATCGACCTGATCACCTCCATCACCGGCGTGTCGTGGGATGAAGCCGACGCGTCGAAAGAAGCGAGCACATTCGGCGATGTGCCCGTCTTTTATATTGGCCGAGAACGCTACCTGGCCAACAAACGCGCCACAGGACGAAAAAAAGACTTGGCAGACCTCGCCGCGCTGGAAGAGCAATGAGCAAAGCAGCGTGCGTGCTGGCGTGCCGAACTATTATTTTCGGCGATGCGTTTCTTAGGCTCGCCGGCCCGGCGACCGCGCTGCCGAAGACGGACGCGGAGGCCCGCGTCCCTCCCAAATGCCCTTGCGCGGGAGGGTCGCCGGCCCGGTGACCGCGCCGCTCTGGATGCTTCCTGCGATTTGACATGCGCATGTTCCACTGCTATACTTTCAATCAGGATCAACGAAAAGAACCGCAGACAATGTAGAATAGGAAATGTGACATACCAATGAAATCATTCGAGGAATTGCTTCGTCACCAAAGCCACGCACGCGAGATAAAGCCGCGCTCGCCCTGCGCGACTTGGGTGACAATCGCGCCGTCGCACCTCTCATTCGAGCCATTCGAAAACCAACCAATGTCGGCTTCATTGGAACACTCGTTTACAGCCTGCAAACGCTTGATTGCAGCAAGCATTTTACATTTCTATTCAATCTCGCGTTGAACGCAGATTATGAGCCTTGCTGCATGGCTCTGATGATTCTGCAGGAGAAGCGTTTCCGAACGACGAAGCAACAGCTGCAGGCAGCAGCAAAGAAGCTCACATCATCTGAACGGCGACTACAAAACAAAAACGGCAGAGTTCTCTTTAACGACCTGAAACGGTGCTTAAAGCGGCAATCCAAGCCCAGCAACACGGGGGTTGGGAATTGAATCGTGGCAGGAATTCTTACCAGATGTTGTCAGCAACAGGTTTGGGCGGTTGACGACCCGCACCGCGCGCGGCACCTGCACGTGAAGGTTACCGAAGCAGAACGGACGCGGAGGCCCGCGTCCCTCCCAAATGCCCTTCCGCGGGAGGGTCGCCGGCCCGGCGACCGCGCTGTTCTGGGTGCTGCCTGCGGTTTGACATGCGCACCCGGCACTGCTACACTATAAAATATGAAATTTAGACTGCACAATGAAATCCGATGGGATGTTTACGATAACTATGACAAGCACAGCTATTTCAGCGCCAAGCGAGAATACTACCGGCACCTCGCTACCACGAACTTTCCCACGCGCAGTGACTTGCTCAAGTATTTCGGTGATTCGTTCTTCCATGATGCTGAACTGGTCTCGGCTCATTACGATAGAAAATGCGCGAGCCTGGATTTGTCCATATATACCTTAAACGATCTCGAGGACATCAATGACTATAGAAAACGCCATGGCTTGCCATTGATTGCCCGGTCCCGGTACGCGCGCCGCCCAATCCGCTATACCTGCCACTTTTCTGGTGTGACATTCTATCAGGCAAACAAGCGTTTTCCGGCGCGCATCATGGACACAGAACTCAACCGGGGAAACAAACTGGGGATGTACATGGTCGCGGTATCTTTCAGCCCCACGCATGAAATCGAATTCTGCTGTGTCGCATGCAAGGTCGTTGTTGACAGCCCGGCGAGGATCGCGGCTCTTACGGGTGGTTCAGCCCGCATTCCGCGCTGTTCCACATGCAGAGGGCGGTTGCTGAGTTCGACCAAGATCACGAAGTTGCTTGAAGCGAGCCATAGCAACACAGGTCATCGGCCGGCGGTGAAGACTGCGCTATGAACTTGACAAGCCATACAATAATATGTATAATAGTATGGTAGCAATAAGCGACGCGCCATGGATGTAGCCCGCTTTGAATGGGATCGCTCGCACAGCCGCAGTGAGAAACGCTACTATTGTTTCGGACGGGTTGGCGATGGTGTCATGACCGTTCGGTTTACGTATCGGGGTAACACCATACGAATCATTGGCGCTGGTTTCTGGCGCAAAGGGAAAGACCTTTATGAAGCAGAAAATCAAGTATACTGATGAACCGCTGGGGAACCTGCGGGTGGTGAAAGACTTCCTGCCCGCACCTGCCCAGCTGGCCTTGTCTGAAGACACGGTCAAGGTCACCATTGCGTTGAGCAAGGCGAGTGTTGTGTTCTTCAAAAAGGCGGCGGCCAAACACGGCTCACCGTATCAGCGTATGATCAGAAATCTCCTCGATTACTACACGGCTCACCACCCCGGGCCCAACTAGTCACCGGGCCATCCGTGATCCGTGGTCAAAGGCCGGTGCAACAAAAGGCTGGGCGGCCAACCAGCGCAACGTGGCTGACTTCCAGCCAGCGAGTGGGCGCCGCGCGCGGCGCGTGCGTGGCCGGAGGGTGCGGTAGGGCGGTCAGGCCCTGACCGCCGTTGCTGCCTGCGCGCGCACGCCGGTGCTACAATGGCGCAGCGACGACAGCGGCGGTCAAGGGCCTGACCGCCCGACCTGTCTGCGCGCTCGACGCCGGCGGCTCCCGTTCTTATAGCGGAATTTCAGGCACATCTGTTGTAGAAGCGGCTTCCGGCCGCTTGCGTTGCCGCGCATGCGCCGCCGGCGGGATTGGTGGGGCGCTACAGCACCTGCCAACTGCCGGATCTGGACGCCCCCTTGACACGCGCGCCGTTTCCTGCTATACTGTGTTCAATGCGTATGGTATAACACCATACAGTATGCACAGTATAACCGCAGCACCCGCGCCGGGCCGCCATGTATATCCGCCTCGATCCCCATTCCGGCGAGCCGCTCTCGAAGCAGCTCAAGGAACGCCTGCAATATCTGATCGTCAGCGGCGTAGTCGCGCCCGGCGCCCAGATTGACTCGGTCCGCGCGCTGGCCGAGAAAACCGGCGTCAATCCCACCACGGTCGCCAAAGTGTTTACCCAATTGCAGATGGAAGGCTACCTCCCAAGCCGCCGGCCTACACCGCCGGCGAGAAAAAACGCCGCTTGCGCGAGGCGCTCCGCCCGGCGCTCGTGGAAGCGCGCTTCCTGGGCATGGATGCCGACGATATTGTTGCCGTAGTACACGATGAACTCACCAAACTCGCGGGAGATGCTCATGACTGATGCGTCCTTGATTGTCGCCGATAAACTCACCTGCCGTTTTGGCACGACCCTCGCGGTTGATCAACTTTCGCTGCAGGTGCCGCCGGGCAGTATCACCGGCCTGCTTGGCCCGAATGGCGCGGGCAAGACCACGACCTTGCGGATGCTGCTCGGTTTGCAGCCATCGGAATCGGGCAGCGCCTGCGTGCTGGGCTGCCCCAGCACACGGCTGACACCGGCGGTCAAGGCGCGCATTGGCTATGTGCCCGAACAGGACGGGCTGTACCCATGGCTGCGTGTGCGCAGCATGCTCGAAACCCACGGCCGCTTCTATCCGCGCTACACGTCCGCGCACGGCCTGGAATTGCTGCGGCGTTTCGAGTTGCCGCCCGAACAATTGATCAGCCGCCTGTCAAAAGGCATGCGCCGGCGCGTGAGCGTCGTCATGGCCCTGGCGGTGCTGCCGGATGTGCTGATCCTCGATGAGCCGGCCGAGGGCTTTGACCCAGCCGCCCGCCGCGTCTTGCTCGACGAGTTGGCCGCGTTGGTGCGCGACGGTTCACGCGCCGTGTTGCTTTCAACCCACATTCTGGGTGATGTCGAGCGCGCGGCCGACCGCATTGCCATTCTGTGCGGTAGTCGTTTGCTCCTGCACGACGAACTGGACACCTTGCGCGATCGCTGCAAAGTGCTGTTCTTCGAACAGCCGCCGGACCGCGCTGCCGTGACCAAGGTTTTCTCGATTCTCTCGTGGGCCACGCAGTCGGGCACCACCGAAGTGGTCGTCAGCAATTTTCACGAAGACCACGGCTTGTCCGTGCGCGAGGTCTATCCCATGAATCTTGAGGATATCTTCATTCATCTGGTGCGCAAGGGAGGTGCCGCATGAACCCGCGCCTGCCATTGGTGCTGTGCCTGGTGCGCGTGCAGCTTGAGAAAATCGCGTGGGGGCTTGTCATCGGCCTATTGCTGACGGGGTTCTTCATCTTGCTCTCGCCGTTTAATTGGGAACCACTCAGTGTGATTATCACCATGGTAACCCTGAGTCTAGCGGCGGCCATTTATTGGCCGCGCGGCCTGCGGGCGCAAGCCGACTATGAGGCGACCCTGCCAGTCGGCCGCGCGCCGGCAAATGCCGCGCGGGTGCTAGCATTGCTATGCGCCGTGCTTGTGATTGTTGGCTGCTGGGGCGTCTGCTACTACAACGGCAATCTTTTGCGCGCGGCACGTTGGCTGGGCGAGCATCTAACAAAGCCGAATATGTTTGCGGACTATTACAGGGTGCGCCGCGAACCGTTCGAACAATATCAGAGCATGGCCGATCTTCAAAGAAACACCGGATTGTATTTGCGCACAGTATTCTGCCTGGCATGGTACAGCGCGCTGGGACTTGCCGTCGTGCTGAAGCTCACGCGCTGGTGGCGTGTCGCCGCCGCTTTCCTTCTCATTGGCGTTGTAGTGTTGCTGGCGAACTACCGACTTCGGTGGGACCTTGCCTATTTGCTGGCCGATTCGGCAACTCGTGCGGGCATCATGACAAATGTCGTGCTCAATGTCCTTCTTATCAGCCTGCTGGTGCTCCCGCGCCGGGTGCGGTAATAGTAACCGGCTCACAATAATATCGACGATAGCACTGCTGTCCAAAACAGGCAAGACAAATGGGTGAAACATGCAATGTTGCTGTGGTTCGTCGTGCCGCGCGACCCCGACCGGGGTCAACTATGACTAGCCGTGGGCGCAGCCCACGGATGATGCAAGGCATACCAAGCGACCCCGGCGGGGTCAAATAATAACAGCGCGTGACAATGCAACAG
>JAPLST010000379.1 GCA_026398485.1 bacterium
CATCAAATACCAGCATCCGGTGCGGGTCAAGACGATTGCGCAGACCAGCAGCACGCGGCGCGAGTTTGAAATGGAGCTGCTCGACAAAGTGATGAAGGACATTATCACCGCCGATGACAATCAAAAGGACGTGCAAGCCTTCCGCCAGTTTGCGCTGGCGATGGTTGATCATCGCTGCGCCAACGACACGATGCTGCTGCATGTCGACCCGGTGGCCGCTTATGTCGTGTACACGCCGGTCGACAACAACTACAAATTCGCGCCGGCGCAGCCGCCGCCGTTTGTGCGCTACGACTTCGCCGACTCGAAGCTGTTCTGGAAGCTGGCGCGCGCCATGCTACTGGAGATGCAGAAGCAGTAATGTTTCAGCTTGTCACGCCGTTTGTCCCGACCGGCGACCAGCCCCAGGCAATCGCGGAACTTGTCCGCGGGCTGGCCGCCGGTCGTGCACATCAGGTCTTGCTCGGCGTCACCGGCTCGGGCAAGACGTTTACCATGGCCAACGTCATTGCGCAAAGCCGCAAGCCGACCTTGGTCCTGGCCCCCAACAAAACGCTGGCCGCCCAGCTGTTCGGCGAATTCAAACAATTATTCCCGCACAATGCCGTCGAGTATTTCGTCTCGTACTACGATTATTACCAGCCCGAAGCCTACATTCCCCAGACCGACACCTTCATCGAAAAGGATTCGTCGCGCAATGACTTGATTGACCGGCTGCGCCTGTCGGCGACGCGCGCGCTGCTGACCCGCCCGGATGTGATCGTCGTCGCCAGCGTCTCGTGCATTTATGGGATCGGCAAGCCGGCGACGTATCGCGCCCTGGAACTGACCTTGCAGCGCGGGGCCGAGGTGGCGCGCCGCGAGCTGCTGCGGCAGTTGGTCGAGATGCAATACCAGCGCAACGACCTCGATTTCGGGCGCGGCACGTTCCGGGTCAAGGGCGATACGATTGACATTTATCCGGCCTACGAGGACGCCGCCGCCGTGCGCGTGCAGTTGTGCGGCGACACCATTGAACAATTATGGGTGATTGACCCGCTGACGAACGAGCGCCGGCAAGCCCTCGAGACGGTGCTGGTCTATCCCGCCACGCATTACGCCGCGAGTTCCGCAACCGTGCAGGCCGCCATCGCGCACATTTTAAGTGATCTCGAGCTGCGCTGCGCGGAACTGACCCAGCAGCACAAGTTGATCGAAGCGCAACGGCTGCACCAGCGCGTGCAATTCGACGTGGAAATGATGCAGGAGCTCGGGTATTGCTCGGGCATCGAGAATTACTCGCGCTACCTGGACGGGCGCCGGCCGGGCGAGCCGTCGTTTACGTTGCTGGACTATTTTCCGCAGGATTGGCTGCTGATGATTGACGAGAGCCATATCGCCGTGCCGCAAGTCGGCGCGATGTACAAGGGCGACTTTTCGCGCAAGACAACCTTGGTTGACTATGGCTTCCGGCTGCCGGCCGCGCTGGACAACCGGCCGCTGCGCTTCGAGGAGTTTACGGAACGCGTGCGGCAGATCGTGTATGTCTCGGCCACGCCGGGTGCGTACGAGCTGGCGCGCGCGGCCGAGGACGCCAGCCGCGTCGGCGTCGGCCTGGCGTGCGTCGAGCAGATCATCCGGCCGACCGGCCTGATTGACCCGCGCGTCGAGGTGCGCCCGGCCGACACCCAGGTGCAGGATGTGATTGCGGAAGTGCGCCGGCGCGTGGCCGACGGCGCGCGCATCCTGATCACCGTGCTGACCAAGCGCATGGCCGAGGATCTGACCGCCTATTTGAGCGAGGCCGGCATTCGCGCGCGCTATTTGCACAGCGACATTGACACGCTCGAGCGGGTCAAGATTATTGGCGCGTTGCGGGCGGGCGAGTTTGATGTGCTGGTCGGGATCAACTTGTTGCGCGAGGGCTTGGACTTGCCGGAAGTGTCGTTGGTGGCGGTGTTTGACGCCGACCAGGAGGGCTTCTTGCGCTCGGCCCGGGCGCTGATCCAAGTGATGGGCCGGGCGGCGCGCCACATCAACGGCACGGCGATTTTGTATGCGCGCAAGGAGACGCCGGCGATGACCGCCGCGCTGCGCGAGACGACCCGCCGCCGGGATGCCCAGCGCGTCTACAACACGGCCCACGGCATCACGCCGCAATCGATCAGCAAAGCCTTGGATACGATTCTCAGTTCGATCTTCGAGGCCGACTATGTGCGGCTGGGCGATGACCCGCTGGATGCCTTGCTGAAGGGTGCCACGCGCCGGGCCGAGCGCAAGCGCAAGAGCCGCTGATTTGCTGGTTCAGTGGTTCACGGTTCAGCGGTTCAACGGTTCAGGATTCACGGGAAAGTGATGTTGTTGCAAAACCGTTTTGTGCAAAACGAATTGCGGCAATTCATTTTCATTTTGGACATTGCGTGTTGGATAGCGGCTATTCAGCATCTCTTCTGCGAGACCCCCACGACCTTGCGTCGTGGGTGAATAAGATTGAGCGAAAACGCGCGCCGGCCTCTACCCAATCTTTCCTCCCGCCGATCCCGCCAACGGCGTGCAGCCCATCGCGCGGAACGTCGTTAAATTCTCGTGCAGCACGATAATTTATGGATGCAGAGGTGCAGAAACTATTGGCGGTTCCGTGCGTGGTGCCATCCACCGAAAGATGCGATCGGGAGATCGCACCTACCTTCAGTCCCGCCAACGGCGGGACGATCGGCGCTCCCTTCGCCGCACGGCGTGCAGCCCATCGCGCGGAACGTCGTTAAATTCTCGTGCGCCACAATAATTTATGGTTGCAGAGCGGCGTGCGTCGGCTGCACTGCTGCACCTTAATTTTTTCGTTGCGAAAAAATTACGGCCGGTTGTATGCGCGGCTGCTTTTTGGTACACTAGGCACTCACTCATCATGGATATTGAGCGAGGATTGAACATGGCACCGCGGCAACGCGAAAATTGGGGAACCCGGTTGGGGATTATCTTTGCCGTCGCCGGCAGCGCGGTCGGCTTGGGTAATTTCTTGCGGTTTCCAGGCCAGGTCTGCCAGAACGGCGGCGGCGCGTTCATGATTCCCTACTTCATCTCGTTCCTGCTGCTGGGCATTCCCTTGTGCTGGATTGAGTGGACGATGGGCCGCTATGGCGGGCGCTATGCCCATGGCAGTCTGCCGGGCATCTTCGACGCGGTGGTGCAGCGCCCATGGGCGAAGTATGCCGGCGTGCTGGGCTTGTTTGTGCCGCTGGTGATTTTCTTTTACTACACTTACGTCGAGTCGTGGTGCCTGGCCTACAGCGTGTTTTCACTGCTGGGCAGTTATGCGCAGATTGACAAGCCGGAACAGATGCAGGCGTTTTTGTCGGCCTTTCAAGGGATCGGATCGGGCGGGAAATTCACCAGCATCGGGGTGGCCTACGGGTTTTTCCTGCTGACATTTGTGGCGAACATGGTGGTGATTTATGTGGGGTTGGCGCGCGGCATCGAGCTGCTGTGCAAGATCGCGATCCCGGTGCTGCTGGTGGCCGGGATTGTGCTGCTGCTGCGCATCTTGACGCTGGGCACGCCCGATCCAAACCGGATTGACATGAACATCACCCACGCCTACGGCTTCATGTGGAATCCGAATTTCAGCGTGCTGACCCAGCCGAAAGTGTGGCTGGCGGCAGCCGGGCAGGTGTTCTTCACCTTGAGTGTCGGGCTGGGCGCGATCATGACCTATGCCTCATATTTGCGTGCCAACGATGACGTGGCGTTGTCGTCAACGACGGCGGCCGGCATGAACGAGCTGTTCGAGGTGATCATTGGCGGCAGCATCGTGATCCCGGCGGCGTATTTGTTTCTCGGGCCGGAGGGCACCCTGGAGGCCGCCCGGCGCGGCACCTTTGATCTTGGTTTTGTGACGATGCCGGTGGTCTTGAACAAAATCCCATTCGGCGAGATTTTCGGGTTTTACTGGTTCTTCTTGTTGTTTCTGGCGGGCATCACCTCGTCGATTTCGTTGCTGCAGCCGCTGGTGTCATTTCTCGAGGATGAGTTTGGCTGGGATCGGCACAAAGCCGCGATTGCCATCGGCATTTTTTGCTTTGTGATATCACATGCCTGCATTTTCGGCCTGGGCGCGGGCGTGCTGGATGAGTTTGATTTTTGGGGCGGGCAATTGGCGATCAGCATCTGCGCGCTGCTGGAAGTGCTGATCTTCCTGCGCTATATGGGCATCGAGCGCGGCTGGCGCGAGTTGCATCGCGGCGCGGATGTGCAATGGCCGGCGTGGCTGCGCTATGTGTTTGTGATCACGGCCGTGTATTTGGGCGCGATCATCATGTATTGGGCGGCGTTCGAGTGGCTGCCGTGGATCATGAAACCCTTTGGCTATCTGGTGACGATGGGGCTGCCGCCGCACTGGCGCGCGGCGCCGGTGCAGCCGGCGATTTTGTGGACGCGGGCCGGGTTGCTGCTCATGCTGCTGGTGCTGCTGGCGCTGGTGCGGCTGGCGTGGTGGCGGCGCGCGCGGCGCGCGGGCGGGGCGGCATGACGGCGGCTGGCTGGATCTTTCTGGTGGTGTCGTGGGGTGCGATCCTCGCCCTGTGCGGCTTTTGTTTTTGGAAAGTCATGACCACCACGCGCGAGAATATCCACGCGCCGCTGGATATCGACACGGATGAGCATGAACCGCAGGGCGACGCGGACACCCGCGGCACGCCGGCACCACCGCAAGGAGCTGCATGAGTGAACCGTCCCGATCGTATGGCGCCGTTATTTCACTGGCGATCCTGCTGGTGGTCATGTGCATGCTGCTGGCGCTGGCCGCCTTGTATGCACGGGCCCGCGGCGACTTGGCCCGGCTGCGCCGGCAACCGCGCACGCTGGTGGTTGAAAGCGCGCCGCAGAATGACGCGCGAACGGGCGCGCTGGATGACCTGTCGAACCAGTTGCTGGCGGTGACCTTTGAACGCGACGCGTTGCGCAGGGAATGTGCCCGCTGGCAGACGCTCGTGGCGGGTTTGACGAACGCCCTGCGCGCGCCGGAAGACGTGGCGGCGTTAGAAGCGCGGTTGCGCGCGTTGCAGGCGGAAAACAGCGCGCTGCGTGCCGCCACCCCGGCCGCGGCGCAGAGTGACACCGTCACGCTGACGCGCACGGTCAGCATTTTGGGGATTCCGATGCGCGAACGCAAACTGGTGTTTTTGATTGACACCTCGGGCAGCATGCAGGAAGAAGGCCGCTTCGCCGAAGTGCGCGGGGCGATGAAAGTGGTCTTGCGCTCGTTGGATCCGACGCACCAGGTGGATCTGATGACCTTCACCACTGATGACCAGCGCACGCCGGTGATGCAGTCGCTGTGGGGCAGCCTGCATGGGTTTGGCGAGCAACAGCGCGCCGATGCCGTGCAATTTTTGATGCGCACAACGCCGCGCAACGGCACCCCCACGGTGGCCGCGATCAGCACGGCGCTGGCGCGCTACCCGGAGGCGGAAGCCCTGGTCTTGCTGTCGGATGGCGAGCCGACCGATTACGATGCGTATGGGGTCGCGTGGGAACGCGCCGCCGAGGCCATTGCGCAGTGCAATCCGCGGCGGGTGCCGATTTACACGATTGGCGTCGGGCCGCGGATGGGCGATGTGCGCCACGGCGGGCGCCGGTTTATGGAGCGCGTGGCGCTGCTGTCGCATGCCGCGTCGAGTAGTTTTTAATCCGCGCGGGAGAACGCCATGCGGTCAGTGCAGCACAGTCGTTATCTGAGTAAAACGGAGTATTGTGTCAGTGTGTTGGCGGGCGCGCTGGTGGCCGTCACGGTGGTGATGGTAACCATCGCGCTGGTGCTGCGCTACGGCGCGATTTGCCCCCCGCTCTGCGCCATCGGCAACGTGCTGTGCAATATGCAGGTGATGGCCGACGGCACGTTCACGGAGGTGCAGGCGATTGACATCGGGCAGGCCTTGCTGTCCACGCAGACCTTGCTGTACTGGGTGTTTGCGACCGCGATCTGCCTGCTGCTGCTGCGGGCGCGGCTGCTGCGGCGCGAGCGGCGGGCGTTGCGGGCGCTGCGCGCGCAGCTCTTGCCGGCAAAACCTGGCGCCGGCATGCGTGCCGCGGATGTGCCGCACGTGTTGCACCAGCTTGAACCGTACAAGGGAACCATCATTGCCACCTTGATCGAGCGCGCCTTGCAGCACTACCAAAGCCTGGGGCTGCCGGCGGAGGCGGCCGTGTATGCCACCGCCAGCGCGGAAGTGTTTACCAATCAGCTTCGCCCGCAATATGCGTTCATCATGTTCTGCGCTTATGCCTTGCCGCTGCTGGGGCTGATCGGGACGCTGACCGGCATGATGCGGGTGGTGGCCTGGCTCGGCGCGCCCGAAGCGGACATCTCGTTTGCCTCGCTGGGCGCCTCCTTTGATGCCGCGCTGGTGGCGCTGGTCACCACCTTTGTGCTGGTTTTTTTCATCAGCATGACGCAGGCATCCGAGGAAGAAGCAATCAACACCGCCCATGAGTATTGCCTCGACCATCTGCCCCGGCGGCTGATGGATGACGCCGCGCCGGCGGCGCACACGCCGCCGCGATGAGCGCCACGGCAGCGGCCTGCCCTGCGCTTGACCAGATTGCCGCGCTGGCGGGCACGGCGGCGCGCGCGGCCGGCGCACTCCTGGCGGACATCCGCGCGCGCGGCGATATTCAGGTCAAGGTGCGCGAACGACATGATGTCAAGCTGGCCGCCGATGTCGCAGCCGAACAATGCATTCAGGAGTTGTTGCGCGCGGCCCGGCCGGCCGACGGCATGCTGGCCGAGGAATCCGGCGCGGCGGCATTGGAGCGCGCGGGCGTCTGGATTATTGATCCGCTGGATGGCACGGTGAATTAGTCGCACGGGCATCCGCATTTTTGTGTCGCGCTGGCGTGGGCATGGCGCGGCGTGACCCAGGTCGGCGTCATTTATGATCCGGTGCGCGACGAGTTGTTCAGCGCCGTGCGCGGCGGCGGCGCGCTGATGAACGGCGTGCCCGTGCGGTGCGCGCCCACGGCCGTGCTGGCGGAAGCGATGATCGCGACCGGGCTGAACCGTTATGTGGGCGGGCCGGGCTTGACGGACGAACTGGCGGCGCTGGCGGCGCACACCCAGAAAGTCCGCATCAGCGGCTCGGCCGCGCTGGATTTGGCCTGGACGGCGTGCGGGCGCCTGGACGGGTATTTCGAGCAACACGTGTTTGTCTGGGACTTGGCGGCCGGCATGCTGCTGGTCGACGAGGCCGGCGGGCGCAGTTGCTGGTGGCGGCGGCCCGGGCGGGCGCACCAGCGCGCATGCCTTGCAACCGCACCGGCGATATTCCCGCCCATGCTGGCACTGCTTAACCTCGACGAGCGCAACGGTGCACGAACTTGCTTTGATGACTGAAGTCATGGCGCGCGTCGTTGAAACGGCGCGCGCCAACAACGCCACGAAGGTGACCGCCATTCACTTGGTGTGCGGCGCGGTGAGCGGCGTGGTGCCGGACTGCCTGCATTTTTGTTTTGATGTGTGCGCGGCCGACACCATCGCGGCCTGCGCGACGCTGGCTATTGAAACGGCGCCGGTGCGCTGGCAATGCCGGGCCTGCGGCCGGCTGCTGGACGGCGACGAACGCACAGGCTACGATGCCTGCCCGCACTGTCATGCGCATGCCATTGAGCTGGCCGGCGGGCGCGAATTTTTTCTGAAATCGATCGAGGTGGAGTGAGCTGCGCATTAATGATGAGTGATGAGTGATGAATGATGAATGCAGAACAAGAAATACATCACGTGCTGCATGCTGCGCAGCCACTCATCATTCATCATTCATCGTGCTCTTTCACACCCATCCCACCTGGTTTAATCTTTTTCTTCGACATGCATGGCAAGTAATTCTCTTCACTGACCACTTTTGTTCCCGTTTTTTCTTCCAGATTCAGCCGTGCTTTCTTGGCAATGCCACCGCCCGCTTTACCGGCAATGGCATTTTCCGGCATGCCGGTTGCCTGCATGGTCTCGGCGATTTGCCGGGTGGAAAGTTCAGCCAGTGCGGTGAAGATCAGCTCCGCCTCGCTCATGTGGTCACGCAGGTTCTGGGTCTTTAAACCTTTGATGTGTTGGTGATCTTGCACCGTCAGATCCGACCATTCCTGATGGATGATGTTGGTCAGTATGGCGTATTCTTTCTCGTTTTTGATGTCGTGACTTTGCCAATAATCAGTCAGCTTGTTGCGGGTTTCCTGTCCCATCATCCGCTGTTGAATCCATTTGTTGCTTCTGCCGTGCTGATGCCAGTAGGCGCGGGCCCGGTCGAGCGACCGGGCTGGGTCGCCCATGTCCTGGAGCCGCTCGTACCCAACTTTTGCAAGCCATTGCTTGAAAGGTTCCGCCTTGGCTGACGGGATGGATTGAATAATCCGCAGCAGCCCCGCCACGTTCGCACAATCGGTCTCCCGCATTTTGCCGTCCGGCGCCTTCATTTTCAACTGTCGACAAATTGTCGACAGTTCAAGCCCGCCCTCGGTCTTGACCCGGATTTTCATCTTAAACCAGTAATCCCGCGCGTTGACGCTGTCCGTCAGCGCGGCGACGACATCAATCACGGAAAAATACCAGGTCTCGTTCGCGGCGTCGAAAAACCGGCGGATCGAATGCTTCTCAAACGCGACCAAAAGCAGTTTGCTCATGTTTGTTGTCAGTTACTGGTTACGGTTCAGAGAAAATGATGCGTGATGCGTGATGAATGCAGAACAAGAAATACATCACGTGCTGCATGCTGCGCAGCCACTCATCATCTGCTTGGAGTCCCGCCAACGGCGGGATCATCACTCATCACTCATCATTTATCTCACTCCTCCCGCGCCCGCTCGGTCGTCGCAATTGCATACATCAGCCCGACCTCGTTCACCAGCGCGGTCGAGGTCAGCGAGATATTCATGACCGTCCCGTCTTTGCTGAGCCGTTGGGTGCGATACGGCTCCAGCGTGGTCGTCTGGCTGAGCTGCCGCACCGTGGCCAGCGCTTCCTGTTGCAACTCCTTCGGAATCCGGTCGCGCACGTTCAGCAGCAGCGCCTCGGCTTCACTCCAGCCATACAGCCGCACGGCGCCCGGGTTCCACGCCAAGATGCGGCCCTCCAGATCCTGCACCGTGATGGCATCGTGCGCGTCGCGCACGACCACGGCCAGGCGCAGCAGGTCATTGGCTTTGCGCAGCGCCTCGCGCGTCGCCTTCGTCTCGCTGATGTCCACAAACGTGATCACCGCGCCCTCAATCACGTTGTCCAAGGTGCGATAGGGCCGGATGCGCATCAAATACCATTTGCCTTCCGTGGTCTGCACTTCCACATCTTTGGGCGCCAGCGTGTCCAGCACCGTTCGCACGTCCACCGACAGGCGGTCGTAGCCAACCAGGTTGGAGACAATATGGCCGACCGGCCGCCCCACGTCGCTGTGGATCAAATTGATGATCTGGGTGGCCGCCGGCGTGAAGCGCAGGATCCGCAACTGATGATCCACGAAGACCGTGGCAATGCCCGTGCCGGCCAGGAGGTTGTTCATGTCGTTGTTGGCCCGCGACAGATCCGCCACTTTGGTCTGCAATTCGGTGTTGACCGTGGCCAGCTCCTCGTTCACCGACTGCAATTCTTTCTTGGACGTTTCGAGCTCCTCATTGGTGGACTGCAATTCCTCATTGACCGACTGCATCTCCTCGTTCGAGGACTTGAGCTCCTCGTTGGACGTCTCGAGCTCCTCATTGGCCGTCTGCAGGTATTCTTCCTTGGCGCGCAGCTCCTGCTTGAGCACCGCAATGTGCGCGTCGGCATCCGTGACCGGTGCACCGCTGGCCGCCGGCTCGCTTTGCCCTGAACCCTGAACCCCGAACCCGGGTTGCAAGTCCAACGGCACGGCTTCTTCCAGAATGATCAGGTACAGCGGCGCCGCGGCGGTCGCGGCCGGGCCGACGGTCACCGGCCGGATGGTCAGGTTGACGGTGGTGTAGTTGCCGTTGGTTTTGACGCGCAGGCCCGGCTGGCGCACGGTTTCCTTGTCCATGGTGGCTTTGTGCAGGGCGGTGGTCAGGTCGCGGCGCAAGCCTTCGCGCGCCATTTTCAGGATGTTGCTGACGCCCGCCTCGCCCGGGGCCGGCTCGAGGTACATCCCGGTGCGGCCGTGCAGATAGAGAATGTCGCCCTGGCCGTTGACCAGCGCGCCGGCCGGCACGACCTGCTGCAAGAGCGCCTGTTCGGTCAGTTCGCGCAGCGGCAGTTTTGTGGCGTCGGTCATTTTTCTGGCGACGCGCGGGAGCGCCACATCAAGGGCGGTCATGGGCGGCAGAAAGCGATCCAAGGCGACGCGCATGCCGTGCTGATTCTCGCGGCGCTGATACAGCTTCAGCTTGCGATCCAGCCCGCTAAACAGATCGTCAAACTCGCCCACAGTCTCCGACGTGCCCAGAAAGAGAAACCCGCCCGGATTCAACGCATAGTGAAACAGCGGCAGGAGCTTTTTCTGCAATTCGCCGCCCATGTAGATCAAGAGATTGCGGCAACTGATCAGGTCGAGTTTGGAGAAGGGCGGGTCTTTGATCACGTTCTGCTCGGAAAAGATCAGCAGGTCGCGGATGCCTTTGTGGATGCGATAGGCGCTGCCGCCCGGCTCGGCGGCGAAAAAGCGCGCCAGCCGCTCCGGCGAGAGGTCGGCGGCGATGCTGGCCGGATAGAGACCGGCGCGGGCCACGGTAATCGCCTGGCTGTCGATGTCGGTCGCGAAGACCTGCACCTTGAAACTCTGCTTCATGGTCTCCTGCCGCTCGGCCAGCAGGATCGCGATGGAATAGGCTTCCTCGCCGGTGGAGCAGCCCGGCACCCAGACGCGGATCACGCCGTCCACGGGCTTGCCGGCA
>JAPLST010000500.1:0-12869 GCA_026398485.1 bacterium
GAGCACAGGCAAACTGTGTGAACGAGAAGGCCGGGCGATTGAGGTGGTCGTAAGCGTTGGTGATCGTGCCAGCCCAGTCGGTCACGGCGATGAGATTGCCGACTTTATCATAAGCCGACGTGATGACCTGATTGTCAAAGCCGCCATAGATGGCAGAAGCATCACATATTGTGGGCGATACGGTGTCGGGTACAGTGGTGACATCGGCAGGCATGGCATCTTCATCATTGAACGGCACGTAGGCGGAGGCGACTAGGCGGTCGAGCTTGTCGTAGGCGTTGGTCACGGCGACGCCGCGTTCGTCCACCGCCCAGATTTGGCGATTGAAATTGTCGAAACCGGCGGCGCGCGTGCTGCCGTCGGGGAAGCGCACGCCGGTCAGTTGCTCGTAGCAGTAGAAGTACTCGGTCGTGTTGCCGGCGGCATCCATCAGCTTGCTGACGAGATTGCCGGTGTATTGCTTTTGCACCCAGTCGTTGTTGGGATAATCCACGCGGACGAGATGGCCGGCGGCATCGTAGGTACTGACCGTCTCGCGGCCGGCACGGTCATAAACACGCACGGGATAGCCGGCGGCGTTGTAGACGTTGGAGACAAAGGTATTGGAGGGGCATGGGGTCAGGCGTGCAATGTACACTGTTTATGACAGCCTTGCCATCATTCGCTTCAGGTGTTTGTCAATTTTTAGTGTACATTGCAGTAACTTGACCGGCACGAGCCGGCAGAGCATCACGGCGGGTTGCTGATCGCGTTGATGCGGCTGAGAATGGCATTCGCACACGCAAGTAAATCATCCCTCCCCTGATCAGGACTATAACCCAGATAGCCAACGAGAACGCAGAATGATCCCTGCCTGAACATCAGGCCGCCATCGGTGAACGAGACCTCATCCGGCAACAGAACTAGTTGCTGCTGCAGCTTCTTGTCCAGCCCAAAAACTACGGAGACTTCAGTGGTGCCGAATACAAATGCGTCATGCGCAGTATTGGTGTCAGGAAACACGCCGTACTGGATGCGAAGCTCATTTGTTGTGCCTGAGGGGCGCACATAGGTAAAGACCTGTCGCACGCCATCAAGCATGCCCAATGCTCTCTGTATCTTGGAACTCTGCGTCGCGTTCGATGCCTCAGACTCAGCCGAAACAGCCTCCTCCGTGGTTCCATTGCTACAAGTGGACATGGCCGCGTGAACACGGGTAACGGCTTGGGTTGCGTAGCCAAGCTGCCACATCCATGAGGTAGGCCTCTCCTCGACCGGTGATGCAAGCGCGAATCCGGGCCCTGCTGCACTCTGCAATAGTTGACTGGTCAAGAGAATCGAACGGCACTGCGGAGAACATGGCAGGCGCTGAATTGCGGGCACATCGGCTGCGCAGGCCGTCATGTACACAAGGCATGTCCAAGAGAGCCCAATTAGAATGCGTGATTTAGGCATAGGCGATGGTGTAGGAGAGGGCGAGGTCGCCGGGGCCGGCGACCCTCCCACCGCCAGTCAATCGTTCCGTCCACCGGGGCAGCGCTGCGATTGAACCAACGTGGGAGCCGGTGCCATCCGGCGACGGCACCGCGCACAGCGCAACGCCAGCAGGCCCAGCAACAGCCCGCCGGGTTCCGGCAGAATCGTGATGTAGTTTGTGCGCGCAGTCGTGTCGCTGATCCAGCCATACGCCGCTGGCGCATTGCTGATCACCAGTTGCACGGTGTAGACGCCGATGGCCGCGTACTGTTTGTTGGGTGTCGCGAGGCTGCTCGTCGTGCCATCGCCAAACGACCACCAGCGCACGGAATGCGCGCCGGTCGAGGTGTCGGTGAAGGTGATCGTCTCGCCAATGATTGCGTTGGTCAGCGCGGCACTGAAGTCGGCGAGCACCACCGGCCATTGACTGTCAATCCAGCCGATGCGGCCGCGCACCCATTGCTGCATCCAGGCGACCTCCTGCGCGTAGGTCTGGCCGATGTACCAATTGGGCCAGACATACTGGCCCAGAATCGGCCAGCGCACGAAGTTGCGCTGCTGCGCGCCGTCGAGCGACGCGGCCGTGCGGGCCAAAAAGCCGGTGGCATCGGGCACCGCGAAGGTGCCCTTGCGCAGGGCGTTCCAGCGCGCGCGGCAGGTGCGCTGGAATTGCGCGTCTTGCAGCAGGCGCGCCCACCAAAATGGCCGCTCGTTATACCCCGGATACCAGCCGTTGGTCAGCCAGCCGTCATAGTAATTGGCGTTGCCGCAGGACAAGTCAAAATCCCACGGCGGCCCGGCCACCAGCTTGCCCTCGCGATCCTTATGCATGTAGAAGCTGATCCGAAACCCGTCAATGTTGCGCGTCATCTCAATCAGGATGTAATGATCCACGAACGAGAGCACATCAATGTACTTGGCATAGCCATTGGTCGGGTCGGCAAAGGCGGCACTTTTGAGCACGGCCTCAAACTCATTCATATAGGCCGTGATCCAGTTTTTCTGCGGCATGGTGATGTCCGTGCCCTGCGGGTAGACATGCACCAGCTCGGTGCCGTTACTGGTGTAGAAGTAGGTGTCGTAGGTGTCGAGCTTGTCGATTTTCAGAATATAGCCGCCGGAAATATCCGGCATGGCATTCATGGACGAGCGCAGTTTGGCAATGTCGACGCGGTGGTCATCGCGCTTGATCTTCTCCATGAAGATGTAGACGCCGTTGTAGGCGCCGTTGAGAATCATCTCGCAATAGCGCGTGCGCACGGCGTACTGGCCCTGGCCGTTCGAGCGGTCATAGGCAAAGACATTGCGCATCAGGGTTTTGTCGGAGTAGTTGGCATTCAGAATGAAATCGCTTTCGGCCGGGAAGCCCAGCAGCGCCGCGTCCATGCCGGCGCCGTCATCCGTGCGGATCTCAATGCCGTATTGTTTCTTGGGAAAGCTCTGCGATGACTTGCCGCGCTGTTCAATGCCAATCATGCCTTCGTACTGGATGAAGGGGTCCGTGATCAGATTGGTCTGGCCGGGGCCCCGGTCAAGCACGCCCATGCGCGCCATGATCTTGGGTTCGTCGGGAATCACCCCGCCGAGCGTGTCCACCACGACGATCGGCAACAAGGACCACGTGACAAAACGCGCGCGCCTTGACATAGGTGGTGGCCGTGATGTTCAGGCGGTTGGTGTAGAGCGTGGACGCGGCCGTCGGCGTGCTGTTGTCGAGTGTGTAACGGATTTGCGCGCCGGCGGACTGCACGCTGATGGTGAGCGCGAGCGTGCCGCTGAAAAAACCACCCGGGCGCGAGAACTGCGGCGTCTCGGTCATCGCCAGATAATAGGCGGTAGTGTTCGGCCCGGCCGGCGTCGGCGTCGTGAAATAGACGTTACTCGAACCGCCGTCCGGCACGCTGCCGCGCGAGACGTCGGCCGGCACCGGGCCGTACGTCAGGTGCTGTATCCGCAGCCCGCTCGGCACGGTCAGAGACAGCGTCTCGCCTTGCGCATCCAGTTTGAAATTGGTGTGCAGGCGCGGCGTGGTGCGGTTTTTCCCCGAGGCGTAGACCAGCAGGAAGCCGTGCGGCTCAATGACACAGTCCGGGAAGCGCCAGAGAAACGGATCATCGTCGGCATCGGACAGGCCGACGCCATACAGGTTCATGGCATTCGTCCCGCTGTTATAAATTTCAATCCAGTCGGAGGTGGCGCCGTCTTCGTCGGTAATGCCGGTTGCATTCCACGGCAGCACTTCGTTGATATGCAGCACCTGCCAGTTGGTCGCGCCAATCGCGCAGGTGTACCAGTCGCGCACGGCCATGGTGGGCGCGCGGTAGGCGAAGCTGAGTGTGTAAACCGGACCGGCGGGGGTCAACGCCGGACTGGTGTCGCAGCGCACATGATTGCCGGGTGAGCCGTCACCCGCGCCGGTTGCCACGATGCGCAAGCAGCCGGGCGCGCTGTTGCCGTCGCTGCCGTCGAACACCGCGCCGCTATGATTGCCGACCATGGTCCAGTCGGCGGCGTTGCTCGTGAAACTGCCATTGCGCACATATTGCGTTGCGCCCAGCGTGATGGTCACGTCATCGAGCAGGATCTCGCCCGGGCCGCCCAGATAGGCGTACAAGCGGCTCGACGTCGCCACGCCGGTGGTGGAGATGGTCTGCCAGAACGAGCGCGGCGCCACTTGCGTCTCCAACCCATAGGAGGACAGGCGCAGCAGCAGCCAGGGGCTGTTTGCTTCGTTGGTCGCCGCCACCGGGTATTCATAGGCGCTGCCATTCGCCAGCAGCACGCGATAGTAGTAATACAAGCAGGTCGCATCCGCAAACGCCGGCAACACCGCGCCATACACGCGATCATCCGCGCTGCCGTCCTGGTGCAGGCCGTCATCGGCCATGATTACCGACGTTTCGTGCCCTTGGTTGGTGTGGTAATACAGCGTGAGACTCGTGACATTGGTCGGCGCCAAGACGATGGCGGTGATGGCGAACGACTGGCCGGCCGGTGGATATGCCGGCGTGCTGCCCTGGTCAATGACGGCGGTCTCGCCCAGCCAGGTCGAGTTGCGCGCGCCGGGCGTGCCGCCCGTGACTTTGCTGGCGGCCCAGCTCGCGGCCAGTTGCGGCGGCAGCAAGGGCTGCTGCAACTCCAAGCTCGGGCCGTTGCCGTCCGGCGCGGTCGGCCACGGCGGGTCGTCGCGGTAGGTCACCTCGCATACCACGCCACCACCATTGTCGCTCAACGCCACCCGCTCGCCGGCATTGTCCAGTTTTGTGCCATTGGCGAAGGGACCGTACACATTGCTGACGCCCGGATACATCGCCGCGAACGCGCCCAGGTTCTGTGCCAGCACAAGGTAGCCCTGCGCCGGGATCAGCGCGCCGGCCGGAAATGTGAAATCCACGCCGGCGCTCATCGTCCAGCCGCCCAGCGCCACGGCGGCGGCGCCGCTGTTGTAGAATTCAATGAATTCGGTCACATCCTCGCTGCCCGCCGGATTGTAATGCAGCTCATTGATCACGACCGCCGCCGCCGGCAGGGCGCACAATAACGTCAGGCAACCAAGCGCCGCCCGCCAGCGGCCCGACCCGTGTGTGTGGATATCACCATTCATCAATCATAGTATACCATATTACCTGAAGCGCCCGGGCATTTGAGAAAAAAGATGTGCGGCACACCCTTTTATAAAAGAGCCGGCGCGGCGCCTGCTCTTTCTCCTTGCAGCATTCCCGGCGGATCTCGACCAATGCCAAAACTAATACTATAATAGTATCAGTTTTGCGCGCATTTTTTCTGCGCCGCATACGGGCTTGTTGTGGCCACGCCTCCCCGCCGCCCCCGCCCCATCCTTCCATCCATCCACTATTCCATCCTTCCAATTCCTGCCGCCGCCGCCCCACCCTTCCATCCTTCCACTATTCCATCCTTCCAATTCCTGCCGCCGCCGCGCCGCGCAGCCTTGTAAATTTCATTTGTGGTATAATTTTCTGCAACAAGGATATGCCATGAATATACACTCTTCCACTAAATGCGTGCCGTGCGGCCGTTGCGTGATTGCGATGGCAGTAGCTGTGGCACGGCCATGACGCGGGCACGCACGCCACAGCCCCGTCGCTCGCGGCCGGTTGCGGCCGGATGTGCCTCCGCCTTGACGCCGGAGCGCACGCACGAGGTGATTCTCAATGCGATGTCGGAGATGGTGGTGTGTCATGACACGACCCTGACGATTGCCTGGGCCAATCGCGCCGCCGGCATGTCCGCCGGCGTCGCCGCCGAAGCGTTGGTGGGCTGCAAGTGTTACGCCGTGTGGCATCACCGCACGGCGCCCTGCGAGGGCTGCCCGATCCAGCGGGTGCTGCAGACGGGCGCACCGGCGCACGGCGACCTGCGCACGCCTGACGGGCGGAATTGGACCATCCATGGCTCGCCGTTGCGTGATGCGCAGGGGCGCATCATTGGCGCGATCGAGCTGGCCCAGGACAGTACCGCGCGCACCACCATGGCGGAAGCGCTGCGCGAGAGCGAAGAACGCTTTCATACCCTGGTTGAAAAGACCAATGACATTATTTGGGAGCTCAATGCCGCCGGCGTGTACACCTACATGAACGCGCCCGGCTTGGCGGTTGCCGGCTACAAACGCGAAGAGGTGCTGGGCAAGACGCCGCTCGACTTCATGCCGCCCGTGGACGCCGAGCGGATCGGTGCCGTGCTGCGCGGGATTGTGACGCGGCGCGAGCCTTTTGCGCTGCTGCGCAGCACGTTGCGACACAAGGACGGGCATGTGCTGGAAATCGAAACGAATGGCGCGCCCATGTTCAACGTGCAGGGCGTGTATCTGGGGTATCGCGGCATCAGTCGTGACATCACGGCGCGCGTCCGGGCGGAAGACGCGCTGCGCGTCAGCGAGGCGCGCTATCGGGCCTTGGTCGAGCTCTCGCCGGAGGCGATCCTGCAAGTCGGCGCGGACGGCAGCATCAGCTCAGCCAACCAACAAGCCGCGACCCTGCTGGGCGTGGCCCGGACCGCCGCCTTGGCCGGCAAGAATCTGCTTGCCTATGTTGCGCCGGACGATCGGGCGCGGGTGCAGGCAGGTCTGCAACAGGCCCGCACCGCCGCCACAACGAGCAGCATCGAGTGCGTCATGCTGCACGCGCGCACCCGGCGCTTTCATGGCGAAATTACGCTGTCGTGCGCCGCCGATGCCGGGCACACCGCCGGCGACTATGTGCTGATCATCCGCAACGTCTCAACCCGCAAAAACGCGCAGGAGGTGCTGCAACACCAGCACGAGCACTTGGGCCAGACCCTGGATCGGCGCACGCAGGAGCTCCACAGCGCCCATGCCCTGCTGCAAGCCAGTGAGGAACGCTTCCGCGTGGTGGCCGAGCACGCCCATGACGGCATCAACATCTGCGTCATTGAGCCACAGACAGGGCGGCGCCGGCTGGTCTATTGCAATGACCGCTATGCCGCCATCGCCGGCTTCACGCGCGCCCAATTGCTGGCGGCAGAGAACTTGAATGCCCTCATCACACAGCACAGCCCGGACCTGGAGTTGCAGCGGCACGTTGCGTGCGTTCTGAACGGCACGCCCTTTTCCGGAATGGCCTCATGGCACCGGCCGGATGGCCAGGAAAACATCTATGAATATACCGCCGTCTCGCTCAAGAAAGGCGATGAAATCTTCATCATCGGCGTGGATCGCGATGTGACCGAACGCCATCAGGCGGAGCAACGCCTGCATGATCAGGTGGCGGAAATCCTGGCGATTTTCAACGGGATTGAAGCCGCCATGTATGTCGCCGACCTGCACACCCATGAGATTTTGGCGGTCAATCACTACCTTGAACACCGCCACGGCCAGGGCTTGCTTGGCCAAAAATGCTACGCGGCCTTGCAGGCGGAGCAGTCGCAGCCGTGCGCCTTCTGCAATAACAACCAGTTGACCGGGCCGGACGGCCAGCCGGGGCCGCCCTTGACGTGGGAGGCGCGCAATGCCACAACGGGCTTGTGGTATCGTTGCATTAGTCGCGCCATCCGCTGGCCCGACGGGCGCTTGGTGCGCATGGAATTGTCCTTCGACATCACCGCCGAAGTTGCGGCGCGCCAGGCACTGCGCGTAAGCGAGGCGAATCTTGCCGAAGCGCAACGCATTGCGCGGATCGGCAGTTGGACATGGGATATGGCCACCGGAGTGGTGACGTGGTCGGACGAGTTGAAGCGCATCGCGGGCCTCGCCCTGGACGCGCCGGCGCCGACGTTCCCGGAAGGCCACCAACAAATTATCCATCCCGATGACATGCCGCACCTCGCTGCCGCAGTGCGGCGCGCGGTCGACCACGGCACGCCGTACGAACTGGACGTGCGCTTGATGCAGCCTGCGGGCGGCCTGTGCTGCGCGCTGACGCGCGGCGAGGCCGTGCGTAACGCGAGCGGCGCCGTCATCGCGCTGATCGGCACCGTGCAGGACATCAGCGAGCGCAAGCACGCCGAGGTGCAACTGCAAACGTATGCGGACCAGTTGCGCGGGCTGGCATCGGAAGTGACGCTGGTCGAGGAACGCGAGCGCCGGCGGGTGGCCGCCCTGCTGCACGACCATGTGTGTCAACTACTGGTGCTGCTGAAAATCCGCATGAGCTTTCTGCGCGCGGCGGCGGATGCCCGGCTGCACCCCGCCTGCGATGAAGTGGCGCGCTTGCTTGACGAAAGTATTCAGACAACCCGCACGCTTACCTGCGAGCTCAGCCCGCCGGTCTTGTATGAGCTGGGATTGGGGCCGGCACTGGAGTGGCTGAGCGAACAACTGCAGCGGGACCACCCGCAGCACCTCATTGTGCGCATCCCGGCCCGGGCCGCGGCGCTGAACAGCGATATGCGGATGCTGGTCTTCATGGCGGTGCGCGAAGTGGTCATCAATGCCCTGAAACACGCCGCAGCGCAGACCATCGAGATTTGCATGACCGAGACCGCGCACACGCTCACAGTGGTCGTGCGCGACGACGGCGTCGGCTTCATTGCGGACGCCGTGGGCGCGCACAACTTCGGCCTGTTCAAGACGCGCGAACGGATCGGGTATCTGGGCGGCAGTGTGCAGGTGGCGTCGACGCCCGGCGCCGGCACGCGCGTCACCCTGACGGTGCCGGTGCGCGAAGAACACGCGCAGTCAGCCGCCAAATAGCGCGCCCCCTTTTTCCACGGCGGGCGTTGCACACGCCCCTACAGAAACAAAGCAAACGACTACCTGCGCCGGTGCCGCAGCCATGCGCCGCCGGCACCGAGTAGCACCAGGCATGCCGGTTCGGGAATGATCCAGACGCCCACCCGGCCGTTGGCGTTGTCATAGATCACCTGCCCGGAGGTATACATCACAAAATTGGTGGCGTGCAATTCGCCGCTGATGCCACTGGCGCAGCTCAGGAACCAGTTGGTTTCATGATACGTGGTGGGACTGAAAAACGTCACCTCGAGCGTGCCCAAGTCTAGTGGCGCGGCCAGATTCGTCATGAGCAACAGGTCGCCGTTTTCAATGTGCAATTGCAGGGGCGTGGCGCTGGTGCCGAAGACAAACACGCCCGTGGCCTGATTGAAAGTCAAGGTGCCCGCGCTGAAACCCGGGCTGATCGTGCCGACGAAGGTGTTGCTCAGGCCGGTGGCTTCGACAAACGTGCCCGTGCCGCTGATCATGCCGGTGAACAGCAGGGCATAGCCGCTGCGCTCATCATTCTCGTACACGCCATTGACCGTGATGTTATTATTGTTGGTGTACACCGCGGCCATGGTGGGCGTCACATTGGCGAAACTGCCGCCGAAGCGGATTTCATCCAGCCAGCCATGCGCCGCGCTGCTGTCGGGATACCACACGAGATTGGAGATGCGCATGAGTTCCGAGGTGACATTCACCGTCGCATCCGCCAGCGCCGGCGCAGCGCCCGTCAGCGGCGGGTTGATGAAGAGATCAACGCGATCCGCCAGACTGCCGAACTGCAGGCGCAAGACCATCAGATAATTCGTGTTGGCGACGACCGGCACCACCGTCGGCGCCACGATCGTGTCATTCATGGCGGTGAGACGCCAGACGCCGCTGTTCCCCTGCACCCGCACGCGCCCGTTGTCACTCCACATAATGCCGCTCTCGCTGAGACTGATACTGCCCGGATAGCCGGCATTCGCAACGCGCACAAGATAGCTCATCCACAACTCAGTGCCGTCTTTTCCAATGTACGCATTGGTGGCCCACGGAGCAAATGCGGTGGCGACCGCCAGTCCACGCCCGCAGGTTTCATACGCGTTGCCACCGACCGCACCGCGGCCTTTGGTGACCAGGTTCGGATGCGTGAGGCCGGTCGCGCTGACGTCATAACCCGGTTGATTGGTCTTGTTGTTCTGCTCGACCCAGCCGCCGTTCCAGCCATAGCCGGTTGTGGCGCCATGCAGCGGGCGCGGCAGGCAGTCAAAGCCATCGTAGCACACGGCGCTGGCATCGTTGTCCAGCTCGTTGGCCACGAACTGGCAGCCCGCCACGCCGGCGCCGCTGCCGGCGATCGTCGCGCTGCCGTTCTGCCAGTCGCCGTCTTCCGCCGCAGCCAGCGTCACGGTTTGCCAACCCGCATAATTGGCCGGCGTGAAAACCAGGGTCGCGCCGTTGCTGACCGTGATGTCCGTGTCGCCGGCAATGCGCGTCACGCTGACGGTCGTGACGGCGGCGGGCGGATCGGTGAGTTTTATCTTGAGCGTGGCGACACCGCCCTCGGGCACGCCGACGCTGTACGCCATCGGCAAAATCTCAGGCAGGACGCCCGCGTACGGATGCAGGCGCACCACGTCCCACACCGTGGTTTCAATGATGCGCGCCAGAGCCGTGTCATTGATGCCATAGATGCTCGCGTTCAGCCCGATCGGGCTTTCCTTGTACATGGTCGCGAAATAGGTGCAGGCCACCACATAGGCGCCGGTGTCGTTGAAATGAATGCCATCGGCATACACTTGCACAATATTGGTGAACCCGGGCACTTGGCCGGCCTTCATTTTCTGGTTGAGGGCGTAGAGCGCATCGCCACACGGCACGATCCGCACCGGCTTGGTGATGTTGGTCACCCACAGCTCGCGCGTGGCGCGGCAGACATCCTCAAAGAACAGGCGGCATTCATTGAAACCACTCAGGTTGGTCTGCCAGGTTGTGTCATAATCCGGCATGAAACTGCTCTGCCGCGGCCAGCGTGAATAGACATACACCTGCATGTTGCTGTTGCGCGGCAGGCTCAGCGTGATGAAATTGCTGATCGAATTCGTGTCACTCGCCAGCGTCCGGTCGAACGGTTGCAGCGACAGGCAATCCCACGGGTAGTACGGCAGCGCGTTGGTCGGATAGCCATAGGGCGGCTGCTGGAAGCCACTGTCGGGATAGTTCCACAGATAATCCAGTGGTGCGCCGGGAATCATCTGGCGGCCCCAGATGTTCGCGTCACCTTTGCCTTCGGCCATCTGGCGCAGCGAGTCGTAGCGAATCGTGTCGGTCACGCTGTTGCCAATGTAATACGAACGGATGGTGGTGGCGAGCAGCAGCTGGGCGCCGCAGGCGAGCGCAAAGACGATCTGACGTGCTTTCATGTATGGTGGGGTGCAGGTGTTATGCAATGAGTATGGATCATGTTTTTATCCAATACACTCACTATACCATACTGCCTGGCGGAATAAAATAGCGAATTCCGACCTGCCGGCCCGGCGCGGGCACCATTTTGGGCCATCTTGCATGCATTTTCCGACCACGGTAATGTTGCGCGCGGCGCGCAACATTATTAATTAATTCTTGCGCCGCGAAAGAATCCAGAACTTCTGACATAGGGGTATTCAAAATGTCCGCGTTATTTCGTCAGAACAGGTCGTGGATGGCGTATGCACATGTGCTGCGGGTGGGTGTGCTGAGACCCCCACGAGCCCGCCGCCGGCGGCGGGGGTCGTTGCAATCTCCTCCCGCCATCGGCGCATGCACGTCAACTTAAGCGGCTGGAAGCCGCTTCTACGACAGATGCATTCACTAAGTTGACGCGCATGCGCCAGCGGTGGTTGTACCCCGCGGCAATCCCGGAAGAACCTTCATTCTTTCGCCGCGAAAGAATGAGACTTGACACACGCCGAAACTTATACTATAATAGTATCAGTTGCCCGCGCCGGGCGGGCAACCGCACCGTTCACCCACGGCACCCGCTGATGAAGCTGCTGACCAAAAAAACCGACTACGCCGTCCGCGCCCTCCTGCGCCTCGCCCAGCATGACGGCCGGCTCTCGGCCCGCCGCATTGCCGCGGCCGAGCATATTCCGCTGCAGTTCCTGCGCGCCATCGTGCAGACCCTCGCCCAAGCCGGCTATGTCACCACGCGCGAAGGCGTCACCGGCGGCGTGGCCCTCGCCCGCGCGCCGCGCGCGATTCGCCTGGCGGATATCCTGCAATTGTTTCAGGGCACGCTGGACATGACCGAATGCCTCTTTCGCAAGAAAGTGTGCCGCAATCGCGCCACCTGCGTCCTGCGCCACCGCCTGCTGGACATCGAGCACACGGTGCTGGCCAAATTCCAGCGCATCACCATCGCCAGCCTGCTCAAGGATCTCAATGCTGCGTAAAGTTATCACGATTGATGCGGACAACTGCACGGGCTGCGGCCTGTGCATTCCGAACTGCCCCGAGGGCGCCATCCAGATGATTGACGGCAAGGCGCGCCTGATCAGCGACCTGTTCTGCGACGGCCTCGGCGCCTGCCTCGGCACCTGCCCGGAAGGCGCGATCACGATCGAGGAACGCGAGGCCGCGCCGTACGACGAGCGCGCCGTCATGGCCAATGTCGTCAAGGGCGGGCCGAACGTCATCAAGGCCCATCTTGCGCATTTGCACGGCCATGGGCAGGCCGAGTTCCACCAGCAGGCGCTTGCGTACCTGCACGAGCACCAGCTGCCCGTGCCCGCGGACGCCGCGCCGGCGGACGCGCCGCCCGGCGGCTGCCCCGGCATGCGCATGCGCGACCGCACCAAAGCCGCGCCGGCCGCCGCCGCCGATGCCGCCGCACCCGTGCCGGCTTCTGAACTGCGGCAATGGCCGATTCAATTGCACTTGCTCAATCCGGCCGCGCCGTTTTTCGCCAAGGCCCATTTGTTGATCGCCGCCGATTGCGTCCCGTTCGCCTTCGCGAATTTCCACCAAGACCTGCTGCGCGGCAAAACGCTGGTCATGCTCTGCCCGAAACTCGATCATGACCAGGAACAGTATCTCGCCAAGCTGGCCGCCATTTTCAGCACGCAACATATTCAATCCATCACGGTCGCGCACATGGAAGTCCCGTGCTGCTTCGGCGTGCGCCGCCTGGTCGACGCCGCGCAGAAACAGGCGGGCTCGGCCATTCCCGTCCGCGCTATCACCATCACCCTCGAGGGCA
>JAPLST010000500.1:12895-18368 GCA_026398485.1 bacterium
CCACAACTGCACCGCGGCCGCGCCGGCCGACAAACAAAACGGTCACGTCGATGAGGCCGTGCTCGGCACGCCCGCCACGCTGGGCGCGTTGCTCGACTACCAGCCGCACGCGGTCGTCAGCCGCACACTGGTTGAGACCGCCGGTTGCACGGTCACCCTGTTCGCCTTTGACGCCGACCAGGGTTTAAGCGAGCATTCCGCGCCGTTTCACGCCCTGGTCCAACTGCTGGATGGGCGCGCGACCATCAGCATCGGCGGCACGCCGCACGCACTCGCGGCCGGCGGCGTGATCGTCATGCCGGCCAATGTGCCGCATGCCCTGCGCGCCCAGTCGCAATTCAAAATGCTGCTGACCATGGCCCGCGCATAAGTCCTATAGGCCATATAGGTCCCATAGCTTCACCCAACCCGACAAAGGATCACCCATGAGCACCATGTTCTGTTATCAATGTGAACAAACCGCGAAGGGCACCGGCTGCACCGCCCACGGCGTCTGCGGCAAAGACCCGATGACGGCCGCGCTGCAAGATTTGCTGGTGTATGCCGCCAAAGGCATCGCCGGTTATGCCCATCTCGCGCGCCAACGCGGCGCCAAGGATCACCCGGTTGATCTGTTTGTCGTCGAGGCGCTGTTCACCACCGTCACCAACGTCAACTTTGACGCCGCGCGCATTACCGCCCTGATCCGCCGCGCCGCCATCGTGCGCGACACCGCCAAGGCCAACTACGAAATTGCCTGCAAGAAAATCGGCACGCAGCCCGAAACACTGAGTGGCCCCGCCGCGTGGCAGCCCGCCGCCGATGACGCCGGCCTGCTCGCCCAGGCGCATGAAGTCGGCGTTGAACACCGCAAGCAAACCCTTGGCGATGACATCACCGGCTTGATCGAGCTGGTCACCTATGGCTTGAAAGGCACGGCCGCGTATGCCGATCACGCCCACGTGCTCGGCGTCGAGGACGACAAGGTCTACGCCTTCTTCCACGAGGCGCTGCACGCCTTGACCAATCCCAAACCCGCCTTGGGCGACCTGCTCGGCCTGGCGCTCAAAGTCGGCGAGGTCAACCTCACCGTCATGGGCATGCTCGACAAGGCCAACACCGGCGCCTACGGCCATCCCGAGCCGACCGTCGTGCGCGTCACGCCGGTCAAGGGCAAGTGCATTCTCGTCGCCGGCCACGACCTGAAAGATCTCGATGCGTTGCTGCAACAGACCGCCGGCAAGGGCATCAACGTCTACACCCACGGCGAAATGCTGCCGTGTCTGGCCTATCCGGGCTTGAAAAAACACAAGCATCTGGTCGGCAACTACGGCGGCGCCTGGCAGGATCAGCAAAAGGAATTCAATGAATTCCCCGGCCCGATCGTGATGACGACCAACTGCATTCAGAAGCCGCACGAAAACTACAAGGCGCGCATCTTCACCAGCGGCTTGGTCGCCTGGCCGGGCGTGACGCACATTGCCGACAGTAATTTCGCGCCGGTCATCGCCGCCGCACTGGCCGCGCCAAAAGTGGCGCGATTAAACATTTCTTCCTGATCGGCGGCTGCGACGGCGCCAAGTCGGGGCGCAATTACTTCACCGAACTGGCCCAGAAAGTCCCGCAGGATTGCGTGATTCTGACCCTGGCGTGCGGCAAGTATCGCTTCAACAAGCTCGACTTCGGCACGATTGGCGGCATCCCGCGCCTGCTCGATTGCGGCCAGTGCAACGACGCCTACTCGGCGATCCAGATCGCGGTCGCGCTGGCCGGCGCGTTCAATTGCGGCGTCAACGACCTGCCGCTTTCGATGGTGCTCTCGTGGTATGAGCAAAAGGCGGTCTGCATCCTGCTGACGCTGCTGCATCTGGGCATCAAGAACATCCGGCTCGGTCCGTCGCTGCCGGCGTTTGTGACGCCCGCCGCGCTGAACATTCTGGTTGAAAAGTTCGCGATCAAGCCGATCACGACCCCCGACGAGGACCTGCGCGCAATCCTGCACAAGTAAGCGCAGGCATACGCCACCAGCATCCAAGCGGCGTGGGCACTCCCCGCGCCGCTTTGTCTTGGCACAAACGACAGAAAATGTCGTTTGCGCCATACCGCTGCCTATTTAGGAGCGTTGTCTGCCGATAGGACGATATACCACGGGAAGCCCAGCGCGCCGCGATGCAGGTAGACTTCCACAGTGTCACCAATTTTGACGGCTTGATGCACCCGCCGGCTGACCGAAACGACATTAGTAGCTGTACGCGGGCCCCAGGGCGGCAGGGTCAGGCTGCGATAATCGTCGCGCGCAGTGCTGGTCGTTTTTTCGAGTACGGGCCGACGGTAGCAGGTTGCCGCCGCGCGATCGCATCGCATGTTGGCCATGGTTAGTACGCCATAGATGTACGGCAGGGTCACGACCGGCAGGCAGAGTGCGTTGATGAGTGGCTGCCGCAATTCTGTGAAGGCCCAGGCCAGCAATGCCGCCAGCACGATTGCCAACATAAGTGTAAGCATGATCAGCGGCCTGTAGCGCACCATATTAACGGCGATGGTGGCCATCGTCAGCAAACAACCTGGCAGCATGAAGGGGATGAACAGATTGCCATAGGGCGCTTTCGGTTTGACCAAAAGGCGCAGCAATCCCCGGGAGTGCCACGCCATCGCCACAGCTAGCGGTGGCAGCAGTGCCAGTATTATCACCATACCAAACACATAGCGCGGCAATATCCATGGCCACACCATGACGCCAAGCGTGACGATTGTCACCACGCGCGCTTTCCAGCGCGCGGCGGCCAAGGCAGCATCCAGTTGCTGCTGGTTGACGCCAAATGCCGCAGACGCTTCCAGCGTCTGCACTTCCGCCGCGGCTTCTTGGACATCCAAGTCCGGCAAGCGTTCCGCAAGCCACGCCTGAATTTCGTCCATGTGCGCGAACAAAGTGGGGATTTTGACAAACCTTCTTCGCTGCCCCGTACGTATCAAAAAAACGCTGTGGGCTTGTGGCACCACACGATAGCCGCGAAATTCCTCGATGCGCACGGTGACGTCGCGAAATAAACAATGAAGGCGCAAGGCATCATGGCACAGTTCCAACCGTGTCACATGCGCATCCAGCATGCCGAGGATCATCACACTCGCCATGGCCCAGCCGATGCCGAGAATGATGGCCATAAACCACCATGAGCACACGGCTGATTGTGTACACAAGTAGATCGAGCCCAAGCCAAAAACAGGCGCGATGACACAACCGCCCGCATTCAGAAACCAGCGCCAACTCGTACTGATGCGGTATACGCGCGGCATCACGGCGAGGGTGCCGGCCGCGGTCATTTGGGCGCCTCCGCGTTGCCCGGCACCAGCACATCGGGCCCGGCGACCCATAGCGTCAGATATGGCTGCGGCGCGCCTGCCACCCACAGCGTCAGCAAGAACGGCTTATCGAAGATGAAGCGGCGCGGTTTGGACGACCCCTCGCAAAATATATCTTCATACGCGGTGCTCTTTACCGCAGCGCCGGTCTCATCCATCTTGAAGACGACATCCTGATAAACAACGCTGTTGCTTCCGCGTAATTCGTAGGCCGGCGTCGGCGCAAGCTCCAGTGCACCATCGGCAACGCATGCAACCAACATAAGCAAACCAACAACAATATGAGAATAGCCTGTTTTCATAACGCAACTCCGTGTTCTGTATGGCCTCACTGGTACAGCGTGATACCCAGCATGATGGAATTGTTCAGTACATGAATGACGCACGCCGGCACGACGCTGCGCGTGCGCTCGCGCGTCACGGCCAGCACCAAGCCAAACACTACCAGCGGCACCAGATATTGCAATTCCAGATGCACCGCAGCAAACACCAGTGCGGATACAATGAGTGCCGCCCACACTCCCAGACGCGCACGCAGCCCTGGGTAGAGCATACTGCGGAAAATGAGCTCTTCGCACACCGGCAGCAGTACGCCGCCACATACCAGGATAATGCTGACCGCCAGCGGTCCGTGGCATAGGGCAATCAACTCGCTGAGTACTTGCGGCTTGAGCGTGATGCCAAATGCCTTCAGCAGGCTGACGTAGGCAACATTACACAGCAGCACCATGGCATAGCCGCCGACCACGGTGGCCAGCAGTGACCGCCATGCCACGCGCGTCAGGCCAAATGCATCGATCACGTTCCATCCGCGGCACCACGCAATCCACGCACCAATCAACACCACCGCGCCATTCGCCAGCGTGGTCCAGACAATGGCGCGCAGCAGCATCGGCGTGGCGGTTCCGAGTGGCACAAACACTGCCAGTGACGCGCACACCTGCCCCACGCCAAACAACACCATGACCAGCACCGCATCCGTCGTGCGCCAAGTGATTGCTGTCCGCCGCCGGCTTGCCAGCAGCACAAGCGGCGCGAGCACGCACAGCACACCAACCATCGCCACCGCCGCGGCCACCGCGCCAATTTTGCGCACAAGTGCCGGCGTGTGTGCCCACGCACGCTGCAGCGCATAGCTCGCCTTGCCGGTGTTGCCCTTCATGAGGTGAATGCCGCCCATGCAAAGCCAGGCGCCGACAAGCGTATTCGTATCGGCGTCCTGCGCGCGCGTCACGGCCTGCAGATGCGGCAGTGCCTTATCGTAATCGGGCGTCGTGTCCACGCCGGTAAGATAGATGAGCCCTAGTTTAAGATGGGCCGCCGTAACCCCGCGCCGCGCCGCACGCTTGTACCACCGCCGCGCGCGTTGCCGGTCTTTGCTGACACCGCAGCCATTTTCGTAATCACCCGCAACCACCAAGCATGCCCTTGCATGCCCTTGCTGCGCCGCTTTCAAGAACCATGCGAAAGCCTGGGTGTCATCTTTGGGCACGCCGCGCCCAAGGTAGTAGAGATGCCCCATGTCGAATTCGGCAGCCGCATACCCTTGCGTGGCGGCGGCACGGTACCAGGTGACTGCCGCCGCGTAATCTTGGGTGGTGCCTTCGCCATATTCATGGCAATAGCCCACCGCCCGTTGCGCGCGCGGCAAGCCGCTCGCCGCGGCCGTGCAGTACCAGCGATATGCCGCGCACACATCCTGCGCCACGCTCACGCCCGCGCTGTACCGCAAACCAAGCTCCACTTGCGCATTGGCATGGCCGCTGGTGGCCGCACAGTAATGCCATCGAAACGATTCTTCCAGATTTGTGGCAACTCCACGTCCGTTTCTGTAAATGTCTCCTAGTGTGTTCATCGCATCCGCACTGCCACTGTCTGCTGCGGTGCGGCACCAGTGCAGCGCGCGGGCAACATCCTGTGACACACCCGTGCCCTCCAAATATGCCAGGCCAATAATCCATTGGGCCTGTGCAAACGCTTGTGTCGCGGCGGCGAAATAATAGTCGAATGCCCGGCGTGCATCTGCCGGCACGCCGTAACCTTTCAGATAAAACAATCCCATGTTACACAACGCGTTTGCATTGCCGTGCCGCGCAGCACGCTTGCTCCACAGGCGTGCGTGGTGATAATCTTG
>JAPLST010000027.1 GCA_026398485.1 bacterium
CGCCGGCGGCTACCGTGGCAGGATCGCCGCAAGGGAATGCGGCTCCCGTTCTTACAGCGGAATTTAAGATCTGCTGCGCAAAATGTGGCGAATAAATGGGCATGTTGCTATAATGAATGCGGCGTAGGCACAACAAAACCGCGTCCAGAAAACGGCGGCGGTTTTATGAATCAATACTAACACAGGAGACTGTATGTCTGACCTATCCCCAATCGAACTGGCGACCATGCAGCAGGGTATGACCGACCAGCAGAAAATGCAGTTCATCACCCAGTATAACGGCAGCAAGAAAGATCCCACCATCGCTATTGTTCTGGCCGTGGTGCTTGGCGGGCTGGGCGTCGATCGCTTCTATGCAGGCGACATTGGCCTTGGCCTGTTGAAACTATTCACCGCCGGGCTGTGTGGCATCATGTGGTTGATCGACATTTTCCTGATCAGCGGGAGAGTCAGTGAGTTCAACCGCGCCAAGGCACAGGAAATCGTCCAAGCGATCAAGATCACTGCGTAATTGTCGCCGAACAAGATGCTAATTCAAGCACTGGTACACCCCCATGCTGCGCTCATTGCTGATAGTATTGTTGCTGTCTCTTTCGGTCTTGGCCGCGTCGGAAATTGCACCCAAGCAAGGCGCGACATTTAACAACACGTATATCTGGGATGGCCGCGAATTGCAGCCGAAATCCGGGGCAAACTTCAACAATACCTGGGTGTTTGACGGCAAGGAAGTCCGGCGCAAGTCCGTGGTAACGTCGAAACATATATGGCAATGGGATGGCCGGATGCTGCGGCCCAAAACCGGCGCCACCTACGCCGATACTTACATGTGGGACGGTCGCGTCTTGCAGCCAAAAACCGGCGCCACGTTTAATAATTCATGGACTTTTGACGGCAAGGAATGGAGCAAAAAGTCCGGTGCGACATTCGCCAATACATGGGTTGTCACCGGTGACATTCCCATCCCTGTCGCGGCGGTTGTTATTTTGCATTTGTAACCAAGGAGAGATAATGATGTCGAAGATGAAAATTGCCGTGGGCGTTCTCGGTGCCATGTCAGTGGCATTTTCGGTGTGGGCGGGAACTTCGGATCTGTCGAATATTGTGCTGCCCGCGCCGCACATGGCGGGTGGCAAACCGCTGATGCAGGCCCTCAAGGAGCGGCAGTCAACCCGGGCTTTCAGTGCGAAAAAATTGCCGGTCCAGGTCATGGCCGACCTCCTGTGGGCGGCGGCCGGCATCAGCCGCCCGGAGTCCGGCAAGCTTACCGCGCCTACGGCCAGAAACTGGCAGGAGATTGAAATCTATGCGGTCATGGAGGACGGTGTGTACCTCTATGACGCCCAGACCAACAGCCTCAAGGCCGTTATGAAAGGCGATCTGCGCACGCTGACGGGGCCCCAGGGCTTCGTGGCCGCGGCCCCGCTCAACCTGGTGTTTGTGGCTGATACCACGAAAATGAAGGGGGCATCACCGGAGGATCAGGCACTGTATATGGCTACTGACACCGGCTATATCAGCCAGAACGTCTATCTGTTCTGCGCATCGGAAGGGCTGGCCACGGTGGTGCGCGGTATGGTGGATCGCAAAGCCCTGGCTGAGGCGCTGAAGTTACCCGCGCAGAAGAAGATCGTGCTTGCCCAAACGGTGGGATACCCCGCGACCAAGAGCCGATAGAATTTCTGCAAGGGAGCACCATGAAACGAACGATTGTCCTGCTTGCGGTGGCTTTGCCCGCCTTGTTTATGGCGGCCGCTTCGGCCGAGGAGACGTTTCAGGGCGATGCCGCTTATCGGCAACTCCTTCGCGCGGCAGACCCCGCGGCCGTCGTTGAGGTCAATGGCCAGCGCTACGTTCGCGCGCCGCAAGGCGTGGCCGCGCTGCCCGGCGGCTACAATGGCGCGTTCGAAAAGCGCACACTCACCATGCCCAACGGCCAGGTGATCGTGGTCATTGACCCCGCCAAGCCGCTCCGGATCACGAAGGACGCCAAGCCGGCGACTTATGTGCAATTGCCGGAGCGCGGGCTGAAGATTGCGGCGGCCATGGAGAAAATCGGCCTGCGCCCCAAGGCTGAACTGCTGCCGCAAGCGATCGGCGGCTACCGCATCGAGGTGAAGATCGGCGAGGAGAAAGCCGGCAAAACGTTCACCTCGTTGTTCATCCACGTCGGGAAAGACGACACGGTCAAGGGGATGGCTCTGTTTGCGTTTGCAAACGCCCTCGTTGGCGAGTCGCAGAAGCGCAAGGTGGCCCTGCCACCCCCTTGGGCCGGCGAGAGCAACCAGCACGTCAAGGACGACGGCATGGGCATTCTTTTGGGCGGGAATTGCATCATCGGGTCGGGTGCCGCATACGCCACAAGGAACGATGTGGCGTTGAACGTAAAGATCATTCGTTTCGACACCCAAACTCTTGCACAATTCAACCAGGCCTTGCGTGCGCAGGGTCTTTCCTTCGACGACAGCGGCCGGCGCGAAATCGATCGCAGCGTCGAGCTTTCGACCGGACTGAACACGGCATCCGAGAATTGGCTTAAGATTCTGGCCAAGATCGTGGATGAAGTTGACGGTGTGGCCGCTGCGCCGGTCGTAGCCGCCGCCACGCCGCCGCTCACCAATGCGCCGGTCGCTGTGCCGTTGGGGCCGCCGGTCGTTGCACCGGTCGTCCCGCCAAAGCCGAAGCCGAAGCCGACGCCGCGGGAACTTTTTGGATCCGGGCCGGCCCCGCTAACCCGCCCGCCGAAGCCCGGCGTCGGCACACGCATCCAGAACTGGTGGGGAGGCGTGGAGGATTATGCCGCCGCCAACCCCAATCGCTGGGCGGGCTGGTGCCTGACCTCCAGTGGCGTGGGCGTCATGGCGGTCAGTCTGTTCGTTCCCGGCGTTGGCTGGACGGTAATCGGCGCCAGCCTGTTCGCGTGCGGCGTCGGCGCCTACCATGGCGGCAAGGGCCAGCCGCCGCCCGAAGTCGCCATCGTCGCCGAAGCGCGGGAGCGGCTGCAGCACTACCAGCAAGAGTGGAAACATGGATTCACCGACACAGAGTTGAACCAACTCGGCATCTTCATGGACGATTTGAGCAAATTAACGCCCGCGCAACGCCGGCAAGTTTACAAAGACGCCGATGTCGAATTCACCACCCGCGCCGACGCTTTCCGCCAAATGCGCGAGGACGAAGCACGCGAGAGGGCAGGCAAATGAGCACATACAGGATATTTTCTGTCGTGATTGCAGTGGCGCTGGCATGCGGCGCGCAAGCGCAGATTCCGCAGACGCCGCAAGCGGCTGAACTCTCCTGCCGTTTCGTCCCCGGCAAGACAAGTTTCGAGCTGACCAGCGTGGCGGGCGACCTGTGCGTGATCTCCGGTACGAACAGTGTGCCGCTGACGGTGGACATGGCGGCCATGCAGACACGTCAAATTCTTGAGGTGCTGCCATCGGGCGAAGCCATGGCGACAGTCCATCCGGATGCGACCACGGTGCGCATCAGCATGCCGGGTCGGGAGATTTTTGCGCAGCAGGATCGGGATGGCATCACCACGCTGTTGAACGGTGTCGAGCAGACCCCGGCCGGCGACCCGCCCAAATCGGCACGACTGCGGATCAGCCGCAGCGGCCGCATCACGCCGGAGCCGGGCGGCGGAAACGACCTCGCCAACAAACTCCTTGCGACGGCCACGGCCTTGACTTTGCTCCTGCCCGAGCGGCGGGTCGCGCTCGGCGAGTGCTGGACGAACAGTTTCCAGGTGTCTCTTCCGCGCATTGATCTGGACAAATCGCCGCTCGCGTTTCCGCCTCTGGCGCTGACCAGCGCAAGCCAATTGCGCAGCCTGCAGCAGGAGCAGGGGTGCCTCGTTGCCACCATCGTCACCACCACCGACGGGAACACCGAAGACGGCGCCGCACGTCAGAACGCGACCATCACCACCCGCTTTGATGCGACGGCTGGCGAACTCATCGAGGCGCAAGGCACGGCGTCCGTCAACCTGCGCCTTCCTGATCCCGACGTGAAAGCATC
>JAPLST010000278.1:0-2211 GCA_026398485.1 bacterium
AACATTCACGGACAAGCTGGCGTGCCATGGCCGGCGTGCCGCTTTCAAACCCGGCATTCTGGTCAAACCCGCCAATGAAAAACAGCCGGTCACCCACTTGGCGCGAGGCCGCGCGCAGGTCGCAATCGCCGCCCATCGACGGCGGGGTCATCGTTTCAAGGCCGTCCGCACCGCTCTCCGCCACCACCTCGAGCATCGGCATCAGGCCGCCGCAAAAATGATTGACCACCTTGAGCCCGACCGCGTGGAACAGTTCGTTCTGGCGGCGATCGTAGGGCAGGCCGAACGCGCGGTAAAAATCCGGGCTGATCACCGTGCTGGAGCCGGCGCCGCCGCCAACCTCGACCATGTCGGCCGGGATGCCGTGCCACATCTCGGTCACCCGCAAGGTCTTTTGGACAATGGCTTCGAGCATGTGGTGCAGCGTCTGCGGCTCATCCATACCGAGCATGATGGCCGGCTCCGTGCCGAACAGGATGCAAAAACTCTGCCAGGGGCTGCCCTGCCCCGGACTGAAGGGATGCGCGCGGATGATGCCCTTGTCGCCCAGCCGGTCTTTGACCTGCTGCATGGCCGTGAAATCAACGCCGGTGGGCACGGGATAAAACGCGTTCCAGAGCTCAAAATCCGCCGCGCTTTTCAGCGGGTATTCCGTGTCATACGAGGTGATGTCCGTGTGCGCCACGCTTTTGTGCAAGGTCCCCTTGGGCGTGGTGATCGTGATGCGCTCGCACTGGTTGCCGCTCGCGTCCGTGCCCAGGTCTTGGCGCTCGACCACCCAGTTGGCCAGGTCTTTTTCATCGTACAAATACGTGGGACTGGCATAGATGGCATAGTCCATCCCGAATTTCTCAAAGGCCTGCCATTGATCCATGCCGTGCAAGTAGTTCTTCAAATAATACGGCATCCAGCCATGCACCTGGCACGGCAGCCGATCCGGGCGGCCATTGGCCAGCGCGGTGAGCATGCGTTCGCGGGAAGTCATCGCCATGTTGTATTCCTTGGTCTGCCGCGCAATCCGCGGCGGGATGTGGTGCGCCTATCTGCCATGCGTGGTACGATTGGTGAGCGGAGTGTTGTGGATGCTGAACTGCCCCGCCTTGAGCATGGCAATGAGTTCGCGCTCATTGGCCGGTCTGCGCGCCAGCACATTGTAGTAGGTGCCCAGCGCCGCCGTTGTATGCGCATCGGAGTTGCTCAACGGATGGATGCCCAGCTGCGCCGCCACGGCAAAAATGCGGGCGGCGGCCGCGGGCGGCGTGTTATGCGAATAGACTTCGATCGCGTCGGGCCGGTACTGTTCCAGATCCACGCGAATGTCCGGATGATAGCGGAACGGATGGGCCAGCGCCAGAAACCCGCCGGCGGCGCGCACCACGGCATGCAGGGCCGGATACGACCAGGCGCGCGCTTCCAGCCGGACATCCGGCACGCCCAGCACGATGAAATCTTCATCATCAAGCGACAACTCGATCCCGCCAAAGATGCAAAACGGGGCGTGGGTCGCGTTCAAGCTGGCGAGTCGTTCCGCGGGCGCCAGCCGGTGATGATCGGTGAAGACGATGGCATCAAGGCCGGCGGCCATGGCCGCCCGCACTTGGTCTGCTGCCGGGGCTTGCCCGCAGGCGGAGCGTTCCTGGGTATGCACATGCAGGTCGATGTTCATGGCATACTGCCGCTCGTCATCGGCGCCATGGATTGCGTGGGGGGCATCCGGTTCATCAAGGTAATCCAGCCAAGAGCATAGCAGAAGCGCGCGGCACTGTCAACCGGCGGGCTCGTGGGCGGGCTCGTGGGGTCTCTGAACAGATGTAGCCGCGGAACGGCGTTCCGCGTGATGTGCTGCACGCCGTGCGGCGATTCTGCTGCATCGGGGCATGGAAGCCCCTCCCACTCTTACAGCAGCGGCGGGATGGCGGACGCAGAAGAGATGAATATCCAATATCGAACACTCAATATCCAAGGGCGAAGTATCTGCACAGAATTTTATCATTGGTTATTCCTTGTTGAATATTGGATATGAACGGGAGCGGCATTCCCTTGCGGCGATCCTGCCATGGTAGCCGCCGGCGTAGAGCGCGCAGACAGGTAGGGCGGTCAGGCCCTTGACCGCCGCGGTCGTCGCTGTGCCATTGTAGCACCGGCGTGCGCGCGCAGACAGGTAGGGCGGTCAGGCCCTTGACCGCCGCAGTCGTCGCTGTGCCATTGTAG
>JAPLST010000278.1:2243-7651 GCA_026398485.1 bacterium
CCACAACAGATTTGGCCAGGTCAGGTTCGCATTTTCCCTTATATCGGAATTTCAGAAAGCGCCGCGTTTTCCTTGACACCCAAAAACGATTATGCTATACTTTCGCTGCAGTTGACATAGTACAGCACCGGTGGATTCACCGGCTTTTTCATTCCCGGCTGCGCCGGTAATAGCCCCGAAGGAGGACGGCTGTGAAAGTATTTTTCCTGACCATGATGGGTGCCCTGATCCTGGGCGGCGCGCAGTGCGCCACGGCGGCCAACGCCACGGTGCTCACCAATGCATCCCAGCGCTACAGCTATGCGCTTGGCATGCAATTGGCCGTGCGCCTCGCCGACACCGCCAAGTCGTTGACCAACATGTTTGACGCCATCGCCTGCAGCCGCGCCCTCGAGGATAATGTCATGCTGCGCCCGTTTGCCATGACGGATCAGGAAGCGGCGACCGTGCTGGCCCAGGCCATTGCGGCGAAGAACCAGCTGGATGGCGACGCCTTCCGCGCCGCCAACGGCAAGCTGCCGGACGTGATCACGACGCCGAGCGGCTTGCAGTACAAAGTCTTGCGCGCAAGCGCCGGCCCGCGCCCGCGCCCGACGGATCAGGTGACCGTCCACTATCGCGGCCTGCTGGTGGATGGCGCCGAATTTGAGAACTCCTATCGTAATGGCCAGCCGGCCGTGTTTTCGCTGAGCGGGCCGAATGCCGTGATTGACGGCTGCGCCGAGGCGCTGCAATTGATGGCGCCCGGCAGTCTGTTCCGCGTGGTCGTGCCGCCCCAACTGGGCTACGGCGTGAACGGCGCGGTGCATACCATTGGCCCGAACGCGACCTTGATTTATGAAATCGAACTGTTGAAAATCGGGCCATAATGCGCGCCCGGCGCCGCCCATGGCGCCTTGAGTATTGTAGTTTTCTTGCTTGTTTTTTCATGTCCGCCGAGAATGCCGTATGAGTAATGAAACCGCCGTCACCAACGAGAATTTCGAGCAGGAAGTGATGCAGTCCACCAAGCCGGTGATCATCGATTTTTGGGCAACGTGGTGCGGGCCCTGCCGCGCCTTCGCGCCGACCCTGGCAAAGTTTGCCGCGGCCCAGCCGGCCGTCAAAGTTTGCAAAGTGGACGTCGATACGGCGCCCGAAATCGGCCAGCGCTTCAATGTCATGAGCATCCCGACCATCGTCTTCATCAAGGACGGCATTGCGGTCGAAACGGCCGTCGGCAGCATGTCGCTGGCCGACCTGACCAAGCGGGTCAAAGCCGCCTTTGGCCTGTAAGCGGGGCGCGGATGCGGCACAACAGGCACAGGCGGGCGGCGGCGTGGATGGCCGTGCTGGTCTGGTGGCTGGTTCGCAGCACGACCGCGACGGGTGCGCCGCCGGCAGCGCACGCGACGATCGCCATGATCATCGCCCCGGCCCAGTTCCGCGATGAAGAATTCTTGGTGCCCAAAAAATGTTTTGAACAAGCGCACTGCACGGTGCGTGTTTTTTCAACGACAACCAATGTGGTGACCGGCATGCTGGGCGCGCAGGTGCGCCCCGATGCGTTGCTGGCAACGTTGGACGTGCGGACATTCGACGCGCTGGTGTTTGTCGGCGGCAGCGGCGCGCAGACATTTTGGAGCGACCCGCGCTGTCACACCCTGTGCCGCGCGGCAGTGGCGCAGGGCAAGGTGCTGGGCGCCATTTGCGTTGCGCCCGTGATTCTGGCCCGCGCCGGCGTGCTGACCAATGTGCCGGCCACCGTCTTTCCCGGCGTCAAACACGAACTGCAGGCGGGCAAGGCGCGCTATACGCCGAACGCCGTTGTCTGCGCCGGCCGGATCGTGACCAGCGATGGCCCGGCCAGTGCGGCGGCCTTCGCCCAAGCGCTGCTGCGCGTGCTGCAATCCGCGCCGGCCACGCCATGACCACCATCCAGCTCGCCGGCGCCACGCTGGCGAGTGTGCTCGTCACCCGCATGGTTGCGCGCGTGGGCGGCCGCATTGCGCCGGCGCTTGGGCTTGTCGCCCAGCCAAGCCCGGAGAAAAATCACGGACGCGCGGTGCCGGTGGTGGGCGGCTTGGCCATGGCCGCCGGATTTCTGCTGAGCCAGTACTGGGTTTTTCATCTCAACGCGCCATTTTTATCCACGCACGCGTTTTTCACTTTGATCGTGCCGGCGACTGTGCTGCCACTGGCCGCCGGCCTGCTGGATGACCGCTGGGCCCTGCGGCCGCTGCCGAAATTGCTGCTGATGATGGCCGTTGCGGCGGTGAGCGCCTGGCTTATGTGGGGTGCGGCGCCGGTGCACTGCGCACTCTGGTTTGCCATTTTTCTCGTGGCCATGAACAGCTTTAATCTGCTGGATAACAGCGACGGCGCATGCGCGACGGTGGCGTGCTGTTGCATGCTGGTCAGCTATGCCGCACACCGGCAATGTGGCAGTCTGCTGATGGCCGGCGCCTTGCTTGGCTTTCTGACACTGAACTGGCCGCCGGCGCGGATCTTCATGGGCGACGCCGGCAGTTTGCTGCTGGGCGTCTGGTGCGCCAAGATACTCGGGCCCGAGCATGAGTGGCACTTGCTGCCGGTGTTGTGGGTGCCGCTGTACGACACGCTCTCGGTGATGCTGGTGCGCGCCTGGCACGGCCGCCCAGTCTGGATTGGCGGCCAGGATCATTGCGCGCATCGGCTGCAACGCCTGGGCTTGTCGGCCGCGCAAGTCAATCTGTTGTTTGGCGGCGCAACGCTGGTGGCGGGCGTGCCGAGCATCTGGTTGCCGGGCTGGGCCAGCATTATTCTGACCATTGTTCTACTGTTGGTGGCCGGTGCGGCCGAATTATTCGTCCATCGCAAAACACTTTCGTGGCGGCGCGCACATTAAATAAAGAAGCGGTCCTGCTGCTGCTGCCGCCGGCGGGCACGTGCCTCGACCCGCTCGTGACGGCTTGGCTGGCGGCGTGTGCGCCGCGTTACACAAGACTCTTCACGGCCGACGCCGCGGATCTCTGGACGCTGACGCCGGACGCGTTGGTGCGCGTGCGCACCCCGGACGATGTTCTGCGCCGGCCACTGCTGCGGCTGGCACTGCCGGAGGTCAACGAACTGCGGCAGCGCGGCGCGGCCCTGCGCGCGCTGCTGGCAACACCCGCGGATTTTTTTGTGGCCGGCGACGCGCACGCCATGCGGCTGGCCGCGCGGCTGGCGCTGTGGTGCCGCGAAGGCGGCGGCGCCGGCACCCTGGTCGGCCTGCCGTGCTGCCCCTATAACAGCGTGCCGTTTACCCACAGCAGTTGCGGCTTTCCCAGCGCCTTGGCGTATTGCGTCCAAGCGGTGAACCTGATGCACACAGCCCGCCAGCATGACCGGCGGCGCGCGCCGATTGGCATCGTCAGGATTATCGGCGACGCGGCCGGCTGGCTGAGCGTTGGTGCGGCGGCGCTCGCGGATGCTGCCACCGGCGTGCTGTGCCTGACTGCGGACACGCCTTGCGATGGTGCGCGCCTGTGCGCCCAGGTCGAGAAAGCCCGCGCGCAGGCCGGCGCGGTTGTGATTGTCATGGGCGACGGAGTCGGCACGGCGCAGCGCCGGCCACTGGCCGCGCACGAACACGCCGGCGCCGCCGTGTTGGCCGAGCTGCTGCACGCGCGCCTGCACGTCGGGGTGGAAATCGGCACGCTCGATCCCGCGCAGGCCGGCACGCCCGCCGCGCGCGGCGAACGCGCACTGGCAACTGCCATGGCACGCGCCGCGGTGCGGCAGGCGGCGCGCGGACCCGGCGCAACCTTGCTTGCCAATCATCGCGCCACCCTAGCATCGGCACGCATGATCATGCATGCCATTCCCCTGCTCGAAAGCGTTGCCACGCCGCGCAAAGTGCCGGCTGATTTTCTGCGGCCCGCGGCGTATCGCGCCACGGCCGCCGGCGCCCGCGCGCTTGCCCCGCTTGTTTCACCCGCGCCCGGTTTTCACTCATGAACGCCATGTCCGCTCCACCCCCAGTGCGCCGCGCCCTGGTCAATGGCCCGATTTTCACCGGCACGCAGGTGCTGCACGACCACGCCCTGGTGCTGGAGGACACCCGCATTGCGGACATTGTGCCGCGCGCCGCACTGCCGCCAAAACAGGCGTGGCTGGATGTGGATGGGCGGCTGATGGTGCCCGGCTTTGTCAATGCGCATCACCATGCCTACTCGGCGTTGGCCACCGGCTGTGCCTGCGCGCCCAGCGCCGATTTCATGGCCGTGCTCGAAAACCTTTGGTGGAAACTCGATGCGGCCTTGACCACGGACGACACGCGGCTCTCCGCGCGCTGGACGGCCCTGCAATGTTTGCAGCACGGCGCGACCATGCTGGTTGACCATCACGCGTCCTACGGCGCGATTCGCGGCAGTCTCCAAGTCTTGGCCGAAGAATTTGAATGCGCCGGCCTGAGCGCGGTGCTCTGCTTCGAGGTGTCCGACCGGCACGGGCCGGCCGCCACCGCGTCGGCCATTGAGGAAAATGTGACGTTCCTGCCGACCCCGCGCACCAACAAGTTATTCGGCTTGCACGCCGCGTTCACGCTCGGCGACGCGACGTTGGCGCAAGTGCGCGCGGCCGCGCCGCCCGACGAAGGATTTCATATACATTGCGCCGAAGATGCGCTGGATGTCACGCGCAATCACAATGCGCTGCTCGCACGCCTGGCGGCCTTTGATATTCTGCGGCCCGCATCGCTGCTGGTGCATGGCGTGCATTTGACCGATGCCGAGTTGCAAGCCGTCGCGCAGGCAGGTTGTGCCCTGGCGCATTGCCCCGACTCGAACATGCACAACGGCGTCGGCGCGCTCGACCTCGTCAAGGCGCATGCGCTGGGCGTGCGCGTCGTGACCGGCACCGACGGCATGCACAGCAACATGCTGAAATCGTACAAGACGGCCTACCAACTGGCGCGCCATTTGCACCACGACCCGCGCGTCGGTTTTGCCGAGACGCTGGCGATGTATCACGCCACCCAGGCGCTGGCCGCGCGTTTCTTTGCGGACAGCACTGGCCGGCTGGCGCAAGGCATGCGCGCGGACATCGCGGTGCTCGACTATCGCCCGCACACGCCGCTCACCGACGATAATATTTGGGGACATTTGCTGTATGGCGCGGCGGAAGCGGCGGTGCATGCGACGATTGCCGGCGGCGAATTGGCGTACCAAGCGGGCGTCTGCACGACGATTGACGTGCCGGCCATGACGGCGGCATGTCACGCGGCGGCGGCGCAGCTCTGGCAGCGCATGCGCGGCTGAGACTGCGCGGGCTCCTCTACACTTCTGTGCGGCAACCAGAAAGCACGGCAAGATTCTGTTTGCATTCGGCGGCGCGGCGGCTCTTGACAATCCCGTGCTGGAGCACCGGGAGCGGGGTCACCGGGAGCGGGGTCAACCGGGAGCGGG
>JAPLST010000208.1 GCA_026398485.1 bacterium
GGCAGGGCATGAAATTCCGGTCGGGATCTTCGGCGTTGATGCGACATTCAATCGCCCAGCCGTTCAGTTGCACGTCTTCCTGGCGGATGCCGAGCGGCTCACCGGCCGCCGTCAAAATCTGGCGGCGGATGATATCCGTGTTGGTGACAAATTCGCTGACGCAATGCTCGACTTGCACGCGCGTGTTGACTTCCATGAAGTAAAAATTGGCGTGGTCGTCAAGCAGGAACTCGACCGTGCCGGCATTGGTGTAGTTGGCCGCGCGGGCCAGGGCGCAAGCGGCGGCGCCCATGCGCTGGCGCAGCGCCGCGTCCACCACCGGCGAGGGTGATTCCTCGATCAGCTTTTGATGGCGGCGCTGCATCGTGCAGTCGCGCTCACCCAAGTGAATCACATTGCCGTGCTCATCGGCCATGATCTGGATCTCGACATGGCGCGGCTCCGCGATGTATTTTTCAATGTAGACCGCGCCGTTGCCAAAGCAGGCCTCGGCTTCCGCCTTGGCGGTATTGAAGGCGTTAGTCAGGCTGATGTCGGTATGCACCACGCGCATGCCGCGCCCGCCGCCGCCGGCCGTGGCCTTGATGATCAAGGGATAGCCGATCTTGTGCGCGATGACCAGCGCCTCTTCCGGTGTGGCCACGACCCCGTCACTACCCGGCACAATCGGCACGCCCGCTTGCTGCGCGATGGCTTTGGCGTTGGCCTTGTCGCCCAAGCGCGTGATCGCGGTGTGGCTCGGGCCGATGAACTTGATGTTGCACGACGCGCAGATCTCGGCAAAATGCGCGTTCTCGGCCAGAAAACCGTAGCCCGGATGAATCGCCTCGGCATCCGAAATTTCACACGCGGCAATCAGTTGCGGTATGCGCAGGTAGCTCTCGGCCGCCGGCCCGCGCCCGATGCAATACGCCTCATCGGCATACTTGACATGCAGCGCGCTGCGATCCGCCTCGCTAAAGACGGCCACCGTCTTGACGCCCATTTCATGACAGGCACGAATGATGCGCAAGGCAATTTCGCCGCGATTTGCAATCAGGATTTTCTGAAACATGGTCAGCTCACGCGCACTTTAAACAGCACCTGCCCAAACTCGACCGGCTGCCCGCTTTTCACGCACACTTGCGTGATCGTGCCGTTCAGTTCGGCCTTGATTTCATTCATGATTTTCATCGCCTCAATGATGCACACCACCGTGTCGGGCCCGACGTTCCCGCCCACATGCGCATACGGCTCGCTATCCGGGCTGGGCGCGGCGTAGTAGGTGCCGACCATCGGCGAGGTGATCGCGCGCAGGCTGTCATCCTCTTTGGCGGGTGCCGGTGCGGCCACGGCGAGCGGCACGGGTGCAGCCGGCGCGGCAGACGCAGGGGCGGGCAGGCTGACCAGCGCAGGCGCCGGCGCGGCGCCGTGGCCGGCGCGCTTCAGCATCAGCTTCTCATCGGCGCGTTCCAGCGTGAATTCCGTCAGCCCGTGCTCATCCATCAGTTTCAGCAGCTGTTTGATCTCTTTCAAATCCATGGGTCACTCGCGGCAAGTGTTATGCATCGAGATGCATCGTACATTAGCAATACTATGGCAGTATTGTAGTCCTTTACCCCTTTTTTGTCAACAAAAAAGCCCCGGAGGTTATCCGGGGCCTAAATTGGCTCCGCAGGCTGGACTCGAACCAGCGACCAAGTGGTTAACAGCCACCTACTCTACCAGCTGAGCTACTGCGGAACTGCATTCATCGGCACGCTGGAAAAACATAATAGCAAAATGCCGGGGATTTTGCAACCGCCGCTGCTGCCGCGGATGCTGTGGCGGGGTTCAGGGTTCAGGGTTCAGGACCAATGATGATGTTCTGTGCAGATACTTCGCACTTGGATATTGAGTGTTCAATATTGGATATTCAGCTGGGTGCATAGCAGCGGAATAGCCGTTTATGCGCGACTGCAGCGCGCACGGCGTCCAAGGGCACACCCGGCGATGAGCAGCGCGCCGCACAGGCCGCCTTCCGGAATGACTGGCGCGGCGATCTCAATGAATTGGTTGCCCGGCACCATGGCATAATTGACACTGGCGGCGGGCCCATAACCGGCGCTGTTGCCGGCGATGCCCGCCAGCGATTGGTTGGCCAGATAGCCGGTGGCATAGTTGAAGATGACCGCCTGCAGCCGCACGGTGTCTTCGCGCTGGGCGGGCGGGATGCCGTGATAAAGCAGGTCGTACTGCAGCATGCACTCGAAGCCGTTGGTCGCGTTGGCCGGATTGGCGGCCGTGTTCAGATCGTTGAAGGCCGCGATGCCGGCCACGGCATTGCTGACGAGAAAATAGCTGCGTTGGAACGGGTCGAAGATGCTGTGCCACTCGGTTTTGTCGCCCCACCAGGTATTGGTGTTGAGATCGATTTCGTAGTAATCCACCCAATAGTCGTACCAAGCGCCAATCGAGAAGAGCAGGGCTTTGTCGGGCGAGAAGCCCTCGTCAAACGTCAGGCCCTCGAGACCGGCCAGCTTGGGCGGACTGCCGGCGGTCACGGCTGGCATGACATTGGTGCCGATCGCGCGGCTGCAATCAATAAAGATGCACAAGACGCGTTCATACAGCCCCGTGTACATGTCGCCGCACACGCCGGCATACAGCGCATCGTCCTGCGAAAACGCCAGCAGCCGGTCGAGCTCGGAACCAGTGCCGGGCTCAGTTGCCTCGCCCCAATTGCTGGCGGTGTCCTGCACCACACTTGTGCCATGCCCGGCGAAATCGGCGGGGATATTCAGGCCATCCACAAAGGTGGCGGGCATGACGTTGACATTGGCCAGGGTGACGGTCACGGCGCCGCCCTCGCTGTCACTAATGATGGCGCGTGTGCTGAACACGCCGTCAGCCGGATACGAATACGCAACGATCGCGGCATTGGTGCTGAAGCCGTTGCCCAGCTCCCAGGCGAAGGTATACGGCGGCACGCCATCCAATGCCTGCGCCTCGAGTTGGTTGATGCTGCTGAGGGCGAACAGGCGCGTCTGCGATTGGGAGGCGGATGCCTGCAGGGCGCGTTTCGTGCTCGGCGCGCCAATGGTGAGAAATTGCGGGCCGGGGATGAGATCATAACGGCGGGCCGCCGCCGATATATTCGTCAGGCTCGGGTCGTTATGGCTCGCGTCCAAGGTCTGGTTCGCGACTGCTTCGCCACTCCAGCCGTTGATTTGCGCCATGACCTTGATTTCGTTGGTGGTCGGACCCAGCCAGGCGAACGGAATGCTCAACTCGAAGCCAAGATCCCATTCATGCACCCAATTGGTGCTGTCCGCATACCCGGCCGAGACATAGGCAAAGATGACGCCTTCGTTGGTGAAGCAATATGGGCTGCGGGTATTGTTAAACTTGCCCCACGAGGTCGATTGCTTCAGGTTGATATTATGCCAGCCCACCTGGCAGCCTTCATCGGGCAGCCCGTCCTGCCAGTGGGTGAAGGTGATGGCGAGGTCGGGCGTGAAATTGGTGTCGAAGGTCATGCCGGTGAATTTGGCGCGCGCTTCGCCATTCAGAAAGCCGCTGAAATCGGGATAGACATTCGAGCCGGCGTTGGGATCGA
>JAPLST010000361.1 GCA_026398485.1 bacterium
CCAGCAGGCCGTTCAGCGCATACAGCGCCAGCACCGGATCCAGATCATAGGTTAGCTTGTGCAGACAGCCGGCCAGATAGCCGATCAGCACAATCAGCAGGAACCACAGGCTCTTGCCGGCGTTGGTGCGTGATTTCCATGACTTGTACAATGAGACCGGCCAAGCCGCGCCGAAGCACAGGAGCATGACCACTTCGTAAATACTCATGCCATGGTTCATGCCGGTTCCGGCGGCGGCGGCAGGTAGGCGCGCGTGAGCTCGGCAATCCGCGCGTTGACCAGGGCCGGATTGGCTTTGCCCTGGCTGAGGCGCATGACGGCCCCGACCAAGGTGCCGGCCGCCTTGGCTTTGCCGCTGGTGAGCGCGGCCATGACCGCCGGGTTTTGTTCCAGCGCGGCGCGCACCCACGCATCAATCTGGGTGGTGTCCGACACTTGCCGCAAGCCCTTTTCATCAACGATTGCCTGCGGACTCGCGCCGGTTGCGAACATGACCGGGAAGACATCGTTCTTGGCATTGGTGCTGCTGATCGCATTGCTCTCCACGAGGGCGATCATGTCCGCGAGTTGGGCCGGCGTGATGCGGCATTGCGCCAGCGTGAGGTGCGCGGCGTTGAGCGCGGTCAGCAGGTTGTTGGCAATCCAGTTGGCGGCCGCTTTGCCGGACGCGCCGGCCTGGACGGTGGCCTCGAAATACTCCGCCATGGCGCGCTCGCTGGTGAGCAGCGTGGCATCATAGTCGGAGAGCGCAAACTGGGCGGCGAAGCGTTCTTTGCGGGCCCGCGGCAGTTCCGGCAAGGTTGCGCGCACGGCCTCGACCTGGGCCGCGCTGAAGGTCATCGGCGCCAGGTCGGGATCGGGGAAATAACGGTAGTCGTGGGCTTCTTCCTTGCTGCGCATGGAAACTGTTTTTTCCTGCACCGTATCGAACAGGCGTGTTTCCTGCACGATAGCCTGGCCGGCGCTGACGGCTTTGGTTTGGCGCTCGATCTCGTAACTGAGCGCCTTGTGCACGCCTTTGAACGAGTTCATGTTTTTGATTTCAACTTTGGTGCCGAGGGTGGTGACGCCGACCGGGCGCACGCTGACATTGGCGTCACAGCGCAAGCTGCCCTCTTCCATGTTGCAGTCGCTGACGCCGAGATACGAGATCAGTTGCTTGAGCGTGGTTAAGTAGGCATACGCCGCGTCGGGCGAATGCAACTCCGGCTCGCTGACGATTTCAAGCAGCGGCGTGCCGGTGCGGTTCAAGTCCACCACGCTGCCGCCGCCGCCCTCGTCATGCATAAGTTTGCCGGCGTCTTCTTCCATGTGCACGCGGGTGATGCCAATGCGCCGCGGTTGCTCGTTCAGCAGGATCTCGAGCCAGCCGGCACGGCAGACCGGCAGATCGTATTGTGAAATCTGATAGGCCTTGGGCAGATCGGGGTAGAAATAATGTTTGCGGTCGAATTTTGAGAACGCGGCGATGGTGCAATTCAGCAGCAACCCCGTTTTGACGGCATGCGCGACGGCCGCCTGATTGACCACCGGCAGCGCGCCCGGCAGGCCGAGGCAGACGGGGCAGACGTTGGTGTTGGGCGGGTCGCCAAAGTGGTTGCGGCAGCGGCAGAACAGCTTGGTCGCCGTGTTGAGCTGCACGTGCACTTCGAGGCCGATCACTGCTTCATACTGCGCCATAATTTTGACAAAGAGGTTGAAGAGAGGCAAGAGGGCTAAAGAGCATCAAATGATCTTGATGGAAAAACACGTTTGATGCCCTGCACCAATTTCAACTCCATGAAATTGATCAGCAGGCATGTTGGCTTTTTCGCGAGGGTGGCATAGTTGATGGCAATCGCCACATGGATTGCTTTGAATTGCTCGATTGACTTGACTTCCAGAAGCACTTTTTCGGCAATTAGGAAATCGCAACGGTATACGGTGCCAAGCGGCACACCCTTGAAAAATCCTTCTATAGGATATTCGTGGATGTAGGCCAGATTGCGCAAGCCAAACTCCACTTTAAGGGCTTCATGATACACTGTTTCCAGCAAGCCCGGGCCGAGGTGCTTATGCACTTCAATGCACGCGCCAATAATGTGCTCGCAGAGATCATCTATGGGAGTGTGTCCTGGCATACTATTGCAGGCTCTTACTACTCTTTAGTCTCTTCGTCAAACAAGTCGGTGCAGTTTGCCGGGCGGCGCGTGTGATAGTCGGTCGCGCATTGATAGGCATGGCCAACCTTCAGCAGGGTGGCCTCGTCAAACGGCTTGGCCAGCAATTGCAGGCCGATTGGCAGGCCCTTTTCAGAAAAGCCGCAGGGAATGCTCAAACCGGGTATGCCGGCCAGATTGACACTTACCGTGAAAATGTCGGCGAGATACATCTGCAGTGGATCGGCCGTGCGCGCACCCAGCTTGAACGCCGGCGTCGGGCTGGTCGGCGTGACCAGCACATCCACGTTTTCGAAGGCCGCGTCAAAATCGCGTTTGATCAGGGTGCGCACTTGGAGCGCTTTGAGGTAATAGGCATCGTAGTAACCGGCGCTGAGCACATAGGTGCCCAGCATAATGCGGCGGATGACTTCGTCGCCAAAGAACTGGCGGCGCGTGTGGGTGTAGACCTCGAGCAAATTCCGGGTGTCGGCGGCGCGGGCGCCGTAATGAATGCCGTCGTAGCGCGCCAGATTCGAGCTGGCCTCGGCCGTCGCGACGACATAATAGGTGGCAATTGCATATTCAGTGTGCGGCAGCGAGACTTCCTCGACCCGCGCGCCAAGGGCACTGAGCCGGGCAATCGCGGCTTGCACCGCGTGCCGGACTTCCGGATCAAGGCCCGCCACGAAATATTCTTTGGGCACGCCCACGCGCAGGCCGCGAATGTCGCCGCTGAGGCCGGCGCAATAATCGGGCACGGGCAGCGCGGCGGACGTGGTATCCTGCGGATCATGGCCGGCAAGGTGCGGCAGCACCAGCGCCACGTCTTCGGCCGAGAGCGCCAGCGGGCCGATCTGGTCCAGCGACGACGCGTAGGCGACCAGGCCGTAGCGCGAGACGCGGCCATAGGTGGGTTTCAGGCCGGTCACGCCACACAGCGCGGCAGGTTGGCGAATCGAGCCGCCGGTGTCCGAGCCGAGTGTCATGGGCACCATGCGCGCGGCGACCGCCGCGGCCGAGCCGCCGCTCGAACCGCCCGGAATGCAGGTGGTATCCCATGGATTGCGCGTTTGTTGAAAGGCGCTGTGCTCGGTGGATGAGCCCATTGCAAATTCATCCATGTTGAGCCGGCCAATGGGAATCGCGCCGGCGGCGCGCAGGCGTTCGATGACCGTGGCGTTGTAGGGTGGGCGATAGCCCTTCAGAATTTTTGAGCAACAGGTGCATTCGTGGTCGCGCTCGCAGATGACATCCTTGACGCCGAACGGCAGGCCGGCAAGCGGGCCGACATCCTGGCCCTGCGCCCGTTGTTCATCGATCCGTGCGGCCTGCGCGCGCGCCTCGTCGGCACGCACCGCGAGAAATGCCTGAAGGGCCGGATCAGCCGCGGCAATGCGCTGCAGGGCGAGGTCGACCGCCGCGCGCGCCGACAGCGTGCCGCGCCGCAGCGCCGCCAGAAAATCCGCCACCGTTTCCATTATTCAATAACGGCGGGCACGCAAAAGAAGCCGTCGCCGACCTGCGGCGCGGACTGCAACGCGGCTGCTTGTGGCAAGGACGCGCCGACGTCGTCCGCGCGCGTGACATTGCGCAGCGGCAGCACATGTGCGGTCGGCTCAATGCCGGTCGTGTCCAGCGCGCGCAGTTGTTCAATGTACGCGAGAATTTGCTGGAGCTGCGGCATGAAGACCGCCAAGTCGGCGTCCGACATGGCCAAGCGGCTAAGCCGGGCGAGATAGGCAATATCGGTGTGGGAGATCATGCTGGCAGCATTTGAGGTGGGGATTTGAGATTTGAAATTTGAAATTTCAGATTTGAGATTTCAGACTCACAGCGGCGGGATGTAGAGCACTTGGCCTTCGCGCAAGGCATTGGCGCGCGGGAGCAGGGCGCGATTGTAGCTGTAAATAACCTTCCATTTGCCGCGGTCGCCATAGACGCGTTCGGCAATGCCGGCGAGCGTGTCGCCGGCGCGCACGGTCGGGCAGGGCGGTGCGGACGATGGTCGTGTGCGCCGGCGTGGCGGGCGTGACCGGCGCGGTCGTGGTGGCGCCGGCAGTGCGGCTTGCCGTCGCGCTGATCGGCGGCGCGAATTGGTCGGCGGCGCGGGTGACGGCCGGCGTGGTCGGCCGCGCGGTTTGCAGTTCGTTCAGGCGCTTGGCTGCCGCGCTGGTTTGCGCGCCGGCGCGCGCGTCGGCGGTATCGCGGGTCAACTGGGCGATCTGTTCCTGCTGGCGGGCCAGTTGCGCATTAAGGTCGTCGACCAGCGCCGATGGGCGTGTGGCAGCTGTGCCACTCACTTCCGGCGTGCGGGCTTGGGCCGCGAGCGATGCCACTTGGGCATCGCGCTGCGCCAGCAGGGTGCGCTGGGCCTCAATGGTTTTCTGCATTTTGACAATTTCATCCGACAGGTCGGAGAATTCAGGCGCGGCCAAGTCTTGCGCATTCTGCGGCAGGGTCTGCATTTTCTGCACTTGCGCTTCGAGTGCCTGGGCGCGTTGTTCGGTGACCGCCTGTTTGCCGGCCAGTTCATTGTTTTGCGAGACCATTTTGGCGATCTGCAGGCGCAGGCGGCGGTTGTCGCTCAGGGGGTCGCGACTGGCATCCGTGCGCATGGCGGCCAGAATGTCATCGGTCTGGCGTTTCAGGCTGGCCAGCAAGGTTTCGGCATTTTGCTGGGCCGTGACGGCTTGCTGCTTCTCCTGCGTGAGCTGCGCGATTTGCAGCTGCAGGCGCTGGAGCGCGGCCGGATTGGCGGTGCCGCCCGCTGCCGCGGCCGGTGCGCCGGCGCTTTGCAGCAGGCTGACTTGCTGCGCCAGGGTGCGATTCTGGGTTTCAAGATCGCTGATTTTGCGCTGCAGTTCGGTGGAGCCGGATGTCCCGCCGCGTTGCAGTTCAATCAATTGCTGCTTGAGCTTGACTGTTTCCCCGGCATCTTTTTGATGCTGCTGGCCTTGCTGGGCCATTTGCGCGCGCACTTGATCGAGCTCGGTCTGGGCACGCACCAGGTTTTGCATCAGTTCCTTGTCGTTGCCTTTGAAGCGCGGCGACTGGAGCAGCTCGGCGACATCGGCCTTGCCGCGCAATTCCTCGCTGGTCTTGCGGATCTGGTCGCGTTCCGACTTCAGGATTGCGAGCTTTGATTCAAGTTCCTCGTTGGCCGTGGTGGTCTTGATCAACTCGGCGCGCAGCGCGTCATCACTCTTGGCGCCGCCGGTCGCGCCGGCTTGTTTGGCGCTGAATTCCTTTTGCAACCGGTCGCGTTCCTTGGCCACCGCCTGGTCGACCAACTGTTTCATTTGCGGCGACAGCTGCGCCACGCTGCCGGCCTGCTGGTCACGGGCCGCCTCGTCCACTGCGGCTTGCACTTCGGCGAGGAAGCTGCGGGCTTTCTCGCGCATCTGGGCGTTTTGGGTCACCTCGATGAATTTGCGGTACATCTCGGCCGCGTTTTGATTGTCGCCCAAGCCCTCAAACGTCTGGGCCAGATCGAGGTAGGATTTGTCGAAGGCGGGGTCGAGCTCGATGGCGCGCCGATACAGGCGAATGGCATCCTGGTATTTTTCCTGGTCACGCAGGGTCTGGGCCTGCTTGTAGGCCAGCGTCGCCTCACTGTCCGGCTTGGAACAGCCGACCAGCGCCAGCAGCACGGCGAGCAAGAGCAAAAGAATGATACGCATAGAACGTTCTCCTCGTAACCGTTATTGCGCGCCGGCGTGGCGCGTCACCCAGTCGCGGACCGCGCCGGCGTGGGCGCCATTCGGTGCGACTTCCAAGTACAACTGATAATGCTCACTGGCGAGCGGCATCTGGCGCTGGCGTTCATAGGCCATGCCGAGCGCCAAATGCGCGTCCGCAAACGCCTTGTCCTGCTCGAGGGCTTTCTCGAAATAGGGAATGCTCTGGACAAAATTCGTCAGGCGCAGATAGACCAAGCCGAGATTATAGTAGGCATTGGGCACCTTGGCATCCAGGGCGATCGCCTTTTGGTAGGCTTGGCGCGCGCGCTCGAGATCCAGCGACTCGTCGCGCATGCAGCGCGCGCCTTCGTCGAGCAGGCCATTGTAGGTCTCGGGCGACGCTTTGGTCACTTCGAACAGTTTGAGGCGCTCGGCCTCCTCCTGCTGGCGGCGCTCCGCCGCGGCGCGCACCTGCTGCTCTTCCTCGGCCTGGCGCCGCTGGCGCTCGGCATCTTGCTGCACATAGCGGTCGCGCAAGGCGCGCACATAGCTGACCATTTGATCGAATTCCGGTTCGTTCTTGTCTTTGTAGGCCGCCAGAAACTGATCGTAATAGTTGAGCGCCGTGCTCAAATCCAGAAACGATTTCTCATACAAGCCGGCGATATCCTTGAGATAGTAGACGCGCGCCGGATCGTTGGAGAGGGCGCACATGAAATATTTGAGGGCATCTTTGGCGCTGTCGTTCAGGATGGAGCGGCGGGCCAGTTTCTCGTAATGATCCGCAGCCGCCTGGCTTTGCTGCTGGGCGGGCGAGAGCAGCGCGACGGCATTGGTCGCCCCGCCTGCGCGGGCGGGCGGGGCGGCCGTTGCGCCGCCCGCAAAGATCGGATTGGAGACCAGCGCGGTGCGCATGCGGTCCTCAAAGGCGCGCGCCTCGGCATGCGCGACTTGCGGATTGATCCGGCGCAGAATATCATAGTAGAGCTTCATCTGCACCATATTGTTGAACTGGTCGCGATACAAGACCGCGAGGCGCAGCACGACATAGGCGTTGCGCCGGTTCAAGGCATAGGCTTTGAGATAGGCTTTCACCGCGTTCTGCCATTGATACGTGCGCTCATAGCAACAGCCGACGGTGGCGAACAAGGCGTCGTTCTCGTCGCCCAGCGCGGCGGCATGGAGGTAATAGTCGGCGGCTTGGGCATATTCCTTGATGGCAAACAAGGCGTTGCCGAATTTGCGGTACAGGCCGGCATTGTTGGGCTCGAACTGCTGCGCCTGCAGGTAGCAGTCAATCGCCTTGCGCTGGTCGTTGGTGTGGGCGTAGACCGTGCCCAAGCCAAGCCAGGCGGTGGCGTTGGTGCGCTCAAACTCGATGGCGCGGCTGAATTCGCCGCCGGCGTACGGCAGCCAGCCCAGTTTGAGATAGCAGGCGCCGAGACTGACGCGCAGGGCGGCATTGTCTTGCAAGGCGCGGCGCTGCTTGAGCGTGTAAAAAAGCCAGGCAGCGCGGGCGTAATCGCCTTGCGCATAGGCCGCGTTGGCCTCGCGCAGCACGGCCGCCAGATCAATGCGCCGGGCACAGCCGCCGCACAGGAGCGCCAGCACGCACGCGGCCAGCACGGCCAACCACAGGTGGCAAAAGCGACGGTGGCGCACAGGCGGTTGCACGGGGTTAAAAGGTGTGCTCGGTGGCGGGGAACCGCCCGGCCCGCACATCCGCCGCAAAGGCGGTGATGGCCGCCGTTGCGATCTGGCGACAGTGCGCATACTGCTTCACGAATTTCTTGGGTTGGTCAAACCAGCCCAGCACATCGTGCGTGACCAGAATTTGGCCATCGCAGTCGGGCCCGGCGCCGATGCCGATCGTGGGGATCGCCAGGTCGGCCGTGATCAGCGCGGCCAGCGTGCCCGGGATGCATTCGAGCACAAGGGCGAATGCGCCGGCCTCCTGCACCGCCCGGGCATGCGCCCGCAGGCGCTCGGCATCGTTGGCATGCGTGCCCTGCACTTTATAGCCGCCCAGTTCGAGCACGGATTGGGGCGTCAGGCCAAGGTGGCCGAGGACGGGTATATGGGCGCGCACAATCCGTTCGATCGTCGGCGCCAGCTCCGCGCCGCCCTCGAGTTTGACGGCGGTCGCGCCGGCTTCTTTCACCAGCCGGCCGGCATTGAGCACGGCGGCCTCCGGCGTCACCTCATACGAAAGAAACGGCAGGTCGGCAATCACCGGCACCCCGCCGGCGCCCCGCACCACCATGCGCGTGTGATAGACCATCTCGTCCATCGTCACCGGCAAGGTTGATTCATGGCCGGCGACGACATTGGCGAGGGAATCGCCCACCAGCAGGAAATCCACCGGGCAGTGTGCCAGCCACGAGGCCGTCAGCCAGTCATAGGCCGTCAGCGCGACAATCCGCTCACGCTGCTGTTTCTTGGCGCGCAGTCCGGCAAGCACGCGTGCCGCGGCCACGGATGGTGACACCTGCTGCATCATCTCCTCACGTTGTTTCAAGCATGATTAGCATAAGGTATTGTAGCAAAACAGAGTTGAAAAGCCAAACACCGGGCGGAAACCCGTAAATGGCGCGGCGATGCGGAGGTGGGCGCGCGGCATTGCCGGTACCGCGCCGCCGGGCTGCTTGGCCACACCCGCGGCAGCACCGCGCCATCAACGCGGATTTCCTTGCGGCGGTCCTGCCACGGTAGCCGACGGCGTAGAGCGCGCAGACAGGTAGGGCGGTCAGGCCCTTGACCGCCGCGGTCATCGCGGTGCCATGGTAGCACCGGCGTGCGCGCGCATGCAGCAACGGCGGTCAGGGCCTGACCGCCCTACCTCTTTGGCTACATCAGGTTCGCATGTTCCCCTCTAGCGGATTTTCAGAAAATGCGCAGGGGTATTTGACGCGCGCCGGCCAGCTTGCTATACTTTCTTTTCTAAGGAGCACTGGATGATGAAATTGACTAGCTACCGATATGCCACGCGCGCGTGGCTGATTGGCCTTGCGCTGGCCACGCTGGCGCGCGCCGCTACACCTGCTGCTGCACCTGCCGCCACGCCTACGCCTGCCGCTGCACCTGCCGGCGAGTCAGAGGCCGCCCGCGCCACCGCGCCGCAAGAATTGTTCCCCTTTCTTGATTTATTCGCTTCGTGCCTGACGATCGTTGAGAGCGAATATGTGGACCAGGTGAATCCGACCAACGTGATGTACAGTGCGCTGCACGGCCTGATGCGCGCGTTGGATCCGCACAGCGAATTCATGGAACCGGAGGCGACCGAGGAATTGAAGATCGAGACCGAGGGTGAATTCGGCGGGATCGGCATCGAGCTGGGCATTCGCGACGACTACTTGACCGTGATCGCGCCGATTGAAGGCACGCCGGCGGCCGAGGCCGGGCTGATGCCCTTCGATCAGATTGTCAAGATTGGCGACGAGAGCGCGCGCAGCCTGAGCATCAATGAAGCCATCAAGCGCATGCGCGGCAAGCCCGGCACGGTACTGCGCCTCACCATTCAACGCCGGGTGCAGGAGCGGCGCGAGCTGAAAGATTTCACCCTGACGCGCGCGGTCATCAAAGTCACAAGCGTGCGCGACGTCGCGATCATTGACCCGACCAATCACATCGGCTATGTGCGCGTGACGGCCTTTGACAAGACCAGCGCCAGCGAATTGCAGAGCGCCATTGACGGCTTGGTCACGCAAGGCATGTGGGCGCTGGTGCTGGATGTGCGCAACAACGGCGGCGGGCTTTTGGTCGAAGCCATCAAGATGGCCGACATGTTTCTGGAGAGCAACACCGTGATTGTCTCGGTGCGCAGCCGGGTCTTGCGTCATGAGCAAGTGTTTCGCGCGAGCGGCGAGGGCGCGCAGTACCGCATGCCGCTGGTCGTGCTGGTGAACGGCGCCTCGGCCAGCGCCTCGGAAATCGTGACCGGCGCGATCAAGGACAACCAGCGCGGCTTGGTGATCGGCAGCAAGACCTTCGGCAAGGGCTCGGTGCAAACCGTGCTGCCGATTGGCAACAACAACTGCTCACTGCGTCTGACCACGGCGAAGTATTACACACCCTCGGGCGTCTGCATTCACGGCACCGGCATTTATCCGCACATCGAGGTGCAACTCACCATGGATGACGAGATCAAGTTGATTGAGAAACGCTCGAACGCCTTTCGGAAAGCAGACCCGGCGCAGTTGACGAAAGCAGAGCGCGCGCACTACGACATGCTGTGCGCCGCGCGCGACACCCAGCTGGAGCGCGCCAGTGATATTCTCACCGCCTTGCGCGTGCTGGGCAACGGCGGTCTTGAACGCTTCATGCAGACGCCCGGCGCGCCTGCTGTGCCCGGCGCTGCGCCGGTTGCGCCGCCCGCTCCCACTAACGCTCCACCACGAGATGACGATGCATCCACTGATTAGCCGGCTCCTGCCGTTGGCCGTCTGCTTGGGGTTGTGCGCCTGCACCTCCTTTGACGAGCGCGTCACCGTGTCGCAAGCGACCATTGACGAGTCGTTCAACAAAATCGGCTATACCCCCAAGGATGTGATTGACTACCGCACCACGCCGCGCAGCATGAAGGGCCGCACCTGGGTTGAGCGCTCCATTCGTTTCAAGGACAAAGGCGACCGGCCGCTGGCCGAACTCACCAAGTTTTTCAAGCAGGATGCCGCGTATCCCTTTGAATACTACATGACGGTTGGTGAAAGCGACAGCGACATGCAATTCATCCGCTGGTATGAATTCAAACTTGACGAGAATTATCCGATTTACCGGATTGAATTTGCGCAACCGCAACGCGAGCGCGCCAAGCAGCGCGCGCTGGCCGCCACTGCCGCCGCCGGCGCCGTGCCCGGCCCGACGGCCCCGCCTGCGGCGAAAAAACCATAGTCATGTGGGTGCTCGGCCTCGAAAGCTCGTGCGACGAGACGGCCGCCGCGCTGTATCATCCCGGAACCGGCCGTTTTTTCGAGCGCATTGCGCGCCAGCTTGACGTGCATGCGCCCTATGGCGGCGTGGTGCCGGAGCTGGCCAGCCGCTGCCATCTCGAGACCATTTCACCGCTGACCCACGCCGTCTGTGCCGATGCGGGCATCGCCCTGACGGAGATCAATCTGGTCGCCGCGACCGCCGGGCCGGGCTTGGCGGGCGCCTTGATCGTCGGGCTGAGTTACGGCAAGGCGCTGGCGGCCGGGCTGGCGGTGCCGTTCATTGCCGTCAATCACATTGAGGCGCACATGTATGCCGCCGGCGCGGAAGCCGAGTTGCGCGCGCCGTTCCTGGCGCTGGTCGTTTCCGGCGGCCACACGCTGTTGGTGGATATTCACGACGCGCTGCAGTACACCGTGCTGGGCCGCACGCGCGATGACGCCGCCGGCGAGGCATTCGATAAAGGCGCGAAACTGCTCGGCCTAGGCTATCCCGGCGGGCAGGCGCTTCAGGAGCTGGCCCGCGGCGGCAATCCCCGCGCGTTTGCTTTTCCGCGCGCGATGCTGCATGATGAGAGTTGGGACTTCAGCTTTTCGGGCTTGAAAACCGCCTTGGTCTATTTCCGGCGCGACCATCCAGAGGCCCATCTGCCGGACGTTGCGGCCGCGTACCAAGAAGCCATCGTTGACGTGCTAGTGCGGAAAACATTGCGCGCTTCGCGCCATTTGCCGCGCGCGACCGTCGTGCTGGGCGGCGGTGTGACGGCCAATGCGCGCCTGCGTGAGCACTTTCTTGCCGAAGGCGCGCGGCAGGGCGTGCGCGTGCTACTGCCGTCCTTTGCGCTCTGCACCGACAACGCGCGCATGATNNCTATCGCGGCTGGCAAGTCTATGGTGCGCGCGGCGCCAGCACGCTGGACGCGGATATCTTTCCCGCCTTCACGGCCGCCCCGCGCGGCTGACCCCGCTGATATCGGGTTCAGGGAATGCGAATATCGAATATCGAACAAGGAATGTCCAATGATGAAGTTCTGCACAGCTACTTCGACCTTCGATATTCCTTGTTCAATATTCGATATTCATCAGGGTTCAGGGCAAAAAGGGAACGATGATCGGCGTGCCCTTTACTGCGTGTGTTTCTGCCCGTAGCCGCCGCACGGCGTGCGGCGTATGCCGGGTCACGCCCCACGCGGAACGCCGTTCCGCGGCTACATCTGCGCAGAGACCGCACGATGCCGCCGGCGGCTGGATCGTGAGTGAATAAGATACGCTCGCTTTTGATTGACCTATCACGGATACGGATAGGAATGCGTGCAGAAATCTTTGTCTTTCTTATACATATAGTAGGTATCAGCCGTGCCGGTGTCTTCATAGATGGAATAGACATCTTTGTCAAAAAACTCCCAATTGTCGCCGGCGCGCGTCTTGTTCCATTGCTCCACCAGTTTCTTGTTGTGGCCCCGCACCGTGTAGATGCCGCCCAACTCGCTGACGGAGTAGGACGTGGCGCCGCGAATGCCGGCGTCGGTGTAATTGTCCACGGTCGTGGCGCCGTTCAAGACCGGCGTCGATGCGGGCTTGTAGCTGCGCAGTTCCACGGTGCTGCCCGAATTATCCTTGCGGAACCAGAGCTGTTTGCTGTTGTAAAGGCAGGTGGCGAAGGTGGCAAATCCGTCCGGCATGAAGTTTTCAAAAATCTTCTTGCCTTGGGGTGTCACCAACGTTAACGGCCCGTTCGTGCCGGCTGCCGCGGTCCAATACAGCAGCCCACCTTTTTCATCTGTTCTGATATTTCGAACGGCGTTCGCAAGCGTGTGGGCGCCCAACAGTTTGTTTTTCTTGTAAACCGTGTACTCCACGTTGCCACCCGCCTCCTTGGCAAAGCAACTGACGCCATTGGCGTGGATTTCCTCAAACCACCCTTGCGCCAGCGGCAGTTGCCAGAGGAGTTTCTTCAACTTCTTGTGCCAGCATTGCAGACCTTCCCGGGTCGATGTGGCCAATCTGACAACTATCCCCCCGGGCGTGAACCACGCTTCGTCGTAGTTATTGGTAATGGCCACCGTGCCGTTCAGCGCGAAGCCGCCCTTGGCCGCTTGGTACACGAACATTTCATAAAGCCCATGCACCTCGTTGGCGAGCAGCACCTGCGTGCCGTCGAAATCCTCAATCCACGCCTCCGCCGGCGCGCCGGGGAAGGCTTGGTTGTCAACGACCTTGTTGCCTTTCTTGTCGGCCACGGAAGCCGACCCGAGCGGGTAC
>JAPLST010000053.1 GCA_026398485.1 bacterium
AGGATATTGACACCAGCTATGTCACGTTTGCCGCCAATTACCTGCTCCGCTGGGACGAATTGCGCATCGGCGACACCTGGCAGGATGCCATGCCGCGCACGATTTTCGTCGGCAGCCCGGACATCGCGCTGTACGAGGACGGCAGCCTGCTGCCCACCGGCGGCGCCACCGACTACGGCACCTTGAGCGGCAGCATGACCGCGCAGAAGACCATCACGATCACCAATTTGGGCGATGCGGCATTGTTCTTGACGGCGTCGAACACGCCGATCATTGAAATCGCCGGCGGTGGCGCGGGGTATTTTAGTGTGACGGCCGAGCCGGCCACCAACATTCCCGCCGGCGCCGCGACCACGTTCGTGCTGCAGTTTGACCCGCCCAATACGGGCGACGGCAGCGCCGCGCCGCTCCTGATTATCGCCAACAATGACCCGGACGAGGATCCCTATGTGATTACCCTGAACGGCGCCTGGAACAATTCGTTTTATGCCTACGAGCCGTTTGATTATGAGACCAACACGGCGCTCAACACCCAGAATGGCGGCATTGGCTGGAACAGCGCGTGGAACAGCAGCGGATATACCGTCGAGCCCGACAGTCTGCCCTTCGACCTGCTGGTAGTCAACGGCAATCACGCTGAGCGGAACGGCACATTTTTCCCGACCGTCCGCGCGCTGGCGCCCACGTTCGGCACGCCCGGCCAGACGGTCTGGGTTTCGTATGTCACGGCCCCGTTGTCGAACAGCTACGACCTCATCACGGACGCGAACATCAATCCGTATGTGTTCTATGCCTTATCGCTCCAGCTGGGGGCACAGACCAAACTCAGCTCCGGCAAGCGCTCCGGCCAGTTGTACCAGCAAATGGACAGCCAGGGCACCTATGGCAGCACCACGATTGCGGTCACCAGCACGCCGGCGTTCATTGTGCATCGCCTGATCTACGGCACGCCGACCAACCAGATTGCGATGTGGGTGAACCCGCTGCCGGGTGACGCGGAACCCGGCGCGCCAGACCAGACGATCACGACCACCAGCAATATGCAGTTCAATACGGTAGGATTGTTTGCATCCGGCGGCATTGGCCCGAGCAACATGTACGGTTTTTATTTCCAAGACTGGGATGAAATCCGGGTCGGACTGACGTGGCAACAGGTGGCGCCGTTCGTGCCGGAGCCGGTGCTGCTGCTGCCGCTGCTGCTCTGCAGTTTAAAGTTGAAAAGTTTTAGGTTTTAGGCTGCTTTGGAGTCCCGCCAACGGCGGGATTGAAAGGTGTTAGGTTGCGACCGGTTCAGGGTTCAGGGTTCACGGATGCGAATAGCGAATATCGAACAAGGAATAGTGAAGGTTGAAGTATCTGCGCAGAACTTCATCATTGATCATTCCTTGTTCGATATTTGATATTCATAGTGGGTTCAGGGTTCGAGGAATGCGAAAAAGCGGCCTGTGCGCGCGACCACCGCTGCAGTCTGAGGGAAGGTGGGAGCGGCCTCCGTGCCGCGAATCTGCTGTAGTCGCAGCATTCGCCGGATGGAATCACCGCCGTTTGGCGGGACAAAGTCGCCGGCTCCCACATTCTTGCAGCGGCTGCAAAAAGGTGTTAGGTTGCAGGCTGCGACCGAGAGAGAAGTTTATGATAGAATTTAGTTGACACCTGGAGTAAGATGAAACATCTCATTGCCTTGCTTGCCCTGCTGAGCGCCGGCGCGTTTGGCCAGACGTATTATGTCGCGACCAACGGCAATGACAGCGCGGGCGGCACGTTCGCCGCGCCGTGGCGCACGCTGCAGCGCGGCGCCACCATGATGTACGCCGGCGACACCTGCTTCGTGCGCGGCGGCACGTACCGCGAAGCGATTGTGCCGGCCAGGTCCGGAACGGCCGCGGCGCGCATCAGCTATCGCGCGTTCGCGGGTGAGATGGCGGTGGTCAACGGCTGCGAACCGCTGACCAACTGGATCAGTGTGGGCAGCAATGTTTGGAGAGCCGCGCTGGCCGGCAATTTCTACACGTCGTTGTATAATTTCGCCATGCAGGTCTGCATTGACGGCCGGATGATGTACCAGGCGCGCTGGCCGAACGGGACAGTACAGCCGTCCTACCCGGCGAAATCAAGCCTGACGGCGGACAGCATCGCCAAATGGACCAGCGCCGATAACTGGACCTATGTCATCTTCGACGATGCCAATCTTAAGCCCGCCAGCAACGGGTATTATGTCGGCGCGGGCTTCTATGTGCAACCCAACTACAATGCCTGGAGCTGGACCTTGAGCGGCGTGGTGATTTCGCAACAAGGCGTGCGGCTGACGATTAAATCGCGCAATAGCAGTGGCAAAGACGGCAGCGGCACCTACTATCCCGCCGGCGCGCGCTATTATTTGTACAATCTGCGCAGCATGCTCGACAGTCCATTCGAGTGGTATCACGACCAGACCGGCGGCTGGCTGTATGTCTGCCTGCCGGCGGGCGCGGATCCCAACCAGCATGTGGTGGAAGTGAAGAAGCGCGACTGGGGTTTCGATCTGAGCAATCGTTCGAACACCACGCTGGATGGGCTGGCCTTGTTTGGCTGTTCAATCACGACTGACCGGGCGGCCGGTGGCGACGGGATTGGCTGCACCCCGTCTGGCGGCCCCTACTATCCGTGGCGTGGCGCGGGCAGCATTGCGCCGAGCTACAACAACATTTTCGAGAATATCCGCGCACGCTACCTGACGCATGTGACGGACGTCTCCGGCCATTTCTTCATGCAGTGGGGCCAGGGCTCGGGCATCGTGCTGAGCGGCACAAATCATGTCCTGCGCAATTGCGTGCTGCAGTACAGCGCGGGCAATGGCGTCAGCGTGATTGGCCGCGGCCATCAGATTGTCAGCAACATTTTCACGGACATGGACTATGTCAGTGTTGACTGTTCGGCAATCAACACGGGCGGCGCGGCCGCCACCGAAGACCACGAGATCGCGTTCAACACGATTGCGCACTGCGGCCGCAGCAGCATTACCCCGCGCCTGCTGGCTAACAGTTCCACGGCCAATTTGATCGCGCGCATGCACCACAACGACATGATGGAGTGCATGCTGCAGGACTGGGATGGCGGCGGTGTCTATACCGGCGGGAACGGCACCTTTCTCCGCATTGATCACAACTGGGTGCATGACATGACCGGCTATACCGTGTCGGGCATTTATCCCGACTGGGGCCAGAATTTCGTGATGGACCATAATGTCATTTGGAATGTCGAGTGGGGTCTGCACTTGCAGTCCACTTACAATGGCGCCGGCATCGGGAATTATCTGGTGTACAACAACACGATTGCGGTCAAGAACACCAGCAGCGCCGGCTATGGGCCGTTTGGCTTGGTCGAGAACAGCTCGCAGCCGCAGACCGGCACGGTTGTGCGCAACAACATCACCGTCTGCTACACGCCGCCGTCGGCCAGCGGCTACAAGCCCATGGATGATTTTACCACCGCGACCATTGCGGATAATCTTTTTACCAACAATGTTTTGGCGCCGAAGTTCACGGATGTGTACGGCTACAAATTCACGCTGCAATCCAATTCGATTGCGCGTGACACGGGCGCGTGGATCCCGAGTTACACGCGCGATGGCGTGATCGTGCCGGGCTACAATGATCCGACCAATGGCCTGCCCGACAAGGGGGCGTATGAATATGGCATGCCGGCCTGGCGCGCCGGCGCGGGTGGCCCGGACATGCTGGTCGTCACGGCCAATGTCGCGGCCGTCGACCGTGATTTTGTGGTCACGCGCAGCGACGCGCGCGCGCCGCTGGCAATTAATTTCTCCGTGGCGGGCACGGCGACGCAGGTTGTGCACTATGCCGCCGCCGCATCATGGTCGCTGCAATTTCCCATGGGGGTGGCGACCCAGACGGTGCAACTGACAGCGCTCTCCGCCGCCGCGTTGAACAAGACCGTCATCTTGACGCTGAGTGCCGGCAACACGCGCTACACCGTTGGCGCGGCCGGCGCGGCCACGGTCACGTTCGTGCCGGAGCCGGCATTGCTGCTGCCGCTGCTGCTGGGCAGTTTAAGGTTGAAAGGTTTTAGGTTTTAGGCTGCTTGGAGCTGCCTGGAGTCCCGCCATGGCGCGGATCCCGCCAACGGCGGGATTGAACGGTGTTAGGCACTTTTTACTTTTTCAATCGTTGATCGTCAATGTACCGCTGGCGAAAAAGACGGCCTCAGTGCCGCGTTCCCCGCGCGCGGCGCGGAAGGGAGCGCGGGTCGCCCGACCCGCTGAAGGTCTAGCCGAACGCCCGTTCGGCTTGGCAGTAGCGCGGGATATGCAAATCCCGCGTACCCTCAGCGGCACAGGCGTGCCGCGTGCCCCTCGGCGCTGCCGCCGCTGCACGCGCGGCGCGGAAGGGAGCGCGGGTCGCCTGACCCGCTGAAGGTCTAGCCGAACGCCCGTTCGGCTCGCTGCACTGCGCTGCACTGCGCTGCGCTGGCGGGATGCGGTGATCCCGCCTACCCTCAGCGGCACGGGCGTGCCGCGTGCCCCTCGGCGCTGCCGCCGCTGCACGGCAGATTCGCCGCGCTTTGCAGCAGGAGCAACGAGCCGGACCGGCTCGTCTACGACAGCGTAGCGCATAGTAAGGACAGAAGTACACCACCAATGAACAGGATGAGAGTAATACAGCGCAACCGCGCACTTGTTTTTTTGATCGCCAGCGTGCTGGTGTGGCATTACGCTGCGCCCGCCGCCATGCTGCCGGCCACGCTGAATCATGCGGCGCAGCCGACACGCGTGCCGCATGTCACGCCCATGGCCGCGCCGGCGCCGGCCAACTGCATCAGTTTGTGCGCCACGACCATCGACACCGCGCCGGTGGCGGCGCACGCGCAGGCAAGCGGGCGGCCGGCCGACAAGCTCGCGGCGGATGTCGCCGCCACCACGCAAACGCCGACTGCGCGCGGCGTGCTGCCCTATATCGTGCAGTTTCATGGCCCGGTGCAGGAGGCGTGGAAACAGCAAATTTACAATTTACAAATTACGATTTACAATTATATTTCGGAACATGCGTTCGTTGTGGAGTGTGCGCCGCGTGACGTGGAAAAGATGGCCGCGTTGCCGTGCGTGCGCTGGATCGGCGCCTACCAGCCGGCGTACAAGCTGCCGCCCAGCCTGACGTTCGCGGCGTTGGCGGCGCCCGCGCCGCGCCTTGGCCAGACGTTGTTCAGCCAGCCCTGCACGGCACCGGCGCAATTTGACAGCGCCAGCACCACGCGGCTGGATGTGACTGTGTTTGTGTTTGCAGCCGAGGACAAAGGCGCGGTCATTGACCTGATCAAACAGGCCGGCGGCAGCGCGGTAATCGCGACGGCCACGCGGCTGCGCGCACGGCTGCCGGCGGACGCGCTGGAGACGGTGGCGCAGAGTGCGGCAGTCGCGTGGATCGAACGCTATGTCCAGCCGCGGATCCTGAACAACGTGGCCGTGGCCGGCCCGCTGATGAATGTGCCGCCGGTGTGGGACACGCTCGGCTTGCGCGGCGCCGGCCAAATCATCGGCCATGCCGATACCGGATTGGACACCGGCAACCTGGCCACATTGATGCCGGATTTCACCAATCGCGTTCATGCCGCGTTTGCCATCGCGCGCAGCGCCACCGACGACTGGAGCGACCAGAACGGCCACGGCACGCACACGGCCGGTTCGATTTTCGGCAATGGCTCGGCCTGGAGCAACGGCCTGTTTCGCGGCGTGGCGTACGAGGCCCAGCTGGTGCATCAATCCATCGGTGACAATTCCGGCATGCTGTATCCGCCGAGCGACTTGAATGTGCTGTTCATCCAGGCGTACACGAACGGCGCGCGCATCCATTCCGACAGTTGGGGCGGCGGTGAGAATGGCGAGTACAACGCGATGTCCCAGGATGTGGACGAGTTCATGTGGCAGCATCCGGATATGCTGGTCGTGTTTTCGGCCGGCAATGGCGCGGGCGATTACAATGCAGACGGCCGCATTGACCCGGACAGCATTGACCCGCCGGCCACGGCGAAAAACCTGCTGGCGGTGGGCGCCGCGGAATCCCAGCGGCCACCCGGTGCGGGCGGTCTTGCCTCGGCCATGTACGGCGACCTCAATAGTTGGCGCGGCCTCTTTCCCGCGCAGGTCAACACGGATTTCATATCCCACAGCGCGGACGGCGTGCACCAGGGCATCGCCGCGTTCTCCGGCCGCGGGCCGACTGATGATGGCCGCACCAAGCCCGACCTGGTCGCGCCCGGCATGAACATCATTTCGTGCCGGTCACACATGCCGCAGGCCGGCACGCTGTGGGGCACCGGCTATGGCGCGCTGTACAACGCCGCCAGCAATGATTATACCTTTAGTGGCGGCACGAGCATGGCCGCGCCGCTGGTGGCCGGCGCCGCGGCGCTGGTGCGCCAGTATTTCGCCGAACGGCATCTGCCGGCCATCACCAATCCGAGTGCGGCGCTGCTCAAGGCCACGCTGATCAACGGCGCACGCTCCTTGACGCCCGGCCAGTACGGCTATGGCGCCACGCGCGAGATTCCGCCCGCGCCGCGGCCCAACAATGTCGAAGGCTGGGGCCAGGTCGACTTGGCCGCCACGCTGACCAACCTGACAGTGTATGCCACCAACACGCTGGCGACCGGCGCCAGCGCCACGTTCACGATCGGGCTAACTGATACTAATATGGTATCTGTTTGCCTGGCCTGGACCGATTACCCGGCCGCGCCCGGCGCCGGCAAGAAGCTGGTCAACGATCTCGACCTGCGCCTGATCACGCCGGCCGGCGCTACGTTGTATCCCAATGGCGGCACCGCGCCGGACCGCCTCAATAATGTGGAAACCATTGACATCCCGGCCTTGCCGCCGGGGATCAGCACACTGTATGTCACCGCCTACACCGTGCCGCAGGGCGGCCGCCAGCCGTATGCGCTGGTCATTCGCAGCGCGGCGGCGAACC
>JAPLST010000435.1 GCA_026398485.1 bacterium
CCCTGGGCTATCATCCTCCGCACCGTTGGTGCGGCAGCGGCCGTCACGCCCGGCCAACGCAACGCGGCTTCCCACACACGTCGCCGGCTTTCTGACGAAACAAAGCGGACATTTAAATACCCCTATGTCAGGAGTTCTGGACTCGCACCGCTCGCGCTGGCGCAGCAGGGGTGCGACCACGGGGGTCTCGGCATGCAAAGAATGGGAGCCGCCTTCGTGCGGCGATTTTGCTGCATCGGGGCATGGAAGCCCCTCCCATCCCGCCGTTGGCGGGACTGACCCAAGGCCAGCAGCAACAAGCCGCAGACGTGGCAAGAAGGAGAAGTGGGGAAAAGGGCCGGCACGCCTTTTTTTGCTCAATCTTATTCACCCACGATCCCGTCAGCGGCGGGATTGTGGGGGTCTCGGCATGCAAAGAAGGCCGCGGCACCGAAAACCGCAAACTGCAAACTGAAAACTGCTGCGGGCCCCGGCGTCAGCGCCAGACGAACCAGACGGCGAGATAGGCGGCGAGCACGGCGGCCAGCGTGAATGGCAGGCCGATTTTGGTGAATTCACCAAAGCGCACCGTGTAGCCTTCTTTCTTGAGCATGCCACAGGCGGCAATGTTGGCGGACGCGCCGATGGGCGTGATGTTGCCGCCCAAGCTCGCACCGAGCAGCAACCCGAAATAGAACAGGGTCGGGTTCACCTGCATCGCGGCCGACATTTTGGTGACGACCGGCAGCATGGCCGCGAGATACGGAATGTTGTCCACAAAAGCCGAGAGCACCACGGAGACAAACACGATGATGGTGTAGCCGAGGAAGACATTGCTGCCGACCATACCCGAGAGCGACTGGCCGAACATGTCAATCCAGCCGGTGGTGGTCAGGCTGCCGACCAGCACGAAGATGCCAACCAAAAAGAAGGTGGTGTCATAATCCAGCGATTTGAGTCCGGCGGCGAGCGAGACCTTGCCGCGCCACGCCTGCCACACCAGCGCGATGGTACCGGCCACCAAGCAGATAATGCCCGCGGCATGCGAGAATTGGGCTTTGAAAAAGGAAGCCCCGGCCAGGGTGAAAATCAAGGATACCAGCAGGATGGTGGGGAACCATGACTGGACTTTTTCGACCGGGATCAGCTGCAGTTTTTCACGCTGGCTGCGAAACACATAATAGAGGACGAAGAACGACGTCAGCGCGCCGAGCTGGACCGCGAAGAAGATGCTGGGCTTGCCTTGATACCAGAAAAAGTCCGTGAAGCTCATGCCGGCGGCCGTGCCGAGCATCATGCTGGGCGTGTCGCCAATCAAGGTGGCCGCGCCTTGCAGATTGCTTGAAATGGCGATGCCAATCATCATTTTCTTGGGATTGAACTTCAGTTTTTTGGCCAGGGCCAGGGCGACGGGCGCGATCAGCAGCACGGTCGCGACATTGTCGACGAAGGCGGAGATGGCGCCGGTGAGCAGGCAGATGAAGATGATGGCCCAGGCCGTGTTTTTCGAGCGATCCACGATAATTTCGGCCAGAAAGGCGGGCGCGCGGCTTTCGATCAGGACGTCGGCGATCATCAAATTGCCGACAAAAATGCCGATGACGTTCCAGTTGATTGATGAGAAGGCCGCGCCGGGCGAGACGACGCCGATAAGCAGCAACAGCGCGCCGGCGCTGAGCGCGACCAGCATGCGCCGGGCCGGCAGGAAAATAAAGCAACCATACGCCGCAAAGAAAATCAGCAGCGCCACCACGCGGTTATCCAAAAGGCCATGTATCATGGGCGTTATTGTAGCAAAAACATATTTTGCGCGCAAAATGCATGCTGCGGCACGTTTCGGCGCTCCCGCTACATTCTCGCGCAGTGCGAGAATTTATGGTTGCAGAGGAGCAGAAGGTGGCGGCAGGGTCGGGCACGCGCCTTCCAGCAGAAGATGCGATCGGGCGATCGCACTTACCTTCAGCCGATCTGGGGATCGGCGTTCCCTTCGCTGCGCGCAGTGGTGCAGCGGACGCGCGGCGCCACAGCGCTTGGCGACGGGCGCAGGAAGCGGTAGAGCAAGACGGCCAGAGCGGTGAAGCCGTCGCGCAGCTCGTTGGTGCGCAGCATCTGTTCGAGTTCGTCGAGGGCAAACCAGCGCACCGCCGCGACTTCATCATTATCAATGGTGTCGCTGATTTTGTGCGCATCCCGGGCGACAAACAAATGGAAGTGATGATTGCTGCGGCCAATCTGCGGATGAAAATTGTAGAGTGGTTCAAGGATGGGCGCGTCATGCCCGGTTTCTTCAATCAACTCGCGGCGGGCACCCTCGGCCAGATCCTCGCCGGGCGGAATATTGCCGGCTGGAATCTCCCAGCCAAAGGCATCGACCATGTAGCGATACTGCATGGTGAGTAGGATGCGCCCGTCCACGCCAACCGGGATGACACCGGCAACGAGCATCGGGAACTCGATCGCATGAAAATCGATGCTTTTCCCGCTGGGCAGCGTGATGGTGTCGAGATGATGTTTGATCCACTCGGACTCGACCAGGGTAGTGCGCTGGGTGCGCTGCCAGCGCGGGTGTGCGTGCGCGGTCATGCCGGCGGTTCAAGCAAGCGCCAAGCGGCGCGCGTGTCAGCCACGGACAATTGCCCGGGTGCGACGGCGTGCGCCAGCGCGGCATAGCCGAGCACCGCGCCGAATGCCGGCGCGACCATGCGCACGGCGCGGCCATACGGGCCCATGCCAACGACGGCGAGTTGCATCTCCGGTGCGGCTTGTGGCAGTGCCAGCAGGCGCACGGCGTCCGCGGCCGACGCGCAGTGGGTGGCAAATTTGACGATGACGCCGGCGGGCGCGGGGGCGGCGCGGGCGACAGCGAGCAGTTCATGCAAGCGCGCGTCCGGCGGCGTGGCGGTGAAATCGTGCCACGAAAGAATGCAGGTGGTGGCATGGCGGACGAGGTCGTCGTGCAAGAGCGCCAACAGCGGCAGATTAGCCAGTTCGATGTCAACAGCGTCAACCAAGGGCAGGGCGATGCGCAGGAATAGCGCGCGTTGCTCGAGCGGCAAACGGCATTCGCCACCTTCCTTGACATCGCGCAAGGTGCAGATCAGCGGGCGGCCGGTGCTGGTGCGCAGTGCACAGAGATCTTGGGTCAGCGTGTCGGTGGTCACCAATTCCGCGAGGTCGGCGCGATATTCGACGAGATCGGGCGGGCAGGCCGCGATGGCCGCCAGATCAGCAGCCAGGGTGCGCGCTGCTGCGACGCCGACCAGTTTTGGAGGAACACAAGTGATCATGGCGTGTGTTCGCCAAACACTTCGGCGGTGAAGACAAACAACTCGGCGGATTTATAGGCATCCAGATCCAAGCCGGCTTTGCGACCGAGCTGGCGCAGGAATGTTTCGCGATCCCAGCCTTGTTCGGTGGCGACTTGCGGCAGGAAGACGCCCTGATAGCGGCCTTTTTTGAGCACAACGCCATGCACGCCGGCAATGACATCCGTGGGCGCGGCCACTTTGCGCAGCGGGCTCATGACTGAAATTTCGATTTTGATAGTGCCCAGTTCGGCGGGTCGCACGGGTGGAAAGCGCGGGTCTTCGGTGGCCGCATTGCAGGCGTTTTCGCGCACCGTCTCGGCCAGCGGCTTGATGCCTTCAATGTAACCGATGCAGCCGCGCAGTTCGCCGTGTTCATGCAAGGTGACGAACGCGCCGGCTTTTTCCTTCAAGCGCGGGGTGAGTGAATAGGCAGCCAGGTCGGGCACGCCCTTGTTCTGGACGTGCCGGGTGAGCGTGTCGCGGGCGAGAGTCAGCAAGGTCTGGCGCTCGGCGGCGGTTAAGCCGGGTTCGGTGGTGGCCGCGACCGCGGGGGCGGCGGTATTGAGAGATGGAGTGGTGGAGAGATGGAGTGGTGGAGCGTTGGAGAGAGGGAGCGATGGAGCGGGCGGCGCGGCGGCCGCATCGTAAAACGCGAGGGCGGCGTACGAAACGCTGTGGGTGTATTCGTTGTCGGCGTCGCCGGATTTATAATAGCGCAGGAGTGTGCCGTGCGTCGCGGGCGGGAGCGCGGCCAGCATCAGCACGGTTGGCGTGACGCCATCCCAAGTGATGCCGGTCTGGGCGGCATAGGTGAAGATGCCCTTGATGTCCTTGGCGAGAATGCGGTCGAACGCGCCTTGATCGAGCGCTGACAAGCGATTTTTCACGTCATCGTGGAACGGCGCAAAATCAAAAGCCGCGCCGTAGTGGGTGAAATCCGTGCTGACGACCACCAGGTCGCGCGGGCCGACGTGTTGTTTGAGCAGCGCGCCCAGTTCGGCCGCCTGGCCGGGCGTGAGCTGGCCGACGATGAGCGGCACGAGCGTGAATTCTTTCAGCACCGTTTGCAGGAACGGCAATTCGAGTTCGAGGGCGTGTTCGCGCGCGTGCGCCGCGGGCAGGTCGCGCACCAGCGGATTCTTGCGCAGCGCGTCAAGCACCGTGCGATCCAGCGGCACCACGCCGAGTGGCGTTTCGAACGCGTCGACGTTAAGAGTGGCGACGCCCTCGAACGCCATGTAATGCGAAGGCCCCAGCAAAAACACGCGCGCGACCGACTGGCCTTCAAGCTGCTTGAAACTTTCCGCGGCACAACGGCCGGCATAGGCATAGCCGGCATGCGGTGCAATCAGCGCGCGGATGGTCACGCCGGTAAGGGTGCGCGTGGCCTGTTGCAGATAGCCGTTGATTTCGCGGGCCAAGGCGGATTTGTCGGCGGGATACCAACTGCCGGCCACCGCGGGTTGGCGAACGGTCATGGGTTTCATGGGCGCAGCTCCAAGGCAAAGGATAGCCGTGCTGCAGGCAAGAACGGCGACCAGCAACCGCAGCTGTTGCAGGCACACACCGCGCGCGGCGGCACGGCGGTGGCCGCGCGGAAGATTGCCACTGTAATGCTCGAAATACATATTGATATTATAGCATAAGTGCGCGAATGTTTTTATCGGAAAAATGGTATACTTATGCACTTGGTATGCCGCATGAGCGCATACGCATATTGTGCATGAGTAACTGACGCAAGGACGACCTGCAATGAAACGGATGGCCAGTATATTAGTGATGATGAGCATGGTGCCGCTGACGCAGGCGGCGCAACAGAGTTTGATGAGCGCGGCCGCCGCGGCGCCGCTGACAAACATCGCGCCGGCGGGTGTGCTACTGACCCCGGAAGCCGTGTTGGGTGTGATGAACCCGCGCGCAGTGCAGGCGGTACCCGTGACCACCGCGCCGCCAACACCGGCACCGGCACCAGTAACGCCTGTGCCCGTGACCCCCGCCCCAGTCACCCCGGCAGCGCCGACCGGGCTGGTCATTCAGCTTCCGCCCATCACGCCGATTACGCCGGGAACCGTGACCACGCCGGTCACGCCGATTACGCCGGGAACCGTGACCACGCCGGTCACACCGATTACGCCGGGAACCGTGACCACGCCGGTCACGCCGATTACGCCGGGAACCGTGACCACGCCGGTCACGCCGATTACGCCGGGGACGGTGACCACGCCGGTCACGCCGATTACGCCGGGAAACCACGCCGGCGGTACAGCTTGGCCAGCTTGGGCAGATTGGCGCGGTTGGACAAGTGGCGCCGCCGATGCCGCCAGCACCCGTCTTAATCACCAACGCGCCGCAAGCGACGACGGAAAATTATCCGGATGGCCGCATCAAAGCGCGCGGCTACATCATGACCGACAAAAGCGGCACGCCGTTCCGCTTGGGCCCGTGGGAATTGTGGTACAGCAACGGCTGCATGGAAAGCTGCGGCTGGTACGCGCAAGGCTACAAGGAAGGGGTATGGACCAATTGGCACGAAAACGGCCAGCTGAAGTCCTACGGAACGCATCAACAAGATGTCTTGCAGGGCAAATGGGTTTTGTTCGCGCTGGATGGCGCGCCGCAGATGGGCCGGTACGCAAACGGCAATCCGAACGGCGAATGGATTTTTTGGTATACCAACGGGCAAATGTCCGCACAAGGTAGTTATGAAGAAGGCAAGCCGGATGGCAAGTGGCGTTATTGGCATGCCAACGGGCAACTGGAAGTGGCCGGTTCATTTAAGGCGGGCATGCGCGACGGCGATCGCACCTATTATGATGCGACGGGGCGCAAAGTTGCCGAAGGGACTTTTGAGGACAATGAAAAAGTTGACACATGGAAGGAGTGGGGCCCGACCGGCCTTGAAAAGACAACCAAATACGAAAAGGGCACGCCGCGCGAAGTGGTCGAGGAATTGTCGCGCCATCCCAACGGCAAAAAGCGCGAAACCCTGACGTATATTTACAGCGGGCCGCAACCGCCGGCGTATGCAACCCTGACGGTTTGGTACGACAACGAACGCAAATATGCCGAAGGCCTGTGGGCCAACGGCAAGCAAGAAGGCGAATGGATCACTTGGGCGCCCAACAAGAAAGAGAGCTCGCGCGGCATGTACGCAGGCGGGGTGAAGCATGGCCAGTGGAACGAAGTGGATGCCACCGGCGTGGCGCGCACCCTGTTCTACAAGTATGGCACGCCGGTCAGCACGCTGGGCCAAGTGACGGTGGTGACACCCACGATATCCGGGGCAATCCCGGCGGCAACCCCGCCGGCACTCCAGCCGACTGCGCCGCTGCTGCAGCCGGTGACGCCGGCCGCACCGGTCAGCACGCCGACACCGCCGACTGCGCCGCTGCTGCAGCCAGTGACGCCGGCCGCACCGGTCAGCACGCCGACACCGCCGCCGACTGCGCCGCTGCTGCAGCCGGTGACGCCGGCCGCACCGGTCAGCACACCGCCGCCGACTGCGCCGCTGCTGCAGCCAGTGACGCCGGCCGCGCCGGTCAGTGCGCCAATCACCCAACCAACCGCGCCGATAGCGCCGCCAACCATGACGCCCGGCACGTCCGCCGACGCGTCCGCCCCGTCGCTCCAACCGGTGCAGCATGCCGACGAATCAGAATTGCGTGGCGAAGGCCCGTGGCTGGAAGGCCAGCGGCATGGCGTCTGGACTTTTTTTTATGATCAGGCCGCGCGCTATTCGCAGGGGACGTATGAGAAAGGCAAACGCGCCGGCATCTGGACGTTGTGGTACAGCAACGGCGCCCAGCGTGCGATGGGCCCGTACCGCGACGGCCTGAAGCATGGCGCATGGCGTTCATGGTATGAACAGGGCACGCCCGCCACGGAAGGCGACTATGCGCAAGGCGATCGTGAAGGCCAATGGACGCTGTGGTCGCGCACCGGCGAGAAAGTGACCGGCGGTTATCGCCACGGCGAGCCGGATGGCGCATGGACGTATTTTCACACCAATGGCGCGAAGCGGGCCGAGGGCGTCTACCGAAACAACCGGGCCGATGGGCTGTGGCGTTATTGGCATCCGAACGGCATGCCGAGTGCGCAGTTGACGCTTTCCAACGGCATGGCGCACGGCGCCTGCGCGGCGTGGCAGCCGGACGGGCGCACGCTGGCCGAAGGCGCCTACACCCAGCATGTCAAAAATGGCCGCTGGAAAGAGCGGGGCATTGACGGCACGACCCGCATCATGGAATATAGTGGTGGCACGCTGGTCGCCTTGTCCGAAATCCGCGCGACGCATCCGGACGGCAGCGTTGCCGATGAATGTTGCTTTGCCGTCTTCAAAGGCATTGCGGACACGAACACGGCCACGCAAATCTTGCGTTATCCGCGCGGGCAACGGCGCGCGCAAGGCCCGCTCGATCATGGCACGCGGCACGGTGCCTGGCTGTTTTGGCACAGCAACGGCGTGCATGCCGCAGAAGGCGCCTACCAGCATGGCAAAAAGGACGGCGCGTGGAGCAAGTGGCAACCAACCGGCGCACTCGCGGCCCAGGGGCCGTATGCTGCCGGCGTGCGCACCGGCGCGTGGCTGTTGTATTATCCCAGTGGGGTGGTCGCCAGCGAAGGTGCGTATCTGAACGGCGAGCGCGACGGGCTGTGGCTGCGCCGGCATGCCACCGGGGTGCATGCCGCGGAAACGATGTATCGCCAGGGCAAGCCGGAAGGCACCCACCGGCGCTGGCATGCCAATGGCACCAATGCCATGACGGGCGCCTACTTAAACGGCGTGCGTGAAGGCGCATGGCTGAGTTACTATCCCGATGGTGTGTTGCAGGCGGAAACCACCTACCGCCACAACCTTCAGGATGGCGCGGTGGTGCTGTATTACGACAACGGCGTGCAACAAGCGCGGGGTGCCTACAAGAATGGCGCGCGCGACGGGCAGTGGCAGGAATGGTATCGCAGCGGCGCGCCGAAAAGCACGGGTGCCTATGGCGCGGGCGTCCCGGAGGGCGTCTGGAAAGAATGGTATGACAACAACCAGCCCAGTGCGGAAGGCGCCTATCGCAATGGCAAGAAAGACGGTGAGTGGAAGGAATGGGATACCCAAGGCCAGCTGCGCACGCTGCACTACGCCAACGGGGTCATGACGCCGTAATTCTTGCGCGGCGGAAAAAATAATCCTACTGTAGATTCGCACCGAGGCCTCTCCCGCATTGGCTGCACAGCAATGGAGGCTGAGCCTCCCGCCCAATGTTGCTGATAAAAGCCATGCGCCGCGCATGGTTTTATAAAGTCGTCCACACCGCAGACAGGGCGGCTATTGCAGCGCGGATGCATCGATACCGCCACGGATTGTAGTGTCTCTAACATTTCTTCGCCTTTGACCACTATGGCAAAATCGTAAAAATCCCCCAACCCCCTTTTCCAAAGGGGGACGGCTGCGATCCCCAACCTTAGCTCCCTTTCGTACAGGGAGTACCATGGATTGGCTGGGAGGAATTTTGAGGAAAGCAGGACGGCAGCGGGTCAGGTCTCTCTTTTGAAAAGGGAGATGCAAGTGGGATTTCGGTTATGACGAAGGCAACTTTTTTTGAACAGTTCTGATTTGTCAAGTTATGTATGAGACACCACAGCCGTTGCGTTTGTTGCAGACGCGCAGGCGCTGCGGGCGGGAGCGGTGGTGCGGCAACCAGCACGTCCCTCTTTTCATGGCATCACGCTGTGCGCGGCGTGCGCGGCGCATCCAGCACTTCGCGCAGCTTCTCCAGCAATTTTTGCGGCACATACGGTTTCTGCAGAAAATGGGCGTTGTGCTGCAGCACTTGCCGGCGCAGGCATTCGTCCTCGGTGTAGCCGGAGGTGAAGATGATTTTCAGATGGGGTTTTATTTGCAGGGCTTGCTCGGCCATTTCGCGGCCATTCATGCCCGGCATGACGATATCGGTGAGCAACAGGTCAATTGATGCGCGGGCCTGGTTCAATTTGAGCAAGCCTTCCTGGGCGTCTTCTGCATCAATAATCGTGTAGCCGCGCAGGGACAGCAGATCGCGCAACAAGGCGCGCACGCGCTGGTCGTCTTCCACCAGCAAAATGGTCTCCGTGCCGGACAGGGTGGCCGGGCGGCGCGGCGCGGGCGGCGCCGCCGCCACTGCGGTGCGCAGCGGCAAATAGATCGTCACGGTGGTGCCGTACCCCGCATGACTTTCGCAAAACAGATGGCCCTCAATCTGGGTGATGACGGCGTAGGCCGAGAAGAGGCCCAAGCCCATGTGGCGCCCGTCTTCGTGGGTGGTGAAAAACGGCTCGAAGGCATGCGCCAGCACCTCGGGGCTCATGCCGGTGCCGCTGTCACGCGCCGTCAGGCACACATAGCGGCCCGGCGGCAGCTCATGCGGCGCCGGCACGGCGGCTATGCGCTCGACAATCGTCGTGCGCAGCGCCAGCGTGCCACCGCGCGGCATGGCATCGGCCGCATTGCGCGCCAGATGCAGCAAGACCTGTTCGACTTCATCGGGTTCGACGCTGGCCAAGCCGCGTTCCTGACACAGGTCCAACGTCAGCGTGATCTGCGGCCCAAGCACGTCGCGCAATTGTTGGGCGCTGGTGGCGACAATCGCATTGAGGTTCATCGTCACGGGCTGAAACACGCGCTGGGTGCTGAAGACCATCAGCAGGCGCGTCAGGCGCGCGGCATGCTCGCCGGCGCCTTTGATCTCGCGCAGATACGAATACAACGGCCCCTCCGGATGGACTTTCTCCATCAGCACATCGCAGTACCCGAAAATCAGCATCAAGACATTGTTGAAATCATGGGCGATGCCGCCGGCCATGCGCCGCAAGGCATCCATTTTTTCGATGATGGCGATCTGCTGTTCGACCCGCGTGGTGGTATCTGCCTGGGCGGGTGGCGCTGGGGTAGTCATCGGTATCGTCCTTCCAAAAAAGCAGGTGTTAAGAGGCCAGCGCAGTGCGCAGCGTGGCCTGCAACTGGGCAATGGTATAGGGCTTGCGCAGCAGGGCTTTGAAGCCCAGCGAGGAGAGATTGCTGGCCACGTCATTGCTGAAATAGCCGCTGGTGGCGATGCAGCGCACGGCCGGGTCGATCGCCTGCAGGGCGCGCAACGTATCCGCGCCACCCATGCCGCCCGGCACGGTCATGTCAACGATGACCACATCAAACGGGTTCTGTTGCGCGCGGGCCTCTTGATACGCCTGCACGGCCGCCGCGCCGTGTTCACTGGTGGCCACGTGATAGCCCAGCTTTTCCAGCACGGCGCGGGTGGTGCGCAAAATGATCAGCTCATCATCCATCAAGAGAATGTGGCCCTTGCCCGGCAGCAGCGCCGGCGGGACGTTCGGGCGCGCGTCGTGCGCCGCCGCCACGGCCGGCAAATAGATGAAGAAACTCGTGCCCTGGCCGGCCGGGGATTCAACGGTCAGGACGCCTTTGTGATTTTTGATAATGGAATAGCTGATTGTCAGCCCCAGGCCGTTGCCTTTGCTCTTGGTCGTGAAATAGGGGTCGAAGATGTTCTGCAGATGTTCGGGGGCGATGCCCGGGCCGGTGTCATGCACCGTGATGCGCACATGCGCGCCGGGCTGCATGTGGGGGGCCAGCGCCGTGGTCAGCTGCACATTTTCGACGGCGACCTGCAGCTGGCCGCCGTGCGGCATGGCTTGCACCGCGTTGAGCACCAGATTATTGAGCACCTGTGCAATTTGGCCGGGGTCAATCTCGGCCGCCCAGGCATCCGCGGGCGTGAGCAGATCACAGCGCACGGCACTGCCGCGCAGCATCAGCGGCACGGTGTCGCGCACAAGCTGGCCAAGTGCCACGCATTGTTTCATCGGCACGTTGCCGCGCGCAAAGGTCAGCAGTTGCTGGGTCAATTGCATGGCCTGCGCGACGGCGGCCTCGGCGTCGTTCAGGCGTTCATTCACCAGCGGGCTGCTTTCGGCATGCATGCGCGCCAGCGAGACATTGCCCAAGACGACCGTCAGCAGGTTGTTGAAGTCGTGCGCAATGCCGCCGGCCAGCACGCTGATCGATTCGATTTTCTGGGCTTTCAGCAGTTCGCCTTCCATGCGCCGCTCGACGCTCACGTCGCGGAACACCAGCACGACCCCGATCACCGCGCTGGTGCTGTCGCAAATGGGCGCGGCACTGTCGCGCACGACCCGCTCGGTGCCGTCGCGCATGACCAGAATCCGGGCCTCGTCCAGTTGCACAATCGCACGCTGCTGCAGCACCGCGTTGACCGGGCTGGCGCAGGCTGCGCGGGTGTCCTCGGCCAGGGTGCAAAACACCTCGTCCACCGGCCGCCCGCGGGCCTCTTCGGCCAGCCAGCCGGTCAGTTCTTCCGCCACCCGGTTCATCAGCGTGATGGCGCCCGTGGTATCGGTGCTGATCACGCCGTCGCCAATGCTGCGCAAGGTCACGGCCAGGCATTCCCGTTCCGCCGCCGCCATGTTTTCCGCCGTTTTGCGCGCGGTGATGTCGGCGGTGACGCCCAACATGCGCGCGGGTGTGCCGTCCACGCCGGGCAGCACATCGCCCAATTCAGACACCCAGCATTGCTCGCCATTGGCCCGCAGGATGCGGTGTTCGATGACATACGGCACGCCGCGCGTCAGGCAGGCCTGCACGGCGGCATCCACGCGCGCCCGGTCATGCGGATGGACATGCTCCATAAACGTCGCATGGGTCACGATGCCGGTCGCGCTCTCAATCCCGAACAGGTGCAGCGTGGTCGGCGACCAGACCACCACATTGGTGGTCAAATCCCAATCCCACGTGCCCAGCCGCGCACATTGTTGGGCAAGGGCCAGGCGGTTCTCGCTGGCGCGCAGCGCCGCTTCCGCGCGCTGGCGTTGGTCGGCCTCGTGCGCCAAGGCAATCAAATCCGCAACGGAGCCGGCAAATTCCTCGTCAGCATGCGACCATAGCCGCGCCGGCCCGATGTGCTCAAGGCACAAGATGCCCTGCGTGGCGCCGTGCGAGCGCACGGCCGTATCCAACATTGAGGTGATCCCGAGCGGCCGCAGATAGTTGTCCTTAAACTCGGCCACGCGCGCATCGTTGCCGACGTCGTGGGCCACAATGTTCTTCAATTCCTCGAGTGCGGCAAAATAACGCGGGTAGTCGCCCGCGTGCAACAGATTGCCATGGCTGTGCGCATGGCGCTGCGCGCAATAGCAGTCGCAACACGCGATCGCCGTCCGCTCCGCCGTGTACGCCCAATAACTGACGCGCGCCACCGGCAGGGTCTGGGCCGTGGTCTCGAGCAGGCGCGCCAGCGCCGCGGCAAAATCAGTCGCCGGCTCCTTCATCAACGCCAGCAGGGCCGCGTGACAACGGGCACTCTGCGCCACCTCGTGCAGCTGGGCCGCTTCCGCGCGCCGCTGGGCAGTCACGTCCCGCACCACGGATTGCACCGCCCACATGCCTTGATACGTGATCGGCACGCTGACAATGTCCACCGCAATCTCCGCGCCATCCGCCTGGCGCACCTGCAAGGACAGCGGCACGTCGCGGTGCGCGCTGTCCCGCAGCTGTTCATAGTGCTGCTGCCACGCGTGGGCCGCCTCGGGCGTCAGCAGCGCCGCCAAAGATTTGCCCACCACTGCCGCCGGCGTGGGCGCGCCCAAGATGCGGGCCATGCTGGGATTGGCAAAGACGATCGTCTGCGCCGTTGTCACGCATACGCCATCCGGCGACGATTCCACCAATTTGGCATACCGGTCTTCACTGGCCAGCGTATCCTGACGGCCGTGCTCGATGCGCGTCAGCATCGCATTGACCGCCGTGCCCAAATGCGCAATTTCATCCGTGCCGTCCGCCGCCACGCGTGCCGCGCTGTCTCTGGTCGTGCTGATCTGGGTCACATCGTCATGCAAACGCGCCACGCGCCTCAGGACAAAGCGCTCCAGCGTCACGCTTGCCAGCACGATGAAACACACCCCGGTCAAGCCCAGCATCAGCAAGGCCGCGCGCACCGTCGCCCGGCCGCGCGCATACACCGTGCGCGGCATCGGCACGGCGGCGATCGCGCAGGGTTGGCCATAGATGTTGCGCAACTGCACATACCCGTACACATCCTGGCCGGGCGCGCCCGCACCGGCGTCCACGCGCACATTGGCGTCACGGCCGACGATGGTCGCGCGGGCAAACGCAGTCGTCTCGTTCGTGGTGTGGCGACAATGGATCGCCATCTGCAATTGGGTCACCTTGCGCAGCCGGGCCAGCTCGGCCTCGTCCAGCCAGCGGCCGATAATCAGCGCGCCGCGGATCGGCCCTTTGTTCTCGCTGGTGATGATCGGCCGCGATACCACCAGCATCGGGCGCTGCTCCAGGCACAACAAGCCGCCCACCCGGCTCGCTTCGTTGCTGTGCGCCACCAGCCGTGCCTGCGGGCCAAGGTGGCCGGCCAGCTCGCGCGGCACGGCGACGGCCTGTTTCTGTGCCAAATCATACGCCTTGGCATACACGACCGTGCCGGACGGGTTGACGAACACCATCAGGTTAATGGCCGATCCTTTAAACGTTTGATCCACCAAATTGTGCTGGATGTAGGCTTGATTGCTGTTGACAATAAACGCGCAGGTGTCATCCCACGCTGCCCGGCCGTACGCCACCCGGTCATAGTGTTGCACGGTCTGCTCAATGGCGTGCATCACGCGCCGCAAGTTGCGCACGGTGTATTCGTGCTCGACCCGCGCAAACCCGCGCAGCACCACCGCCCGAAAACCAAGCGCGCCGCAGGCCAGCACCAGTACCAGGGTACCGCAGCCAATCAGCAGTATTTTCGTGCGTAATCTCATGGGTGGTAATCGTTGTTCCTCATTATAGCTATCCCGCCCGGAAAACGCAATCCGAACGGCCGGCTTTTGATATTCCGCTATAAAGTTTTAGGTTGAAAAGTTTTACGTTTTAGGTTGCCGAGAGAATCAGGCACAGCGATGCGCCGCGCTTCTCTCACTGCTTCTTCACCGACGCACTGATTACTGACGCACCTCTGCAATGTGGCCACGGCGCCTGCTTGAAGTCCCGCCAACGGCGCGGATCGTCGTGAATGCTGCGGCGGTTCGCCATGCCAGTGCGGTCTGCGTGCAAATGCTGTATTTGCTCTTTCACCGAATACTGAATACCGTTTACCGAATACCGGATCGCCGCCCCACCCTGCGCTTGCGCGGCGGCGCCGCTTTTGCTACAATGCCGGTAGTTATTTTGCGCAAACACGGCGCGCTTCTTTTTTGTTTGCGGAGCATCCTGGATGGGAGAGTTTCTCGAATTCGACAACGTCAGCAAATCCTTCGGCACGGTGCGCGCGGTGGACGCCGTGTCGTTGCGCATCAAGCGCGGCGAGTTCTTTTCGCTGCTGGGGCCGAGCGGCTGCGGCAAAACCACCTTGCTGCGCATGCTGGGCGGCTTTGAGAAACCCGACTGCGGAAGGATTTTTCTGGATGGCAACGACATCACCGACCTGCCGCCCAACCGCCGCCAAGTCAACACCATTTTCCAAAATTACGCCCTGTTTCCCCATTTGAGCGTCTGGGAAAACATCGCCTTCGGCTTGCGCGTCGCCAAGCGCCCGCGCCACGAGATTCAGGATGAGGTCGCGCGCATGCTCAAGCTGATCCGCATGGAAGAGCATGCCCACAAGCGCCCGGACCAGATCAGCGGCGGGCAAAAACAGCGCGTGGCCATTGCGCGCGCGCTGATCAACAAGCCCAGTGTGCTGCTGCTGGATGAACCGCTGGCCGCGCTCGACCTGAAGCTGCGCCAGCACATGTTGCTCGAGCTCGACATCATCCACGATCAGGTCGGCATCACCTTTTTGTATGTGACGCATGACCAGGGCGAGGCGATGAGCTTGAGCGACCGGATCGCCGTGATGCACAACGGCAAAGTCGAGCAGCTCGGCACGCCGGGCGAAATTTATGAGGCGCCGCGCAGCAGTTTTGTGGCCGCCTTTATTGGCGACACGAACTTTTTCGAAGGCACCGTGCGCGAAATCATCAGCCAGGACTACAGCCGGCTGGCGATTGACGGCTTTCCCGACGTGGTCGTCTTCAACGACAAGAACATGCGCTGCGGCGATGCCGTCTACTTCAGTGTGCGCCCCGAAAAATTCCGGATCTCGCGCGAAAAACGCGCGCTGGATGACAAGCATAATGTCATCGCCGCCACGGTCGAGGATATCATCTACCTCGGGTCGCACACAAAATACTGGGTGCGCGCCGGCGAATATCGCCTGGCGATCAACCGCCAGCACGTCCGCTTCCTGCTGGACGAGCAGCCCATTCGCTGGAAGGATGATGTCTGGATTTGGTGGCATGCCGATGACGGCTACATGCTCGAGCGCTACAGTGAATCGGATGAAAACCTGATGCAAGTGCCGCCCGAGGCCATCGGCGAGAACGGCACGGACACCCCGTCTGGCGATGCACGCTGAACACGACCACCACCGGCTTCCGCCAGGGCGTCCGGCAACGCCGGCCCCCGGCCCGCGCGTGAAGCCGGCCCGCACCACCAGCGCGGAAGTCTTGGTCACCGCCCCCTCAATGCTGTGGCTGTTGTTGCTGTTTTGCGTGCCCACCTTGATTGTCTTCGCCATCACCTTCAAACCGGCCGACCTGTACGGTGGCATCGGCCCGGGCTGGACCTTGCAGACCCTGCGCAGTTTGTCCAATCCCAATTACCCGACCATCATCTGGCGCACGATCTGGATCAGCTTTGTCGCCACCGCCATCTGCCTGGCACTGTCCGTGCCGATGGCCTATCACCTCGCGCGCGTCACGCCGCGCTGGCGCCAATTGTTGCTGCTGCTGACAATTGTGCCGTTCTGGACCAGCTTCCTGATCCGCATCTTCGCCTGGAAAGCCCTGCTGCATCCGGAAGGCCTGTTCAAGCAGGCACTGGTCTTCCTGCATCTGGTGCGGCCGGACGCATCGCTCTTGTATAATGCCGAAGCCGTCCTGCTGGTGAGTGTCTACACCTATCTCCCGTTTGCGATATTGCCGATCTACGCCGCCGCCGAGAAATTCGACTTTGGCCTGATCGAAGCCGCACTCGACCTCGGCGCGACGCGCCTGCAGGCCTTCTTCAAAGTGTTCCTGCCCGGCATTCAGCGCGGCCTGCTGAACGCGTTCCTGATGGTCTTCATCCCCTCGCTGGGCTCGTATGTCATTCCGGATGTGGTCGGCGGGCCGAACGCCGAGATGATCGGCAACAAAATCGCCCAGCGCGTCTTTGTCGACCGTAATTTGCCGCACGCCAGCGGCTTGGCGGCCTTCCTGACCGTGGCGGTCCTGCTGCCCATGCTGATCATGATCATCCACCAGACCCGCGCCGAAAAACAGCCGCCCACCATGCGGGAGGTCGCATGAAGCACAGCCGCCTGCCGCTCTTGACCACGATTTTGGTGCTGGTCTTTTTCTACTTGCCGATTGTGATCCTGATTGTCAATTCGTTCAACGCCGCGCGCTTTGGCGGCACCTGGGGCGGCTTCAGCCTCAAGTGGTATGCCAAGCTGTTCGCCGCGCGCGAAATCTGGCACGCCTTCCGCAATACCATGATCATTGCCGTCAGCGCCACCGCGCTCGCCACCGTCATCGGCACCTGCGCCGCATTCGCCTTGCACCGCTATCATGGCAAACTGCAAAAACTGCATTATACCTTGATTTACACGCCGCTGGTCGTGCCCGAAATCTTGATGGGCATGAGTCTGCTGCTGTTCTTTGTCGCGCTGCGCATGCAGCTCGGCCTGTTCACCATTTTCCTGGCGCACGTCACCTTCTGTATCAGCTATGTGACCATGGTCGTCCTGGCGCGCCTGCAGGATTTTGATTTTGCGATTGTCGAGGCCGCCATGGATCTCGGCGCCAATTGGTGGACCACGCTCTGGCGCGTGCTCGTGCCCTTGCTGGCGCCCGGCATCGCCGCCGGCGCACTGCTGGCCTTCACCCTCTCGGTGGACGACTTCGTCATCTCGTTCTTCGTCGCCGGGCCGGGCAGCACCACCCTGCCCATCCGCATCTACAGCATGATCAAATTCGGCGCGACCCCGTTGATCAATGCGCTCTCCGCCCTGCTGCTGGTCGCCACCTTCCTGATCGTCTGGCTCACCCAACATTTACTGCACAAGGAGAAAGCATGACCGCCTTCCGCATTACGGCCACCGTGACCGCCATCGTCGCCCTGCTCGCCCTGGCCGGCTGCCAGAAGGCCAAGCCGGTGCTGCACGTCTTCAATTGGGCCGATTATCTCAAGCCCGAACTGGTCCAGCGCTTCGAGCGCGAAAACAACTGTTCGGTCGTGATTGACACCTTCGACTCGAACGAGAGCATGTACAACAAGCTCAAGGCCGGCGCCACCGGCTATGACGTGATTTTCCCCAGCAGCTATTTTGTCGATATGATGGTCAAGCAAAAGATGCTCTTGCCGCTCGATCATGCGCAACTGACGAATCTTGTCCATCTCGACCCGGCCTATATGCGCTTCGCGACCGACCCCGCCATGCAGTACAGCGTGCCGTATATGATGAGCAGCACCGGCATCGCCTATCGCAAGGACCGCGTCAAAGACTTCACGCCCTCATGGCGCATGTTCGACCGCGCCGACTTGAAAGGCCGCACCACCCTGATGAACGACTATCGCGAGACCATCGGCGCCGCCTTGAAGTTTCTCGGCTATAGCGTCAACACGACCAATACGGCCGAACTAACCAAGGCCCGCGCGGTGGTTATCCGCTGGAAAAAGCTGATTGCAAAATTTGAAAACGAGCAATACAAGAACGGCATTGCCGCCGGCGAATTCCTGCTGGTGCACGGCTACAACGGCGATTTGCTGCAAGTCGCAAATGAAAACACCAACGTGGTGTTCGAATTGCCGGCCGAGGGCGCCTTGGTCGCCCTGGACAATATGGCGATTCTGAAAACCGCCCAAAATGTCGCCTTGGCGCACAAGTTCATCAATTTCATTCATGACCCCAAGGTCGCGGCAGAAAATATCGAGTTTGTCTTGTTCCTCTGCCCCAACAAGGATGCCTATCAATACTTAAGCGCGGCAACGCGCACTAATCCGGTGATCTTCCCGCCTGCCGCCGTGCTCGACAAATGCGAATCGCAGCGCGACCTCGGCCCGGCCACCGCCTTGTATCTCAAACTCTGGGATGAAATCAAGGCGGCAGAATAAGATGAACGATGAACGATGAACCCCAAACCTCCACCCCATTGCAATCATGCAACTCTCATTCAATAAGGGCTTGACCTACACGCCGCCGGCGCAGCGCGAGATAATGCCGTTCGGCACGCTGCTCGGCTACGCCAAGGAACACTGGGTGCCGTACGCCTGCCACATGGTCTGCATCGGCATGCTGGCCAAGGTGCTCGGTCCATTTTACGCCTATCCCATTGCCGTGATCAGCACCGCCATCGCGCTGGTGTATTTTTACGCCAAAGGCAAGTATCCCGAACTAAGCCCGCGCGGCACCACCGCGGTAGACTGGCTTTTGGCCGTACTGGTGGGCGTGGTCGGCATCGTCTTGTGGATTGCGCCCTATCACTATTTCCGTGAAATCATGTTTGCGCGCATTCCGGTGCTGGGCAATACCAACATCTATCTTTCGTTCACCTACGGGGCGGACATCGCCGAGGATGCCTGGCGGCGCGTGGCCGGCGGCTTGATCATGCTGCCGACCGCCCTGCCGACCTCGACCTACAACGTGCCCGAATTGAGCGGTCTGTGGAAAAACGTTTTTATCGCCATGCGCATGTGCGGCGCGGTGATCACCGTGCCGTTTTTCGAGGAGCTGTTCACGCGCTCGCTGGTGATTCGCTTCGTCGAGGATGAGTATTACAAGCGCGTCCCGATCGGCTGGTTTACCCGGCGCAGCGCGCTGATCGCCCTGGGCATCTTTGTGTTCTCGCATCCATGGTGGCTGGTGGCCGTCATCTGGGGCGCGCTGATCATGTGGCTGTTGTACACGACGCGCAACCTGCTGGTGTGCGTCACCGCGCACGCCGTCTCAAATCTGTTGCTGGCGTTGTACATTTTGCAGACCGGCAATTACTATTTGTGGTAAGCGGCCTGGCAGCTCCCCTTCTTTGCACACAGAGACCCCCACGACCTCGCGTCGTGGGTGAATAAGATTGAGTAAAAAGGCGCGCCGGCACCCCTTTCTCAATCTCTGCTTCCACCGATCCCGCCGGATCAGGCCATGCGGCGGCGCATATTCTGGTTTGATATAATGGTGCATGACGTTTGCATTTCACACACCACGCAAGATTGTCTTTGGCGCCGGCACACGCCACACCTTGGCACACGAAGCAGCCGCGCTTGGCGCCCGCGCCTGCGTGCTGACCGGCGCGCATCCCAAACGCTTGCACGATCTGCTTGCCAGTGTGGCAGGCGTGCTGGAGCTGGCCGTGCCGGACGAGCCGCGCGTCGAGCAGGTGCGCGCATGGGTCGCGCAGGCCCGCGCGGCGCACTGTGATTTGGTCATCGGCATTGGCGGCGGCAGCGTGCTGGATGCGGCCAAGGCAGTGGCCGCGCTGCTGACCAACACGGGCGAGGTGTTCGACTATCTCGAAGTCATCGGCAAGGGCAACCCGCTGACGGTGCCGGCCGCGCCATGCATTGCCGTGCCCACCACCGCCGGCACCGGCGCGGAAGCCACCTGCAACACGGTCTTGCAAGCGACCGCGCCGCACGTCAAGGTCAGCATCCGCAGTCCTTTGCTGATGCCCACCGTGGCCCTCGTGGATCCGGAACTGACCGTTTCACAACCGGCGCAGGTCACGGCCGCGGCAGGCATGGATGCACTGACCCAACTGCTGGAAGCGTTCGTCAGCACGAGCGCCAACCCGTTGAGTGATGCAGTCTGTCGCGAAGGTCTGCGGCGGATCGGCCCAGCCTTGCCGGCGGTGCTGCACGACGGCGCCGACACGGCGGCGCGCGCCGACATGGCCTTCGCCGCGTTATGCAGCGGCATGGCGCTGGCAAATGCGCGCTTGGGTGCGGTGCATGGCATGGCCGGCCCGTTGGGCGGCCTGAGTGGCGCGCCGCACGGCGTATTGTGTGCGCGGCTCGTGCCGTTGGTCACGGAAGCCACGGTGCGCGCGCTGCGCACCCGGATGCCCGGCAGTCCTGCCTTGCCAAAATATGATGAAGCTGCTCGATTGTTGCTTGCCACACCGGATGCAACCGCCGACGCGCTGGCCGGCTGGCTCGGGCAGCTGTGCGCGCAATGCGCAATCCCGCCCTTGTCACATTTCGGCGTCACGCCCGCACTGTGCGCCGCGAGTATTCCCGGCGCGCTGCGCGCAAGCAGCATGCGAACCCATCCGCTGGCGCTGACCGATCTTGAACTTGATGCAATTTTCGCGCGCGCCTGTGCGCCGCTCTCACCGCAATGAACCAGGAAAAACCCATGAAGATTCCCATCCAAAACACCCTGATCAGTCTTGCCGCTGTGCTCATGCTGGCCGCCTGCCGCGACGACATTCGTCCGACCAATCCGACAGCTCCCGCGCCCGCGGCACCCGCGGCGCCCGCGGCACCCGCGGCACAGGCCACGCCAGCAGCGGCGGTGCCCAGCCCCGCGCCGGAAATATCGCCGGCCGCCGTGGTCAACGCCTACAACGATTTCGCCTTGCGCTTGCAACGCACCCTGGCCATCAAAGACAAGGACAAGAATGTGTTTGTCTCGCCGTTCAGCATTGCGGTGGCGCTGACCATGACCTACAATGGCGCGCGCGGCCAGACGGCGGACGACATGGCCCGCACCCTTGCGCTCGGCGGCATCCCGCGCGACATGGTCAATCGCGTGATGACCCGCGTCACCGACTTGCTGAACCAGCAAGCCACCGGCGTCACACTCGCGGTTGCCAATTCGCTGTGGCTGTGCGACGACGTGCGCTTCAAGCCGGAGTTCCTGCAGCGCGTGCGCACCGCCTACGCCGCCGAGTTGGCCAATGTCAATTTCCTCGCGCCGGCCACGCGCGGCCGCATCAACACCTGGGTCAGCAACAAAACCAACGATAAAATCCAAGACCTGCTGCCCGCCGGCGCGTTGAATAAGGACACGCTGATGGTGCTGGCCAATGCCATTTACTTCAAAGGCCAATGGGACAGGAAATTCGATGCGGCACTCACGCATGAGCGCGATTTCACCAGCAGCACCGGCGCCACGGCGCCGTGCAAAATGATGGAACAGCACGGCGATTATGCCTATCTGAAAAACGACCTGTGCCAGGCCATTCGACTGCCGTACGTTGGCAAGCGTTTGGCCATGTACATCCTGTTGCCGGCGCCGGGCAAGAACCTTGACGGACTGCTGGCCGCGCTCGATCTGAACACTTGGCAGGCATGGTGCGCGGCACTGCGCAACCAGAAAGGCACCATCGTGCTGCCGCGCTTCCGGCTTGAATATGCCACGGAATTAAACACGCCGCTCAGTCAACTCGGCATGGCGATTGCCTTCGACGGCGACCGTGCGGATTTTCTCGACATGGCCACCGAAACCGACGCACGCGGGCGCATTTGCATCAGCAAAGTGCTCCACAAGGCGTTTGTCGAGGTCAATGAAGAAGGCACCGAGGCGGCCGCGGCGACCGCGGTCGTGATGATGCGGGTTACTGCCGCCATGCCGGACAAGCCACCTTTTCTAATGATTGTCGAACAGCCGTTCATATGTATCCTCTGCGACGAGGAGACCGGCAGCATTTTGTTCATGGGGCGATATGTGGCG
>JAPLST010000243.1 GCA_026398485.1 bacterium
CCGTGCTGCTCGGCGCGCTGCTCTCGGGCTGCCTGTGGCTGCTGCCACTGCCACTGGCGCGCTGGGCTCGGATTGCTTCCCAAGTGCAAAAATATGACGTGCCATTCGAAGTGGGCAGCGGCGCGCAATTGCTCCTGGCCACGCACAAAGGCGCGTGGTATCTGGTCGCGTGGGAAGACTGCTTGGCGGGTGGCCAGCCCAAGGCGGATGTTTCATATTATGTCGATCGCAATGACGGAAGGCTGGTGTATCGCCAGCCGTACGCCCGCATTAAGTCCACGTTTGTGCGCCGCAGTATCCTGCTGTACGCCAACAGTGATGCCAAGTATATCCGTTTTCTTGGCAGCAACGCCGCCTCGTTTCAAGTGCGGAATATGTCGCTGACCAGGATTCCAAAACGGTTGGGATATTTGCGCGCGTACTGGTGTATGCCGCTCGTCGCCGCCCTCGTCTTGGCCGCGTGGCGGCTACGCCAGCCACTGCGCGCGTACGCGGAGGGCGCCCTGCGGTATTATCACGCCGCGCCCAACGGGCTGCGCTGGGTGCTCTTTCTTGCCCTGACCAGTGGCGTGTATGGATTGGTGTCATTGACCGTAGTGCTGCCCGTCTTCAGGAACAATCCTGGCGGGTATAGCGCGGCGGTGACATGGCATATTGCCGGCGTGCCGGCCGCCATACTCATCCTGCACTATCTGCTAGGCTGGCCGGTGGCCTCGTGGGCATTGCGCGGCGCACGCCGCGCCCAATGTGAAATGCTCTTGGCGCTGGTCGTGGGCATGGTGCTGCTGTTGTGTGCGTATACCCTCAGCAGCAGCGGGATTCGTTCTTCCGTGTGCTGCCTCCTGCTGGCGTCGTTTGCCGTGGTGGCCTGGACGGCGCGCACGGCCGCACGCGCACGGCCCGCCGCGCCTGATGCTGCCGCGGGCATCGTGCTGCTGCTCACGCTGGTGGTGTTCTGGTGCGGCATGCATTCCGTGGCGACGCAACGCGACGCATGGCCGTCAACCTTGCACAATGCCGACCTGAGTGTTTACATCGCCGAGACCACGGCCTTGCATGCGGGCAGCATGCGCGACATTGTTGCCGCGGCACTGGCGTATAAAGAACCATCCTACTTGTCGTATAAAGCGGACGTCATCCGCGGCGTCTATGGCAACTTCATGTATTTCCGCGCCACGGATGCCGTTGAGCATGTGTGGGCGATGCTGGCATGGTTTCTGGGGTGCGATGTCCTGCAGGTGGTGGCCGTGTATGCGAATCTGCTGGTGCCCCTGCTGATCCTCGCCTGCGTCGCCGGCGTGCGGCTTTTTGTGGCGGCGCGCGTGCAGGTGTGGTGTCTCATCGTGCTCGGCCTGGCCTCGACCTTCTCGTTGATCTACCTGCAACGCGATGCCTACTATAACAACATGGTCGCGCTGATCCTGCTCTGGGTCATGGTTGCGTGTGCCCTCTCCAGCATCACGACGCGGGCCTGGCGCATGGCGGTGATTGCGGGCCTGTGCCTGGGCGCGTTGCTCATGATCTATATGGTTGCGGTGCCCTTCGCGCTGGCATCGCTCGCCATTGCGTGCGGGAGCAAATTGTTTGCGCTGCTGCGCGCGCGCCGGTACCGGCACGCCGGGATCGCCGTCGCGCTCCTGCTGCTGGTGGGCGCCGTCGCGGCCATGGTCGCGCCCCAGATGGTGTGCTGGAGTCTCGCGGATGTGCTGCACAAACGCCCCATTGCCACCGCCGTCTTTGGCCGGCCCGCATACCCCGAGCGCGCCTTTTCCATCGCCGGCGGTTTCATTGGCGATTGGATGCCCGTCATGCAGCCGCTCCTGATTGCCGGCTATGACTGGCTGACATGGCTGCTGACCGTTGCGATCATTGCCGTCGTGGGCGCATGGTATGTCCGCAAACCGTGGAAATCCGTGCATGATTTGCTGCTGGGCTTCCTCGCCGTGTCGGCACTGACCCTGCTCTGGTCCTACTACCGCGACCCGTCTCATTATGTGTATTTCAAGATCCTGGCGATTGCCGCGGCGTTCCTTTGCGTGGCGGCCGTCATCGCGCTAAGCACCCTTGTCGCCACGGCCGCGACACGCGGCCTGCGCGTCACGCTGCTCCTGCTGGGGGCAGCATGGCTGGGCCTGCGCGTGGCCGGCGTGCCACTGGCCCTGACGGTAACCGCGCCCGTCCATTTCATCAATGAGCGGATGACCTCGCTCGATGAAATTGCGGGAGTGGTGCCCGCCACCGCGATCATCCGCGTTGATGCAACGGACTATTATTATGCACCCTATCTCCACACCCGCCTGCGCAATATGAAGCTGTGCAGCGATACCCCGGTCGGCTATGGCAATAGCTTTTATACCAATGCCTTCTTCACCCACATCTTGAGTGCCATGCCGGTTACCAACGCAACGCCCATGTGGAGCAATGGCTATTTTTGGCTGTACCCGCGTCCATGAACGCACTGGCATCCATGCTTAACACCTACTCACGCACGCCATGAACAGACCCGACGTCAGTGCCACGATTTTCAAGTATGTTACGGAACAGTATTTGCAGGACTGCACGGATGCGGTGACCTGCGATACGCCGCTGATCTCCGGCGGCTATGTCGATTCTTTCTCGATGGTTGCGCTGAAAATGTTCCTCGATAAAACCTACGCCATCACCATCCCCAACGAGATTGCAACCGCCGAGGCGTTCGACTCGGTGAATCGCATCACCGACCTGGTCATGGCCACCCTGCACGAACAAGCCCCATGAGCGCGCGGGCCACCTCGTTTGACTGGGCGGCGGCGCGCGCCGACCTGGCCATCCCGCTTGACGGCCAGCACAACATCGGCTGGCATTGCGCCGACCGCGTCTGCCTGCTGGGCAAGGCGCAGCATCCGGCGCTGATCTGGCAGGATTTTCATGGCGACGAGCGCACCTTCACCTTTGACCAGTTGCGCACGGGCAGCAATACGATGGCCGCGTTGCTGGCGCGCCTGGGTGTCCAGCCGGGTGACCGCGTGGCGCTCATCATGGATCGGGTTCCCGAATGCTACGTGGCGTTTTTGGCCGTGCTGAAACTGGGCGCAATTGTGCAACCGTTATTTTCGGCATTTGGCGATGATGCGCTGCGCGTCCGCCTTGATGATGCCCACACCGCCGTGGTTATCACCCAACGCAAGTATCTCCTGAAAATGCGCCGTGTCGCGTCCGCCGTTGCCTCACTCAGGCACACTATCATAACCGACGCCGTGGCGACGGATGCGTTGCGGTCTTCGGAAATGGCGTTCGCCGCACTCACGGCGCCGCAGGTTGACGCGTTTGCGGCGTATGCCGCCACACCCGCAACCCCGTCGGTTCTGCATTATACCTCGGGCACCACCGGCGCACCCAAGGGCGTTTTGCATCTGCATCATTCGCTTCTGTCACAGTACCTGACCACCAAACTGGTGCTGGATCTCCGCGCGGACGATGTCTACTGGTGTACTGCGGATCCCGGCTGGGTTACCGGCACATCCTACGGCATTATCGGGCCATGGAGCATGGGGGTGACGCAATGTGTGCTGGATTGCGGCTTCAGCGCCCGCGCATGGTACGCGTTCATTGCCCGCCATCGCGTTTCCGTCTGGTACACCGCGCCGACCGCCATCCGCTCACTGATGAGCGCCGGCGACGATCTGCCGCATGCGTTCGATCTAACCTGTCTCCGCCATCTGGCCAGCGTGGGCGAGCCTTTGAACGCGGAAGCCGTGCTGTGGGGCCAACGCGTGCTGGGCCTGCCGTTCCACGACACCTATTGGCAAACCGAGACACCGGCGCAATCATGGTCGCCAACCTGCCCGCCCACCCCATTAAACCAGGCTCGATGGGCACCCCGTTGCCGTGGGTGGACGCCGTCATCCTGGATCTCGCAACGCACCAGCCGGCGGCCACGCCAACGGCGATCGGGCTGCTTGCCTTCCGCCCCGGATGGCCGTCCATGATGGCGGGCTATTGGCAGAATGATACGGCGACGGCACACAAAATCAGCAACGGTTGGTTTGTTACGGGTGACCAAGCCCGCATGGATGAAGACGGGTATGTCTGGTTCGTTGGCCGGGATGACGACATTATCAACACCGCCGGCCATCTGCTCAGTCCTTTCGAGGTTGAATCGGCATTGCTGGAACATGCGGCGGTGGCGGAATCGGCGGTGGTAGCCATGCCCGACCCCGTCAACATGGAAGTCGTCAAGGCCATCGTCGTGCTGGCCCCCGGCTGCACCCCCAGTGACGACCTCACCCTGGAGTTGACCAATCATGTCCGCCGGCGCGTGGCTTCGTTCGCCATGCCCCGGGTCATTGAATATGTCACGGCGCTGCCCCGCACCCGCAGCGGCAAAATCATGCGCCGCGTTCTGCGCGCGCAGGCATGGGGGCAGGCGGTCGGGGATACATCCGCCGCCGAAGGAGCCATCCTGTGAAGTGCACCGCATCACCTTGCGCCCCTACCTGACGCATGCTGTTTCACGAACCGCAATTCCTTGTTTTCCTGGCCGGTGTGTGCCTGCTATGGCTCCTCGTCCATCGCGTGAACTTCCTCAGTAAAGCACTGCTGCTGGCGGCATCCGGCGTCTTCTACGCCACGTTCGGCAGCCGCAATTGCATCCTGCTCCTGCTGGCGGGCGCCCGCACGCACCGGCCGCGCGTCCGGTTGCTGGTAGCGACGGTGGCCGTGCTCTGCAATCTCGCCATCCTCTGCTGTTTCAAGTACCACGATCTGGTCAGCAAGGCGGCCGCGGCGCTGGCGCCATGGCATCCGTCTTTTCTGGATTGGCTCTTGCCCGTCGGCATGTCGTTTTACATCCTGCAATCAATCGCCTACATCGTCGATGTCTATCGCACGACTTGCCGCGCGTGCCGCAACCCCCTTGACGTCGCCCTGCTGATCTGCTTTTTCCCGAAACTCGTATTGGGTCCGCTGGTGCGCCCCGCTGAGTTTCTGGCGCAGCTGGCCAGCCGGCGCCCGCTGCTGCTCGCCCATCTGGCCGACGCGCTGCCGCTCTTCGCCATGGGCCTGTTTAAAAAAGTGTGCCTGGCCGACACACTCGCCACGTTTGTCAATCCTGTGTTTGCACGGCCCCAGGGCCATTCAGCCGCGGATGGCGCGCTGTGCCTGCTGGCCTACAGCTTCCAGATTTATTACGACTTCTCCGGCTGCATTGACATGGTGCGCGCCGTCGCACTGCTCCTCGGCTACACCCTGCCGCCCAACTTCAACGCGCCCTACTGCGCAACCTCGGTCACGGATTTCTGGCGCCGTTGGCACATCACCCTCTCCCTGTGGCTGCGCGACTATCTCTTCCTGCCACTGGCATTCCGCCTTTCGGCACTGTGGCAACGCCCGTGCTACCTCGGCATTCGCGCGGATTCCATCGTCTATTCCTGCGCGGCCTTGGTGACCATGCTGGTGTGCGGCATTTGGCATGGCGCCGGCTTGACCTTCGCGATCTGGGGCGCCTATCATGGCGCGTGGCTGGTCATCGAACGCTTTGTCTATCCGCGCAGCACGCGGCCCAACTACCGCCTGTCCTTGCCTGTGGCACTCCTGCGCTGGTGCTGCACCTTCCTCGTCATCACCGCGGGCTGGCTCGTCTTTCGGGCTGCCTCACTCAATGACATAGGCCTGTTTGCCGCCATGTTCCGCAACCTTAACGGCCCGCTCAGCATGCCGCAGCCTTGCGTGCTGATCGTGCTGGGCTCAGTGGCATGGACGCTGGCACGCCTGATCCTGCCGTATCTTCCGGCCATCCCTGTGTTGCGCGCGCCCATCCTGCAGTTCCTGCTGGGCATCGCACGCGGGGCGGGCGCGCTCCTGCTTTTAATTTTCGCTCTTGTCTTCGCATGCAACGCAACCACCCCCTTCATCTATTTTCAATTCTAACGCAGCAGGCGCGCAGCATCGGCACCTGCGTGGGCGTGGCGCTCTCATTGGCGCTGATCTCCTACTTCCTGCCGCCGTATGTCTATACCCTCGCGCAATGGGATATCGGGTCGGTTGCCTTGGTCGTCGCGCATACCTTGCAGCGCACGGCCGCCAGACCTTATGACGCGTATTTCCTCGGCTCATCCCAGATCGCGCAAGTGCATCCCGGCATGCTCAGCAACCAGACCGGCAAGTCCGTTTTTGTCTCCTGTATTCCGGGCGGTGACATATCGTATATGCTCGCCATGAGTCGCGCGATTGCCGACCGCAGTGCAGCGCCGCCCCTGATTGTCGCGGAGTTCTCGCGCTATGTCGCCAGCGACATCGAAAGCTATGTGTATCGCGACGCGCTGGAGTTCATCCCAGGCCAGTACTGGGCGCGCGCCGAGTTGCCCGCCGCCATCCATTCGCCGTTGTATCGCAATTATTACGGCCAGGGCATGCTCAACTCACTGCTGCCGTTTGTGCGCTATCGCGAAAGCATCAAGGCCCTGGCAATAACCACGACGCCCGTGCTGGCCACCTGCATTCTGTCAGACCCGTCACGCCCCAAAGTCGTGCGCTGTAATCGCATTTCCGACGACGGCCACGGCGGCCCCTATCCGCATCTGCCGCCACCCTATCAACCATGTCCAACCCAAGTGCGACCGGCCTTGTCCGCGGACAAGGAACACTGCTGGCGGCAACTGCTGGCCCTGCATCGCCAAGGGGTGATCCGGCTGGTGCTGTTCATCCCGCCGTTCCATTCGTCGTGGCGTCCCTACTATGATATGCTCTACCATGGAACGAACTCGCCGGTGGCGGCATTGCTGCGCGAGTTTTGCGCTGCCGGGGTGCCGCAGTTGGACTGCTCCATGATCACCATGACCGATGATGATTGCATGGACGCCCATCATTTCTCCCTGAGCGGCATGACCAAGCTAGCGCAGTATGTTGCCACCAATCTCAACATGCGCGCCGGTGGCGCCACGCCAGCGCCGGCAGCGGCGCCGCACGCCGGCAGCGTGCCCTGAACTGCGCCCCACGCCCAATCTGCGTCTTTGCCCCACCAGCAGGCGCACTGCGCTTTTCCACTCCTTCGACAGTCAATGAATATTCCCGCGGAAATCCCGGAAGAGGCTGATTTTTGCTTGCGTTTTCGCCGCGGGTATTTTATACTATGCGCAGACAACCGTATGCCCGCGCAGGAACATGCGTGGTGCAGGCCGGTGCGCTGTGTGCCCCGGTTTGGTTTATACTATTTTCAGGGCGCGTTGTCCGCCCGGCCGTTAACAAAGTACAGGAGCATGGTATGAAAATGACCGCGAGTTTCAAACTATGGTGTTGCATAACTGCGTTGGCGTGGGCCGGCATAAGCGCGGCGCTGGTTGTTCCCGCCGGCACGGCGATTACGAATTTCATGCCGGTCATTCTCGTTGATTCACTGATCATTTCCGGCACGGTCGTCATGGCCAACATGCCCGCGATGGTTGGCGGCGATCTGACGCGCCGCATCATCGTGACGAACGGCAATTTCGTCCTGGCCGGCGCGGGCGCAATCACCCGCGCCTCTGATCTCATGGTGCCCAACATTGCCGGCGTGCCGGGTGTGCCGAGCGGCACAGCCGGGCAGCCCGGCGGCGCGGGCGGTGCCGGCACCGGCACAGGGCCGGGCGGCGCGGGTGGCGCGGGCGGCAGCAATCCCGCGCTGGCCGGGAATGGCTTTCCAGGCGGGGCCGGCGGGACTGGCGGCGCGCTGGCCGGGGATGGTGGCAATGGCGGCGCGGGCGGCGCGGGTAACGCCGGCAATCCCAGCGGCGGCCCCGGCGGTAATGGTGCCGACGGCGGCACGGGCGGTGGCGCCGGCAGTGCGCCCAATGTCTTTACGGTCATCGTCGTGAATACCACCTGCGGCGGTGCGATACACATGGATTCCCCGCTGGTTAACCTGACGGGTGGCAACGGTGGCGACGGCGGTAATGGCGGGGCCGGCGGCAACGGCGGCATGGGTGGCGGTCCGGGCAGTATGGGCGGCGCGGGCGGCATGGGTGGCGCAGTGCTTCCCGGCACGGCCGGCGGGCGAGGTGCCGTCGTGCAGTTGTATGCCAGCAACGGCACGGTCAGAATCGGCGCGTATGACCTGTGGGTCAGAGGCGGCGCGGGTGGCGGCGGCGGTACGGGCGGCGCGGGCGGCGCGGGCGGCTCGGGTGCCATGATGGGCGGCAACGGCGGCAACGGCAGTTCCGGCGGCAACGGTGGCGCGGGCGGCGCGGGCGGTTCACTCTCTATTGTTGCCGGAAAAGTGTACACGAACACCGCGCGCGCCGCGCACGCAACAATAGAGATTCTGGCTAGCACGGATGGCGTGCCCGGCGTACCCGGCATGGGCGGCGCCGGCGGTGCAGGTGGGCCCGGCACACCTCCCGGGATGGACGGCACACCGGGCGCATCTGGCAATCCCGGCACGTCCGGCAGTTTCGGCGCACTGGCGCTCGCACCCGACAGCATTGCGCCCACCTCGTCCGGCGACCCGGTCATCCTGCCGGCCGACGCGGCCGTCTTGTTTATCGGAACAGCGACGTCGCTGGTCTTCAATTCGGCGGCGTTTGGCGACAACATGACCAGCACAAGCTGCCTGTTGCACACGCGCATCGAAGTCGTGGAAACCAACGCCGCGCTCGGCGCCGCCACCGCAACGATCGCGACGAGCATCACCAATGACATGGGCAATCGCACGGTGGCATTCACGCCGGCGCTTGCCTGGCAAGACAAGCAACTTTGTTTCCGGTTTATCACCAGGGATGCCGGCGATAACATTACGACCACGACGTGGGGCGCGACCACGCATGATTTCACGGTGGTGCCCGAACCGGCGGCACTTGTGGTGCTGATCGCCGGTGCAGTATGCTTGATGCGCCATGCCCGATCAACACGCAGGTGAAACTCTGTTTTTGCACAGCCAAAGCAGCCATGTAAACCCGGTCCCGCCAGCGGCGGCATCGGTGGGAAGCAACAGCACAAACAAACCGCCGGATCTGGGCCCTACCGACTACTTGGGGACTACCTTGGGAGCCTGCGCGAGTATGTTTAATTATGGCCTGATAATTCCAACGATGATTGCAGCGGCTTCTTCTTTTGGGCGCTTTCATTGACATGCGCCAAAACGCATTTGACTCGTCACCGCCATAGTTAAGTATGCCATACTGCCGAATAAAATCAAGCGCACTGCGATCTTACTGAAATTCCGATATAGGGGAAAATGCCCTGACGTAGACAAGGAGCTAGGGCGGTCAGGCCCTGACCACCGT
>JAPLST010000458.1 GCA_026398485.1 bacterium
CCAAGCCGCCTGCCTGCAACGCATGGTTGATCCGGCTGATCACGTCGGCACCAAAGCGCCGCTGCCGGTTCAAGCCCGACGCGACCGCCAGCACCTGGCCGCTTTCCAGATCAAGCAACGAGCCGACCACGGTCGTCGAGCCTAGGTCGATTGCCATGCCATACTGCCGCGTGCCGGCCGCCGCCGGCCGCAGTGCCCGCGGCCCTTGCTCATCCCCTTTGCCCTGCACCTGCATGTGTTCCATCCGGCTGCGCGCCGGGATCTCGATCGTCGCATCGCAGACAACCCGCCACTGGCACGCCAAGCGCAGTCCGTGCGCCAGCTCATCCTCGTGCAGATGCTGCCGATCCGCGTCGCTGACCGGCGCAACGCCGCCGCCCGCGCAGGTTACGCGCACGATGCATTTGCCGCAGGTGCCCATGCCGTCGCAGTAGGCCGTCACCGCAATGCCATGCTGATCCAGCACTTCATGCAAGCGCGCCCGTGCCGGCGCCTGAATCACAAGCTGTTCAGGTATGATGGTCAGGGTATGCATCTCAAATTTCAAATTATAATTTGTAATTTGTAATTTGCCTCACATCCCCTGCGCCAGCGCCCGGCGTCAGTGTATGCATCTCAAATTTCAAATTTCAAATTTGTAATTTGTAAATTTCCTCACGTCCCCTGCGCCAGTGCCCGGCTGCGCGCGATGGCCGCCTCAATCGCCGCGACCAGCGCAGCATGCACGCCGCATGTCTGCAGCACGTTGACCGCCGCTTCGGTCGTCCCGCCCGGCGAGGTTACGCGCTGGCGCAAGGCGTGCGGCAGCTCGTGTGTGTGGGCAATCAACTCGCCCGCGCCGCGCACCGTCTCCACCACCAAATGCGTTGCCAACTCGTCCGACAACCCATGCTGCAGCGCCGCATCGCGCATCGCTTCCATCAGGAAAAAAACATACGCCGGACCCGACCCGCTCACTGCCGTGACCGTATCCATCAGTTCTTCCGGCACTTCAACGACGCTGCCGACCCCGCGAAACAGTTCGTGGGCAATGTGCATATGCTGCGCATTGGCATGCGTCCCGGCCGCCAGTGCCGTTACGCCGCGCTGCACCAGTGCCGGCGTGTTCGGCATCGCCCGCACCAGCGGCACCGCCGTGTCAAAGGCGCGCTCCAGGTGCGGCAACGCCATGCCCGCCGCGATTGAAATAACCAGTTGGTCCGCCGTCACGACCATGCCCAGTTCCCGCAGCACCAGCGGCAAAATCTGTGGCTTGACGCACAGCAGCAACACATCGGCATGTTCCGCCGCGCGCGCGTTCGGCGCTTCCGTCCGAATCCCGTACTCGGCGCGCAGCCAGGACAAGCGCTCGAGATTGATATCCGTCGCCAGGATGTTCTCCGGCGCCGTGATCCCCGCCGCGATAATGCCTTTGATCAGCGCCTCGGCCATGGTGCCCGCGCCAATGAATCCCAGCTTGTGGCCCGCGCTCATCGTTCCTGTGCTCATGTGCATTCCTACAGTAAGTATTTTACATCAACCTTGTCACCCACCCACTCGGCCCGGATAATATCCTGGTCTCCGCAGCGCATCGTCACCACGGGCGCAACCGGCTCGGGCATGCATTTCATCAAGTCCTTCACGATCGCCGTCAGAAACTCGCGGGTGTTCTCCTGCGCCAAAAAGAAATTGCGCTTGGCTTTGAACGACGCGATCAGCAACACGCCTTTCTTGCCGCCGCCAATGCCCACAATATAGCCCGGGATCTTCTTGCCCAGCGTGTCGGCCATGCGCGTGACATAATGCTCCATGCCCTTGTAGCCCGCGCTCGATTGCCAGCCCTCCTTGTCGACAAACGTCTCAACCGGCTTGAGCTCGCGATCGCGCCGCCCGGGTAGTTGTTCGGCCATGTTCGTCTCGGCCGCCAGTGCGCTGCCTGCCAGCATCAGCCAGACGCACATCATAAACCGTGCGCCGCGCCATCCGCGCCGGCCGGCGCCCCGTCCTGTTGTTTGCAAAAAGCATGTGGTTGTCATAGTCTAGTATTGTAGCAAATTGTGCGGCCGCCCGCCCGGATCTGGGAATCAGGGTTCAGGGATGTGAACATCGAATATCCAACAAGGAATGTCCAATAATGAAGTTCTGCGCAGATATTTCGCACTTGGATATTGAGTGTTCAATATTGGATATTCAGCAAGATTCAGGATTCGGGGAAAAATGGTTTTGCTGCACAATCATTTTGTGCAAAATGAATTGCCGCAATTCACTTTCATAGCCGGGGAGTAACTTATCCGCCCAGCAGCCGCTCGACGGCCGCCAATGCCGCGCCGATGTTCTCCGGCTGCTTGCCGCCGGCCTGCGCCGCATGCGGCTTGCCGCCGCCGCCGCCGCCGGTCAGCTTCGCCAGTTCTTTCACCAACGTGCCGGCATGTCGCCCGGCTTGCACCTGATCGTCGCTCAATTGCACAATGAAACTGCATTTCCCGCCGCTGCGCGCCGCCAGCACGATGATGTAGCGCTCGAATTTGGCGCGCAATTGGTCGCTCACCGCCAGCAGCTCCGGCGCTTCGAGCTCGCCCAAGTCGGCGACAATCAACGTTGCATCGCCCCACGCGCGTTTGCCCGCCAGTGCCACGGCCACCACATCCTGCGCGCCGGCGCTGCGCGCTTCCTTGACTTTCCTGGTCAGCGTCTTGAGCTCATCCTGCATGTTTTCAATGCGCGCGATGATCGCATCGTCTTTGACCGTCAAGTAGTGCGCCACCGCGCGCAACAGCGCCCGATCCCGCTGCATCTGCCGCACGGCCGGCATGCCGCACACCGCCTCGATCCGCCGCACGCCCGCCGCCACGGCGCTTTCACCCACAATCTGAAACGCACCGAGCCAGCCGGTGCGCGGCACATGCGTCCCGCCGCACAGCTCGCGGCTGACGTCGCCGATTGTCACCATGCGCACGCTCGCGCCGTATTTCTCATCAAACAGCATCATCGCGCCGGCCTGCTGCGCCGCGTCCATGGTCGTGACCGTGGTCTCGACCGGCAGGTCCTTCTGGATCGCCGTGTTGACCAATTCTTCGATCATGTCTTTTTCTTCGACCGACACGCCGGCGTGATGCTGAAAATCAAAGCGCAGCCGTTCCGGGTTCACCGCCGAGCCGGCCTGCGTCGCGTGCTTGCCCAACACCTGATGCAGCGCGGCATGCAGCAAGTGCGTCGCAGTGTGGTGCCGCATCGTGGCGTGGCGCCAGTCGGCGTCGGTCGCCAATTGCACCGCGTCGCCTTCGCGCAGCTCGCCTTCGGTCACGTCCACCAAATGCGCAATGACGTTGTGCGTCGGCCGCGCGCATTCCGTGATTTGATAGCACACCGCCCCGCGCTGGCATGTGCCGCGATCGCCTTCCTGCCCGCCGGATGCGCCATACAGCGGGGTGGTGTCCACCATCATCCACGCTTTCGCCGGCGCGCTCACGCGTGCGCAACGCTCCCCGTCTTGATTGACCAGCGCCACGATTCGCGTGGTGCAGGCCAGCTGCTCATAGCCGACAAAGCGCGTGTCACCCTGCTGCTGATGAATGTCATCATATGCCTTTTGCAGGCACGGGCCGGTGACGGCGCGGGCTGCTTTCGCCCGCTGGCGTTGCGCCGCCAGACTGGTCTCAAAGCCCGCCACGTCCACCTGCCAGCCGATTTCGCGCGCCATGTCCTGCGTTGCATCCAGCGGAAAACCGTAGGTGTCGTACAAGCGGAACGCGTCCGCGCCGCTGACGCAATGCTGCGGCCCGCCCTTCGCCACGACATTGTTGAACAACTCAATGCCGGTCACCAGGGTGCTGGCAAAGCGTTCCTCTTCCTGGCGGATCAACTGGGTGATATGCGGCAGGCGTTCCTGCAAGGCCGGGTAGACCGCGCTCATTTGGCGTGCGAGGGTCGGCAGCAAGGTCGTGAGAAACGGTTCGGTAATGCCGAGTTTGCGGCCATAGCGCGCCGCGCGCCGCAAGATCCGGCGCAAGACATAGCCGCGGCCCTCGTTCGACGGCACGGCCCCGTCGCCGATCGCGAACGCCAGCGCGCGAATATGGTCGGCAATCACGCGGTGCGGCATGCCCGCTTCGATTTCGGCCTCGGTCATCGGCCGCGCGCCCAGCAGTTCGAGCGGCGTGTACGGCACGCCGGCAATCTGCACCACCTGCTCGATCAGGCCGCTGAACACGTCGGTTTCATAATTCGAATGTTTGCCTTGCAGCACCGCCGCGAGCCGTTCGAGGCCGGCGCCCGTGTCGACGCTGGGGCGCGGCAGCGGCTCCATGCTGCCGTCCTCATGCCGGTTGAATTGCATAAAGACCAGGTTCCACAATTCAAGGCAGACGCCGTCGTCAAACTGCAAGGTATCGGGCTTGGCCTGGCCGAAGAGCGAGCGCAAGTCAATGCTGATCTCCGAGCACGGGCCGCACGGGCCGGTGTCGCCCATTTCCCAGAAATTGTCTTTCTTGCCGAGCCGCACAATGCGCCCCGCCGGCATGAACTTTTTCCACAAGGCCTCGGCCTCGTCATCTTCCTCATAGACCGACATCCACAGATGCTGCGGTGGCAAGCCATACACTTTGGTGATGACCTCCCAGGCAAACGCAATCGCGTCCTCCTTGAAATAATCGCCGAACGAGAAATTGCCGAGCATCTCGAACAAGGTGTGATGGCGCGGCGTCTTGCCGACATTGTCGAGGTCATTGTGCTTGCCGCCGGCGCGAATGCACTTCTGGCACGACGTGGCGCGCGTATACGGCCGCGTCTCCAGGCCGACAAACACATTCTTGAACTGATTCATCCCGGCGTTGGCAAACAGCAAGGTCGGGTCGTTGTGCGGCACGACCGGCGAGCTGTCCACCCGCGTGTGGCCGTGGCGCGTGAAATACTCGAGAAAGGCGCTGCGAATCGTCGCGGAAGTCATATGCATCAATCCTTTTGGTATCATGGCTGAATGCCGTGTGGGTGCCACCATGCCGATGACCCACTGCATGATAATGATAATCAAAACCCGCGCGGTTTACAACCGCCACTAGGAATCAGGATTGACTCTCTGCAGGTAAAAGGATATAGTTATAGCAGAATGTTCCGCGTAAAAATGCGGACAACACCGCTTAATTGATTTGCCGTAAAACAGGGAGCAGGCCATGAAATCGCTTTTCCTTTGTGCAGTGGTTGCAGCAGCTATGGCGTTGAGTTCACGCAGCGATGCCGCGATGATTTTCACCGAAGGCTTCAACAGCAGCACGCTGCCGGCTGACTGGACCACGCAACTGGTGGCGGGCACCGCTGCCAGCATTGATTTTGTGAGCAGCAGCACGCACCCGGCCGGCTTTGTGCCCTATGAAGGTTCGTACTTCGTGCGCTTCAACTCTTACACGGCCGGCGTCGGCCAGCAAATCCGCCTGGCGCGCAAGACGGCCTTCTCGACGCGCGGGTTCAACCGCGTCATGGCCGAATTCGCCTGGACGCATGACACCCAGTATGCCGGCAATCTGGATGCCGTCACCGTGCAAGTCTCGACCAATGGCGCCGATTGGGTCGACGTCACCACCGTCACCCGCCCGGGCGCCAGCAATCAGTGGCAGCGCCAAACGCTGCTGCTGCCGCTCATGGCGCAGAATCAGGACACCGTATTTATTGCCTTCCGGTTCACTTCGATGTACGGCAATGATTGTCATCTGGACTATCTGCGGGTCGCCGGCTATGCCGCAGCGCCCGGCCTGTCGCTCTGGTCGCAATTGCCCGACGTCAGCGACAATGGCTATGCTTCACAACTCGCCACCAATTTTCCCTTCGATGCGCGCATGGCGGATGACGTGCGCTTCGACACCCCCACCAAACCGATCAAATATATGCAATGGTTTTTCTACACGGATCCGACCGTGACCAACATCTATGCGTGGAATATTTACGTGTATGATCATGACACCACCTCCAACGCGCCGGGCACCGTGCTCTGGCAATGGCGTAACATTCCGGCTGGCCAATGTCATGAGGCCACCAACCTTTTCGATGCGTACACGCGCTCGTACTGGGCTGAACTGCCGGCGGCACTCACTATGCTGACCGGCCAGCATTTCTGGATCACGTTCCAGCCCAGCCTCGATTTCCCGCCGCAAAGCTACTGGCTGGCAACGCCGCAGGCTGTGCGCCTGTCCACCGGTGCGCTGCAATTTGCCTTGATCAGCATTTCGAACTGGACGGCCATGTCGGATTGCGCGTTTGAACTGCTGGCCGATCCAGGCTTGCTCGTGCCGGCGCTCTCATGGCAGCGGGTCGTGCCCGGCACTACGGTGGCGCACACGCTCACGCTGACCAACACCACCGGCCTGCTGGACACCTTCGGCCTGACAGTCCTCGGCGCATGGCCCATCGCGCCATTGCCGCCGTCGGTCACGCTGGCGGCCGGCGCCGCGACAAGTTTCACCGTCAGCGTCAGTTGTCCAGATGGCACCCCGTTGGAGATCGTCGAGAACACCCGGGTCACGGCCGTTTCATTGGCGAATCCGGCGCTCTCCAACCAGGCCCAGTTGTTCAGCATGACCTATCGCGAGTGCCCCGGCTTGCCAGTTTGGACGCAAGAACCGGACCTGTACAACGGCATTATTTCCACCCTCGTCACCAATCCGTCCGGCACCGAGGCACGCTGCGCCGACGACTTTCTCTTTGGCGCGCCCTTGGCCGATCCCATTCTGTATCTGCGCTGGTGGGACGCGCGCTTTGCTCTTGTGAAACCAGAGGCATGGAACATCTATCTCTACAACCATGATCCCGCCTTGTCTGTGCCGACCAATGAAATCAGCGTCTGGCATATTGATGGCTCGAATGTGTACTGGTCCAAACTCAACTTGGATATCTTCTATGAATGCTGGACGGAACTGCCGCTGCCCTTCACGCCGGCCACCGGCCAGCATTACTGGATGACCGTCCAGGCCGAAATTCCGGCGGGAAATCCGAATACCTATTGGGCCATGCGCTCAGCGGAGGTTTCGCTCTGTACGGGCGTGTGGCGCAGCACAACATTCGGCGTGACCAACTGGACCATCTATCCAGGCATTCCCTATGATTTTGCGTTCGAGTTCCGGGTCGTGCCCGAACCCGCGCTGACTGTTGCGGGCTTGCTGACGCTGGGCGCGGCGGCGCGCTGTGCCGCGCGCCGCCGCCGGCGCGAATGAGCCCGCTGGTCATCGCACCGGCGGCTGACCTGCCGGCCGCGCTGCAGCCGGCGGTGGAGGCCCTGCTGCGCGGCGAGCTGGTCATCTTCCCGACGGAGACTTGCTACGGCATCGGCGCGCGCGCCGATAATCCCGCCGCCATCCAGCGCATCTACGCCGCCAAACAACGCCCGGCCGGCAAACCGTTTGCCTACCACCTCGGCGACTGGGCCATGTTCAATAGCGTGGTTGGGGCAACGACAATCGACATTTTATGTCGTTTGCAATCGCACTGGCCCGGGCCGATCACGTTTTTGCTTGACGTGGCTGAGATCAAGACGGGGTTCCGCTTTCCGTCCGATCCGGTGGCGCAGGCGTTCCTGCAGGCGTGTGGCGTGCCGGTCGTCGCCACCAGCGCGAATCTCAGCGGCGAGCCCAGCCCCTTTGACGCGGCGATGACGCGCGGCGTCGCGCCGCACGCGGCGGTGGTCATTGATGCCGGGCCAACCACGCTGCGCGGCGATTCGACGATTGTGGATCTTACCGTTAATCCGCCAGTCTGCGTGCGCCGCGGCGTCGCACCCTGGCCATGCGACCATTGAACGAGGTTCATGCGTTTCTGAACATAAAATTGTTTCGTTGCGAAAGAATTTCCTAATGTGGCGCGCACTGAAAACCGCTTGACCTTTCACCCATAATTTTGTATGCTATGCCATGAATATACCCCTTCTTGATCTAAAAGCCCAGTTCGCGCCGATGCGCGCCGAAATCATGGCGGCCGTCAACGACGTGTTTGAATCGCAATATTTCATCCTTGGGCCGCAGGTGGCCGCGTTCGAGAAAGAATGCGCCGCCTACACGGGCGCGCCGCATGCCTTGGGCGTGTCGTCCGGCACGGATGCACTGGTGCTGGCTTTGATGGCCCTCGGCATCGGGCCGGGCGATGAAGTGATCACCACGCCCTACACGTTTTTCGCAACGGCCGGCTCGGTGGCGCGGCTGGGTGCGACGCCGGTCTTCGTCGACATTGATCCGCGCACCTACAACATGGATGTCAGCAAGATTGCGGCGGCCATCACGCCGCGCACCAAGGCGATCATGCCGGTGCATTTGTACGGCCAATGTGTTGACATGGATCCGGTGCTGGCGTTGGCGCGCACGCACAAGTTGTTTGTGATTGAAGATGCGGCCCAGGCCATCGGGGCGCGCTACAAAGACAAGCAGGCCGGCACGCTGGGCACGGTCGGCTGCTTCTCGTTCTTCCCCTCGAAGAATCTTGGCGGCGCCGGCGATGGGGGATTGGTCACCACTGCGGATGCGGCCCTGTTTGAGAAAATGAAGCAGATGCGCATGCACGGCATGGAGCCGAAATATTACCACGCGGTGATCGGCGGCAATTTCCGGCTGGATGCGTTGCAAGCGGCGGTCTTGCGCGTGAAGCTGAACTATCTGAATGCCTGGCACGAAGGCCGGCGCAGGAACGCGGCGAACTACGATGCGGCCTTTGCCGGCTGCGCGGCGATTGTCACGCCAAAGGTGCGCCCGGACTGCTACATGATTTACAATCAATATGTGATCCGGGTGCCGCAGCGCGACACGGTGCTGGCGGCCTTGAAGGCGGCGACGATTGGCAGCGAAGTGTATTATCCCGTGGCGTTGCACCAGCAAAAATGTTTTGCGTATCTGGGCCATGCGGCCGGCGCGTTTCCGGAGTCGGAGCGGGCGGCGCGCGAGACCCTGGCCTTGCCGATTTATCCCGAATTGACGGACGAGCAACTGCACTATGTGGCGGAGACGGGGCTGACCGCGGTCAGATGAACGTTGAGGAAAAACTGGCGGTCTTGGCGGCGGCGGCGAAGTATGACGTCTCGTGCGCCTCGAGCGGGAGCCGCCGGCGCAATGCGGGCGGCGGACTGGGTGCCGCAACGCCCGCCGGCTGTTGCCACAGTTGGTCGGATGACGGGCGCTGCATTTCATTGCTCAAACTATTATTGACAAATCGCTGCGTCTATGATTGCGCCTATTGCGCCAACCGGTGCAGCAACAATGTCCCGCGCGCCGCGTTCACGGTTGAGGAAGTGGTGGACTTGACCGTGCAGTTTTACCGGCGCAACTATATTGAGGGCTTGTTTTTAAGTTCGGGGGTCGAGCGCAGCCCGAATTACACGATGGAGCGCATGCTTGAGGTAGTGCGGCGGTTGCGGCGCGAGGAGGCCTTCCGCGGCTACATTCATGTGAAGGCGATTCCCGGCGCCGATCCCGAATTGATCCGCCGCGCGGGCTTTTATGCCGACCGCATCAGCGTCAACATCGAGCTGCCGAGCGAGGTGTCGTTGCGCCGGCTGGCGCCGGACAAGGCGCGCGCCAGCATTCTCGGGCCGATGCAGCAGATCGCACACAACATCACGGTCAATCGCGACGAGCGTAAGACGTTCAAGCGCGCGCCCCTCTTCGCGCCGGCCGGGCAAAGCACGCAATTGATTGTCAGCGCCAGTCCCGAAAACGACGACCGGATATTGTTGCTGGCGGAACGCTTGTATCAAACCTATCATCTGAAACGCGTGTATTACTCGGCCTATGTGCCGGTCAATGATGACGCGCGCTTGCCATGGGCGCCGGCGCCGGACATGCTGCGCGAGCACCGGCTGTATCAGGCCGACTGGCTGGTGCGCTATTATGGGTTTGCGGCAGCGGATGTGCTGGACGCAACCGAGCCGAATCTGGATCGCGAGCTGGATCCGAAGTGTGCGTGGGCCTTGCGGCATCTGGAACAATTCCCGGTTGAGGTCAATCGCGCGGACTATGAAACGCTGCTGCGCGTGCCGGGCGTGGGCATGCGCTCAGCCAAGCGCATTGTCGCGTCGCGCGGCCAGGCGGCCTTGCGCATCGAAGACTTGGACAAGCTCGGCGTGGTCATGAAGCGCGCGCGCTATTTCATCACCTGTGGCGGGCGTGTGCCGGCCGAACTGTGCCTGACGCCGGCGGCGATCCGGGCGCAGTTGTTGCTGGGCCCGGCGGGCCGCACGTCCCGGCCGACGCTGGCCGAACAGCCCGAGCTGTTCGGCGAGTTGTGAGGCTGCAATGCCGCGTTTCCTGTGGCCGCGGGCGTTGACCGCGGCAGACCCGCCGCCCGCACCGCGGACGGCTGCAATTCATTGAGCCCCGTGCGCGCGATTTTGCTATAATAACCAACAATGTTCAGAACAGACACCAAGAACCGCCGCTTGCAGCTCTGCATCTGGCACGCCCTTGTCGCGGTGCTGCTGCCAGCCTGCACGCATGACGTGGCCTTGGCGCCGATTGTGCGCCGGCCTGCGGCGCTGCTGACGGCCGCCAGCAATGGCGCGCCCGCGCGCCTGCCGATTTTGGCGTACCACCGCGTCATGCCCGGGCTCGACAATCACATGAATGTCAGCCCGGCGCTGTTCCGCCAGCACATGCAGTATCTGCACACCAATCACTACAAAACGATCACGCTGGATGAGTGGCATACGGCCGTCTGCTGTGGCACGCCGTTGCCGGAAAAGATCGTGGTGATCACCTTTGACGACGCGTGGCGCGACCAGTATGAACACGCGGTGCCGATCTTGGAAGAGTTTGGCATGCGCGCAACGTTCTTCGCCTATACGTCGGTGATCGGCACGCCGGACTACATGACCTGGAACCAGCTGCGCGACTTGGCGCAGCGCGGCCACGCGATCGGCTGCCATTCGGCGACGCACAGCGACTTGGCCCGCCCGTT
>JAPLST010000228.1:0-1137 GCA_026398485.1 bacterium
ACCTTGGGGATCTGTCACAGTGCTGTTTAAGCGCGCGGGTGAAAGCGGTTGTGCACCGCGCGCAGGCGCTGATCGTCCACATGCGTGTAAATCTGGGTGGTGCTGATATCCGCGTGGCCCAGCAGTTCCTGGACGACGCGCAGATCGGCGCCGTGCGTCAGCAAATGCGTGGCAAATGAATGGCGCAGGATGTGCGGATACAGGGCTTTGACAATGCCGCACGCTTTGCCATACCCGCGGATGCGTTTCCAAAAATTGATGCGTGACATGGCGCGCCCGCGGTTGGAGACGAACAAGGGCGCACTGCCCGCGCCGGCCGCGCGCTGCGCAAGATAGGCCTGGATCGCCGCGCGCGCGTGGCTGCCAACCGGCACCAACCTTTCCTTGCTGCCCTTGCCGGTGCAACGCAGAAAGCCGGACTCCAAGTCCACGTCCTGCGCGCGCAAACCGACTAGCTCGCTGACGCGCAGGCCGGAGGCATACAGCAATTCAAGCATGGCCTTGTCGCGCCGACCAAGCCTGGTGGTGACCTTGGGCGCGGCCAGCAGGCGCTCGACATCTTCTTCCGCCAGCACATCCGGCAGCAGCTTCCACAACTTCGGCGCTTCGAGCCGTTCGGATGCGTCGGCCGGCACCAGTCCCTGGGCATGCAGAAAACGGAACAGCATGCGCAGCGCAATCAACTCGCGGAAGATGGTGCTGGCGGCGCACTTCGCGGCCCGCCGCTGCTCGAGAAAATCAAGAATATGGTCGGGGGTCACCGCCGGCCAGGCGCACAGGCCGCGCTGCTGCAGCATGGCGGCGAACTGGCCGGCATCATTGCCATAGGCAAGGCAGGTGTTGTGCGCCAGGCCTTTCTCGGTCCGCAGCGCGTCGAGAAAATGGCGGACAGACGGCAGCAGCGGATTTGGATCTTGAGCACGCACAGGTAGCAAAGTGGGGCGCCGCGTTGTCAAGGTGTTTATGATAATAAATTCATGAGTGGCACTCATTGTAGCACAGCCCTTTGAGAAAAGGCAAACGGTTCGATATTCGATATTCCATAGGATTGCTGGCAGGGCCGGCCCGGTTGTGCTATACTCATGCCCTTCACCCAGGCCGCGGAGCAAAGCGGCGACAGATCGGAAGAGCACACGT
>JAPLST010000228.1:1175-15236 GCA_026398485.1 bacterium
CTCAAGTACACGCTCGTTCCGCTGATCAGTTCGGATGAGGTGCGCACGCGCCTCGAAGGCATTGTCGATGAAATCCGGGCCGGCATGCCGACCGAAAACCTGGTCATCATCGCGCTGCTGAAAGGCAGTTTTGTCTTTATGGCGGACTTGATCCGGCTCTTGTACCGGCATGGCATTACCATGGAAGTTGAATTCATGACGCTGCGCTCGTATGGCGACAGCGACAAGTCGAGCGGCGCGGTCACGGTCAAATCCGACACCGAGACGGACGTGCGCGGCCGCCCGGTGCTGATCATTGACGACATTCTCGACACCGGGCGCACGTTGAAAAAAGCCAAGGAACTGGTGGTGGCGCACGGCGCGTCGTGCGTCAAAGTGTGCGCGCTGCTGGACAAGCCCAGCCGGCGGGTCGAGGACATGCAGGCCGACATCATCGGCTTTTCCATTCCCGATTATTTTGTGGTGGGTTATGGCTTGGACTACGCGCGCCGGCATCGCGAACTGCCGTTCATCGCGCGCGTGCAGATGGAGTGAAATCGGGCGTTGACGCGGCATCCTGCCAAAGCGGCTGGAAGCCGCTTCTACGACAGCGCCGCACGTAGACGCGGCATCCTGCCGCGTTTTCCGGTTGCTGAACAAACCGCGATTCTAAGCCTCAGCGCTGATGCACAACGCCTCGCCGCGGGCACATCTCAAACACTGGACATTCACTGCAGATGGGCGAGACCGGCAGGCAACGGTGTTGGCCATAGGTCACCAACAACCGGTTGATTTCAATCCAATAGCGCGCCGGCAATTTTGCACGTAATGCCATTTCAGTCTGCTCGGGCGTGCGGGTGCGCACGTAGCCCCAGCGATTGGTGATGCGGTGAACGTGGGTGTCAACGCAGATGCCGGGCTGGCCGAACGCCTCGGTGACCACCAGATTGGCAGTCTTGCGGCCGACGCCGGGCAGGGTTAGCAGAACTTCAATCGAGTTGGGCACGCCATCATTGAACTCGTCGCGCAGGCGGCGGCAAATATCTGTGATCTGCCGCGCTTTCTGGTTGTAAAACCCGACCGGGAAAATAAGTTGGGCGAGGCGCGACGTGCCGAGCGCCAGAATGGCCCGGGGCGTGGCGGCGACGGCGAAGAGGCGTTCGCTAGCCGCGTCGGTGACCGCGTCCTTGGTGCGCAAGCTGAGGATGCAGGCGATCAAAGTGCGAAATGGATCATGGCGGACATGCGCCTGCGAAAGATACGGCACCGACCAGCGGCGAATCTCGCGGCGCACCAGACGCAGGGCAGCGGCAATGTCGAAGATGCCCAACGCAATCACCTTCACCCGTTGTTTGCGCTCTTCAGTTTCTTTGGTCATTGTATTGTTTCCAATGTCAGCCTGTCCGCGAGTTCTGTTTCGCCTATTTCATATTTCTTCTTTTCCACGCAAGGTGCTCCGCAGAAATGTTATTTGCCGCTTGAGCCGGCTGATATTTCCTCGGTAAGTGGCACACTGCTTTTGCGCTTCTTTGTGTTGCTGGATTTCCTCCGGCGCGAGTCGCCCCTTGTACACGAAGCGAACCTTAGCCCCGTCACGAAAGACAAGATAATAATAGGCATGGCCCTTGACGTTCTTGCGGATCAGGCTACCCTTCGGCAGTTTTGCCAAAGCATGCTCATAGTCCGCAAGCATGTGCAGGGAATTCTGGAGTTCTTCTCGCAATACCGGCTTAATGGCCATAGGGTGCCTTAGTTACCATACATTATGCATAATATTATACTGTGTATGGTAACTTTTGTCAATCCTCAGCAAGCAGGCACCACAGCACTGCGATCCACGGCCTGTGCCGCTTATCCTTCCGCGCACACCTTTTTCATGACGCAGCGATAGGGTTGCTCACACTGCGGCCCGACGGCGATGCCTGGGCTGGTCGCCTCACTGATCACTGCCAGCATTTCGGCGATGTTGCGTTCCACTTCTCTGCTGGCCGCAATCACTTTATCTGAAATATCTTCACACACAAAAGCGTCGTCCGGCACATTCGCCGTGCGGCCGAACTGCTCCCGCTTGAGATGCATCAGCAGACAACGGACAATGCGCACACCAGCGCCGGTGTAGCAGTAATACTGCAATGCCAGGTCGTTGATATCAACATCCTTCACACGCGTCCGGTTCTTGACCTCAATCAAATCCCAACCATCGCTGTCAACCGGATTGAGCACATCTGCACGCGCAAAGGTGTTTTGATACATGAAGCCGGCCTCAAACAATGGTCTGCGCAGCACGAGCATCTTGGTTGACGCAAGTACGCCCTTGTCGAGCCCCAAATCCCATGTGACCTCGATGCCCTGTGGAAAAAGCTGTTTGGCACGCTTGTCCACTTCATGGCCTTTGTCAAATACTGCCTGCGCTTCAGCATCAAACGCCGGCATGCGCTCCTTGGCATTGTAGTAGAACCAAAGCAGCTTATGGCACTGCAGGCCGTTCAGATATTTGCTTTTGGAGATGAACATTAGATTTGCTGTCAGTTTTGGGGAACGATATCGGCAAAGGAAATTTCAACTTGAGCGAAAGATGTCTTTTTGTGAATCTCTGATGTAAACTCAACCTTGATGACCTTTCCGACGGTGATGTTGCAAAGCTTCTTCAGGAAAGACAAAATCTCCTTCTGTGCTGCGGTTTGTGAGATCTTCTTGTTGTTCTCCACCGTGTAGGTATCTTCGGGAGACAAATACTTGCACTCGATGAAATGAAGGACGCTTTGGTGAGTGAAGACGGCGATGTCCGGTTTTGCATTGATCATTACGCGCGCCCACCTGCATTTTTCCTTCCAATGGTTGGGATACCTTCTGTGATCTCCACCGACCCATGTATCCATGTCGCTATTGGGGATACGCCCCTTTTCAGCCAAGTACTCAAGAAGTTCCTGGTTGAATCCGATCGGATCGTTGGCCCAAAAGTCTCTCATGAAAGTGGCCTCAAAGAAAACCGATTTGATCGGCTCTTTGATGTAGTCGTCAAATTTCCGCTTGATCTTCTGGTCCCCGTTTGCCAGTGCCTGTGCAAGCAAATGCGCATACTGACGCTCCTCACGGCAGATTGGCTTGTGCGGTCGCAGATAGCTGTCAATACTCAGCTCTTTACTACCTATGCCTTTATTTGCAGATGCAATCACGACCTCGTCGGCAACGGTAATCTCGGGTTCGAAGACCAGCATATATTTATCGAACGACTCCTTCATTTCGTTGCGAATCTTTTTCTCATAGTCATGCCAGTCGCCGTGTGCCCCCTTAATGTGTACAGATAGACGATAACTGTCTGTGCAAGGCTGATTGCACAGAGGACATGTTGCTCCGTTAGTCATACCGACCTCCTTTGTTGTGTGTAAGTGTTTGTGCGTTTGCATATTTTTCCGCAGAAGGTTGCGGCAACGAAGGCCGAAGCTGTGTTTTTGTTTTGAGACACAGATGAGACTTCCGCTATAACACTTTGCTTTTGCGCACCCACTTGTTGTTGGTGAACTCATAGCGTGGTTTTTGAGGCAGTCTCAGTTGATATTCAAAATAATTTTTAATCTCTTCTTTTTCGCACACGGCAACGAGATCATCCCACAGAATAATATTGCAGCCAATATAAGCCTCCCTTTGATGAGAAGATTTATCCCATTTGTGTTTGGTAAGTAGCAAGCAGGGGATGAACAATGTTTTGGTCAAACGCATAGATATCCACTTGATGCGGTTAGCATTGCGGCATACATCTTTTTGGATATCATAGTTGGTTTTATATTTGACTTCTAAAGCAACAGCTGTTGCAAGTGTTTTGTGGTCATAAATCAATACATCAGCGAATTCGCCATTGTCTTCGGTGTATGCATGGTTGTCAAAGGAAACATGCACGAAATCCGGATTCATATTATTAGGCTCTGTTACAACCGAGATCTCGCCATTGTTTATGACCAACACTTCTTTATCAGAACGCAAAATGTCTTTGTAATCTACGTTTTCCTGTGCTTTAGGGATATTACGCCAGCTGGCGAGAAGGATATCCCAGAACTGGGAGAGCCGTTTCGCCGAACCAGGGATTAACTCGTTAAGAAAATACCCGGCAAAGAACTTCATATAGAAATTCCGTTCCTTTTCGGACTCAAAAATGTTTTCTCCTTTCTCGAACAACATACTGAACTCCATTGCTAATTGTTATGCTGCTAAATTGTGTTGCGTGAATACTTATGTGTGACTTTCTCCGCCTGCTCCTTCACTGCGTTTTTGAGCCATTCCGGTGACCTGACGAGGCAGTGCGCGCCGCAGGACAGGATGAAAGACTTCACCCATTCGGGATTCATGCTCTTGAACGTCGCCTCGACTGATCCGTCTGCATGCGACTTCAACTGGACACGGTTCCAATGCTTCACGCGGTCGGCATAGTCCGCGTCGTATGTTACGACAAACGTTTCGGCGTCGCGCTCGTATTGTCGCCAGAAGCTGCGGTTCCAGTATTCGCGGGCGTCAAAGTCTTCCGGTGGGACAAACTTGAGGTCAAGCAGCGTACAGGTCTTAAAACGGTCGACACGAAATGCGCGCCGTTCGCCACATTTACAGTCGAAGCCGAGCAGATACCATACATCATGGTGGTACACCACGCCATAGGGGTTGACGTCATGCCGATCCGGCACCGTATCCCCCACGCCTATGTGCGTCAGGCGAAGGCGTCGGCATTCCACAATGCCCGTGCGAATGACCTTCATGAACTGCACGCCACGCGATTTGATCGGAATCTCAAAATGAATGCGGGATCTCAGCCAGTCAATCCACGCGGTACGTTCGAGAGGCAAGGAAGCGCGGAGTTTGTCCAGCGTGCGCGCGACCTCAACCAGAGAAAAACCAAGTTTAGGCGAGAAGACGACCGCAAAGATGAGATTCAATGCTTCTTCCGTGCCGCCTTCGAGCCCGGCAAAGGTGCGGCCCGGCACGAGGCGCACACCGCGCCCCGTCTGGCGTTCAACAGACAACTTGGTGGCATTCTCGATCTTGTCCAGATCGCGATAAAGGGTGCGCTCGGCCGTTTCAAATTGCTCAGCGAGATGGCGCGTGATATGCCAGCGATGGTCGGAAAGAAGGATCAACAAGGCCAGCAGCCGCTCAGACGGCCGGTAGTGACCTGTGCGATATGTAGTTTGAGCCATTCTGCGCAAATCCGGTGCGTGATGTTGTATTGTAGCCGGTCGTGACATTTTAGTCAACAACATAAGGGTGGGATGATGTCGCCATTCTCGATGATACAGCGCGCCGCGTCGGATTTGTAAATATCCACCGGGCGCATGCAGATGCCGCGCTCGCACATCTCCAGCGCGACTTCATACACGGTCAGGATTTCCTGCTCGTTCTTCGCCAGTTTGCACCGGCCGCCGGCCTCCAGTTCATCTATCGCCGCGCGAATGGCGCGTTTGCCGCCGGCCACCACCGGCGCGTTCAACGCATGGCGCTTTACCGTGAAGTAGCTCGCGTAAAATGCCACCGGCCGGTGCACCTTGCAGTAGGCGATCCGCAGCGCGTTGATGACATACGCCACGGCATGCGCCTTGGGAAAATTGTACTTGATCTTCTGGCACGACTCAATGTACCAGTCAGGCACTGTGTGCTCACGCATCGCCATAATGTCGTCCGGCTTGAGTCCCTTGCCTTTGCGCACCTGCTCCATGATCTTGTACGTACTGAACGGCGCCATCCCTTTCTCAATCAAGTAATGCATGATGTCATCGCGGTTGCAGATGCACTGTTGCAGCGTGGCGTGCCCGTTCTTGATGATGTCGCGCGCGTTGTTGAGCCAGACGTCGATGCCGTTACTCAGGCCGGAAATACGGACAATGTCGGCAAACGTCTGCGGGCGCGTGTCGTCCAGCATGCCGCGCACGAATTCGGTGCCGAATTCGGGAATGCCATAGGTGCCAACGTGCGTGCCGATCTCCTTCTCGGTCACGCCCAGCGCTTTCACGCAGGAAAACAGCGACAGCGTCTTGGGATCGTTCAGCGGTACCTTGGTGATGTCCATGCCGGTGTACTCGCTCAACAACTGGACTTGCGTCATGTCGGCGTGCCCGAGAATATCGAATTTGAACAGATTTTCCTGCAGCACATGATAATCAAAGTGCGTCGCAGGAGGATTGTCTCGGTTGTTGGTCGGCGGGCATTGCACCGGGCAGAACTCGGTGATGCTCTTGTGCTGCGGCAGGATGATCAAGCCGCCCGGATGCTGGCCGGTCATGCGCTTGATGCCGACCAAGCCCTCAATCACCCGGTTGACTTCCTCATCCGGCCATTGCTCGCCGGTCTTCTTCCGATATTTCTGAACAAAGAAGAAGGCCATAAGGTCCTGCAGCGTGCTGATCGTACCGGCCCGGTACACATGGTCTTTGCCGAACAAATCCTCAATGTAGCGGTGCGCCCGCGATTGGTATTCTCTGGCGAAAATCAAATCAATGTCGGGCGTCTGATTGCCCTCGAAACCGGCAAAGGTCTCAAACGGAATGTTGAAACCGTAGCGTTGCATCAGCACACCGCACTGTGGGCAGATGCGCGGCGGCAAGTCCTCGCCGACCTCTGCCATAATGCCGTCGAGCGGCGCCGGGCGCGGCTCACCGCGCTCGTCAAACTGGGTGAACTCGGTGTACGAGCATTGCGCGCAGGCATAGTGCGGCGGCAGGCTGTTTACTTCTGTGATGCCGGCCAGGAACGCCACGAAACTCGAGCCGACACTGCCGCGCGAGCCGACGATGTAGCCGTCATCCAGAGACTGTTTGACAACCTTGTGGGCCAGCATGTACAGGTCGGCAAAATAATTCCTGACAATGTCGCTCAGTTCGCGCTGCATTCGGCGCGTTACCAGCGGATGCGGCTGCGCGCCATACAACGCGCGGCAGCGTGCCTCGCAAATTTGGCGCAAGTCGTCTTCGGCGCCTTTCAATTTTGGCGGATGGAACCCGGATGGAATCGGCGTAAATGCCTCGACCAAGGCCATCAGACGCTGCGGATTGTCAATCACCACGCTGCGCACCAAATCCGGGCCGAGATAGGCGAACTCGTCGAGCATCTCGGCCGTGGTCTTGAAATACAGCGGTGCGCCAACATGTTCATCAATTTCCTCGTCCCGAGCCTGGCCGATCTGCAGCACGCGCCGTAGCAGCACGTCGTCCGGCTTGAGCATATGCACGTCGCCAGTGGCCGCCACCAGTTTGCCATGCTGCGCGCCCAACTCGCAGATGCGCCGGTTGATCGCCAAAATGTCCTCTTCCGACGCCAGCGTGCCTTTGGTTACGTAAAACATGTTGTTGGCGCGCGGCTGAATCTCATAATAATCGTATAGCGCCTGCGCTGCGCTAAATTGCTGTTCGAATTCGTCCGGCGTGATCCGGTTGAGATGGGCCTGTAGAACCATGTGGAACAGTTCGCCGTGTGCGCACGCACTGCCGATCAACAGGCCCTCGCGGTACTGCTCCAGCACATCGCGCGGAATCAAAGGCATGCCGTAGTCATACGAGCAGTACGATAGCGACACCAGCTCGTATAAATTGCGCAGGCCCGGCGGTGTGCGTGCATAGAGAATGATGTGATACACGGCGCTCTTGAGCTCGCCAATCTCTTCACGCCTCGGCGGGTAGACCGGGCCTGTTTTCTTGCTTGCCAAGAGCTCTTTGATGAGCGCGACGGGTGCGTTGGCCAGATATCCTTCCATGCCGAGAAGAACCTTGATGCCAAACTGCCGGCCCATGGTGTGTGCTTCGGGAAAAGCATGCACATTGGCGTGGTCGGTTACGCCGATGGCCGGATGGCCCCACGCGGCCGCGCGGCCAATCAGTTCTTTGGCATCTGCCACACCGTCCATTTGACTCATTTTCGTATGGGCGTGGAGTTCGACCCGTTCGGCCGTCACGTTGGCATTGCGCACTGTGCTTGTTTGGGATGGCGTGTTCATTTTGGTCACGAATGTTGGTTATTCGCGACCAGTATAGCAACCGGCAATGCCAAAAAGTGTCAAGAAGTGCTGTTGAGAAGCAAACGACGCGTTCGGGTTCCCGGCGCGCTATCCATCCACCAGCAGCGCGTCGCCGCTCAGCTCGTTGACGAGTGCCGGCACGGCGCGCTCGCGGATTTCAATTGTTTGCCAGTGTCCGCGCGCAAAGCGTATCCAGTACACCACGCCGAGCAGAAAGACGTACAAGACTAAAAATGCCCACGGCACCACGATCGGCTGCGGCCAGACCACGGTCGTCAAATACACCGGCGGGACAAACACGCACCAGGCCAGCACGACATTGGCCCACATCGTGAACCAGGTGTCGCCCGCGCCTTTCAGCGCGCCGCTGAACGTCGTGTTCCACGCATCGAAGACGGTCGCCAAGGCGATCAATTTCAACAACAGGCGCGCATAGGCGCTCACTTCCGTGAAGCGCGCGGCGCTAATGCCCGGCCCGCGAAACATTGCAATGAACATGTCCGGGAACAGCACGAGGGCCAACCCCAAAACAACGACATACGCGGTCGCCAACTTTGCGCCGGTGTATGCCGATTTTTCGGCAATGTCTTTGCGCCCGGCGCCAATGTGCTGTCCGACCAGAATGTTGGTGCCCAGCGACAAGCCCAGCATCGGCAGAAAGCCAATCGTGTTGACCGCCAGGGTGATGTTCGATGCGATCAGGGGAATGGTGCCGAGTTTGCCGACCAGCAAGGTAAACAAGGAAAAGGCGCTGATGTCCAAGCCGAAACTGATGCCGGACGGGCCGCCAAAGCGCAGCAGTTGCCAGAGTGAGCGCCAGCGCAATTGGCGGTAACGCCAGATGCCAAACGGCACGCGCCATGCCGGCCGCAGCAACAACAGCGCAAACAGGACGACACTCAAACTTGAGCCGCACACCGTGGCGATGGCCGCGCCGCGAATGCCCATCTCAGGCATGCCCCAGTGCCCGAAAATCAGGGCATAGTTCAGCACAATATTGATACCGGCACCGAGCAGGTCCACCCACATGACCGTCCACGTTCGCCCGCAGCCGCTGAAAAACGATGACAGGGTGTAGTTCATCAAGGCGGTGCCGGCACACGCGGCCAAGATCGTGAAATAGGCCAGTTCCGCCTCCAACACCGCCGGTTCGTGTCCGATCCAGCGCAGCAACAGCAAGCCGCCGGGCACCATCACCAATGGGTAGATCAGACTGCACGCCAGCGTGAAATAGATGCCCTGCCACAAGCTGCGCGTGCACATTTCGCGGTCGCCGGCGCCGAAATACTGGGCGACAAAGGTATTGACATAGGTGGCCACGCCCATCGCGAAACTCAGCATGGCAAAGGCCAGCACACCCGCGCCGGTGGCGGCGGCGGCGGTCGCCTCGCTGTAATGCGTCAGCATCACCCGGTCGCAGAAATGCATGATCGTGAACGAGCTCATTGAAAGGATCAATGGCCCGGATATCCGCAGCAGTTCGCGATACCCGCCCGGCCGCGCCGGGCGCACTGCGATGGTATTCTTGCTGTTCACTCTTAGACCATGTGATGAAACGGCCCGGGCGCCAAGAGCCCACCATGCGCCAGGATGCACTCCTGCACCGCGGCAACGCAGACCTCGCGCACACGGCCTTGTGGCAGACTCAATACCGCCGCATAGCCCGCCGCCTCGCCAATGTTCATCACCGTCGCCATCACGCGCAGACTCGAGTGCATCGTTCGGTCGCATGAAATACTGCGCGATGCCATCAGCACATTCTGCAGGCCGAGCGGCGTCAGGCAGCGATAGGGAATCTGATAATACGCGCCCGGCAGCAAGTGCCGCATGGTCGTCTGGCCTTGCGCCGCGTGATGAATATCGACTGGATACGCGCAGCAGGCAATCGCGTCGGTGAAGTGCGCGGCCTGCTCAAAATCCGCACCGCGCAAGACATAGTCGCCCATTACGCGCCGGCTCTCGCGAATGCCGATGTGCGCCGCCGATTTGGCCAGCCAGCAGCGCTCGTAGCCCGGCACACGTGCGCGCAGCCACGCCACGAAATTTTCAATCCGCCGCCGCCCTTCCGCTTCTGCACTCGACAGCGCCAATGGATCCAGCGGGTTGCCGCCAATGCGAATGACATTGAAATACACCAAGCCGTTCGGCGCGACGTGGTGGCAGCTATAGTTGGTGTTGATCAGCGCCGGCGTGTCCGTGGCGCCGGCCGCGCACAATGCCTTCATCGCGCCACCGTCGGGCATGCGCGCCGGGTCGACCGCACCCACCGCAAAGAACAGGGTCATTGGCATGACGGTGCCGTCGGCATCGCCACACTCGATCTGCGCGCCGGCGCGCGCGGCCAGCAAGGCGTCACCGGTGGCATCGACAAACACGCGCCCAGGCACGGTCAGCGGCCCATGATTGTGCGCCAACTGCACGGCCTGCACCCGGCCCGCGCGGACTTTTGCATCATACAGGGTCGCATGATACAGCACCGTCACGCCGGCCTCTTGCACGATTTCATCCAGCACCAGCCGCAACACTTCGTCGTCAAAGGCAATGCAACCGCTGGGCACAACGCCACCGGCCGCGCGCGCCTGCAAACGTTCGGCCAGTTCCGCCACCAGCCCTGCGTTCAGCAGCACCTGCGGCTGTTCGTCCGTGTGCATGCAGGTTGTCACCGGCATGATCGGATTGACCATCATCATGGTCGCCGCCCCGCCCAGAAAGCCGCCGCGCTCGATCAGCAGTGTCCGCGCACCCGCCTGCGCCGCGCGCACGGCCGCGCCCACGCCGCCCGGCCCGCCGCCGACCACCACGACCTCATAGTCTGCCATGCTTATTGCTTGTGCCGCACGTTGCATTATTGCGAACACTCAATATCCAAGGCCGAAGTATCTGCGCAGAACTTTATCATTGGTTATTCCTTGCTGGATATTGGATATTCGTATTCCATGAATCACTTTAGCGGGGTCTCAGCACACCCACCCGCCCAACCCGTGTTCGCGCTTGTTTCATCGTCTTTACTGGTGTTGCCTTTGTTGTTGTGGATACCGCCGGATCTGGACTTACTCCGCTTCGGCTGCGCGCGGCGCCGCCGTGGCCGGCGCCGCCGGGCCGGCCGCGGCCTCGCGGGCTGCCTTGGCGCGCACCGCGTCCGCCGCCGCGCGCGCGCGCCGGACCAGTTCCGCCGTGTCCAGCACGTCCGTGCGCTGCGCGCCCGGACTGGACAAGCGGTCATACGCGACCAGCGCCTCGCGCGCCGTCTCAACGGTGCGCGCTTCCAACAACAGGCAATTACTCATCACCCCCAATTGCTGGCCCGCCAGCGCGCCACTCCAATCGACCGGCTGTTGTTGATCAAATTCCAAGCGCAGGACGCAGCCGTCCGCCAGCGCGTGGTTCATGAATGTCGCGAGTTGCACCTGCATTGTTTGCATGGCCGTCAGATAGCGGCCAATCTCCGGCACGCGCCGCACCAGCAAACTGAAATACTTGTAGGAAGCCCGGCGATCATCGCGCAGCCAGACCCAGTTCGTGCCGTTGGCGTCGGCAAACGCGTCGGTGGGCAAGGCGCTGGCGCCGACATACCGTTGCACTTGGGCAAGCCATGTGCGCCATGCGCGTGCGCCGGTAACGAACACCGTGCCGTCCTGGTTGGTGAAGGCGGCCACGCCCGTGCGCAACACGCCGAGTGCCGTCTCCCGCACGGACGGGGTGCGCGCGGCCGGCTGCAGCACGATGCATTCAGGAGGCACCGTGGTCAGCACGCGAAACGCCAGCGAGGTGTCACCGGGCGCCCGGCACAACAAGGCGCGGCCGCTGTTGGTATAGCCGACAATCACGCCCCATGCGTGGGTTTGGTCCAACCCGCGTGCGATGACCGGCATGCCGGTGAGCAGCGTTGCCATGATTGCCTGGCGCACAAAATCCCGGGCGCAGGGCGGATCGTCCGGGCGCACGGTCAGGAATTGGGGTTTCATGCCGGCCGCGCGAAGGCACGCGGCAAACTGCGGATCCTGCGTGATCGGGTACGTGCGCCGCGCACAATCGTCGGCGCGTAATTCGAGGCGCGCAAAGCCGGTGTACGGCCCGCGCAGAATTTCAGGCGGCTCCGTCAGCCCCGCCAGCCGCAAGGCAATCAGGGTCGAACACAGCAAGGGATCCTGCCCGTCTTCCATGGCGCGGTATAACGGCAGCCACTCGACCAAGGCCAGATCCTGGTTGCGCAGCCATGGCAGCGGCGGGGCATACACGGGATAGGGCATCACCGCGATGTCACCCGCGCGCGCCAGATTATTTGCCGTTTGCCAGAGCAGCACGTTGAGTGTGCGCAGCTTCTCGCCATAGGCGCTTTGCGCCACCGTCGAGGTGGCGGTCACGGCAACCATGAGCGCCGCCTCGCCGAGCTGCATGGCGGCCGTCGTGAGATCGGTCTGGGCGGCAGCCAGCGGCGCCGCCGCCGCGGGCATGACCGTGCGCCAGCGCTGCAGCGTGGCCACCCCGGCGCGCAAGTCGGTGGACCACGCCGTCAAAACCTTGCCGACGCAGGCAGGCGCGGCCGTGTCACACACGCTGCACCACGGCGTCCGGTGTGCCGTATTGGCCAGCAGATCCATGGCACGCACGCCGGCAACAAGGCGGGGCAAGTGCTCATTCGCCCGCACCTGTCCGCGCAAGAGGCGCACGGCATCGTGCAGCGACTGTTGCACTTGTTCGGCCGGCGTTGGACACGCATTGGTGATATCCAGCACGACACTGGTGCGCGGCGTCTCGCTGAACAGCCGCATGCCGTGCGGCGTCTGCACGCGCCATGCGCCGTCCTCGGTCACGGCGTGCAGCACGCCCCACGTTGCCACGCGCCCCTGGGCGTCGTCCGGCAGCCAAACCAAGACGGGGTGCCGGTCTTGCCAGCTCTGTTGCAGCACGATGCGCACATGGCGGCGTGCCAGAATGCTGCGCTGGGTCGTGGGCATGCACGTCACGACCCGCGCCGCCAAGCCATAGCGCGCACAGGCCGTCTGCAGCATGGCCACTTCCGCCGCGCGCCACGCTTGAAAAAAGCACGGCTCGTTGTCGGCCAGCACCGGCGCAAAGCCCGCGCCCATCTGGCTGCGCACCTCGGCATAGTCGGCGGTGATCCCATAGCCCTGCAAGACGGTCTGCAGGCACCACGCGGCGGATTGCGGTGCCAACGGCGCCGCGCGCCCGGCAAGGCACAGCGCGAAGCAACCAGCCAGCATGCTTGTCCGCCACAACCACCCGCGCTGCAGATATCGTTCAATCATAATAACCGGCGGCTACTTTCTTGACAATGGTGGCGAGTTTGGTCTGGGTTGCCGCCGCCAAATCGAATGAGAAAAAGGCGGCGATGCGCAGCAGCACGGCAATCACGCGCGCATACTGTTCCAGCGAAAAACGCGCGGGCGCGCCGCGGATGCCGCGCACTTCCGCGCGGTACAAGGGTACGACGGCGCCGGCCAGCGCGCTCAATTGGGCATGCAGCCAGCGGGCATTGCCGCGCTGGATATGCTGCGCCGCCGGCCGGCGCGGCCGCGCCACGCGCGTGTCGTGCGCCGCAAGTTTCAGCAGCATGGCGGCGATCAAGGTGTCGGCCGCCTCATCCGGGATGTGGTCGCGCACATGCGTGGCCCGGCGGTCGCTCAACGTCGTGCGCAGATATTTCTTGCAGCCATTCAGCAATTCGCCCATTTCGCCGACCAATTCGAGCGCATAAAACAGCCGCCCGCGCTGTTCAGGCGGCATTTTGAAATGGGTCAATTGAATGTCCAGGGTGCGCGCTTCCAGCGCCTGCACCGTGACGGCATACGGGGCGGCGTGCGCGGCGCGGCGCGCGCGTGGTGTGGGAGGGGTGGTTGTCATATGTGCTGTGTGAGTGTACCAGACCCCGGCCCGAAAGTCAATGCAAAATGCAATTCCAGGGAAATTCCGACATAAGGAAGACGGTTGGGTTGTGACGTTGAGGCTCTGGCGTGGTTGTGCGCCACGCGGGTGCGCCAGAGGCGCTTTGGAGTGCGGGAGCCATGCTCCCGCTTTCGGTGCGGCAGCCATGCTGCCGGTCGCGCTGACCATCCTACGCCGAGCACGGC
>JAPLST010000236.1 GCA_026398485.1 bacterium
CTGGCTGGTCGAGGATGGCGTCAAAAAGGGCGTGGTCAGGAATCCGACCTATGGCATGGACACGCTGCCGTTCTGGCGCGCCTTGTCGGCCGTCGGCGATGCCACCACCAGTGAGCTTGTATGGGTGCCGAATTGTGGCAAGGGCTTGCCGAGTCAGGCGATGTTCCTTGGCCATGCCGTGCCCATTTGTCGTTTTGATAATGTGCCGATTGGACGATGACCATGCATCCTGAAAAACAACACATCAAAGAAACATTGCGGCAACTGCTTGCGTTTGCCACCGCGCGCGGCATCGCGGCCGAGTTCTGGCTGCACGCCGAGCACAGCGCGCTGATGCGCTTCGCCAATTCCGCCATCTCGTTGAACACCACCGAAGATGCGCTCACGTTCTCGGTCACGGCCCGGCGCGGCAATGCGCTCGGCGGGTACGAGGTCACGACCGACCTCACCCATCTGGACGCGTTGCAGCGCGCCATCCTGGCCGCCGATGAAATCGCGCAACACGCCGTGCCGGTCGCGTATGCGCGCCGCTTCACGCCGATGCAGCCGCTGCCCGATGACGACGCCGCCTTTGACGAAGCCTTGTGCGCGCTCACGCCGCAAGCCATGCTGGCGTTTGTGCAGGACGCCACGCGCGGCCTGCTGTCCGCCACGATCCAGCTCTCCGGCATGGTCTCGTGCGGCGGCGTCTGGCAGGCGGCGGCCAACACCCTGAGCGACACGGTGCTGTATCATGCCGCGTCGGATGCGAACATTTCCGTCGTGCTCAGCCACGTGACGGACAAATGGGAACTGCAAGCGACGCACAGCGCCACCAGCCGGCGCGCACTCGATCCCGCCGCCGTGCGCGCGCCGCTGGCCCTGCTGCTCGAACAATACCAGCATGCGCCGCAACTGCAACTGAGCCCGGGCCAATTCCCGGTCGTCTTCGGCGCGGATGCGCTGGCGGACTTGGTGCAATTCTGCGCCCATACCGGCTTTTCCGGCGGCAACTGCAAACGCCAGTTGACCTTCCTGAAAGAGGCCCAGCTCGGCCAGCAAGTCTTTGCCAATGCGCTGAGTATCACCGACGATCCGACCGCGCGCGCCACCTTCCCGTACGCGTTTGATGTGCACGGCATCGCGCGCCGCCCGTTCCCGCTCGTCACCCGCGGCGTCTTCAAGGCCTTTATGTGGAGCCGTGACGATGCCGATGAATTCAGCGCCCAGGAAACCGGTCACTCCGTGCCGAATATCAGCTTCGTCGTCGCGCCCGGCGCCACGCGCGTCGCGACACTGGCGGAATTGCTGGCCATGCCGCGTACGGCCGACCTACTCTATATTCCGCATCTGCACTATATGAATGTCGTCAACGAGACCGAAGGCATCGTCACCGGCTGCTCGCGCTTCGGCGCCTTGCTCTTGCGCGCCGATGGTTCAATTGCCGTGCCGTTCAACCTGCGCATCACCGAGAAGTTGCAGAACCTGTTCGGCAACATTGACTGGCTGGCCGCCACCTGCACGGCGGTCAACACCTCCGGCACCTATGGCCGGCGCACCGCCACGGCCGTGATGACGCCCGCGTTTACGCAGGTGAACAACGTCAGCATTACGCACACAAATCCCGGCTTTTAAATGGCGTTCCCGCGCACTACCATCGAAACGCTGTCCGTGTCGCGCCTGATCATCGGCTGCAACTGGTTCCTCGGCTACTCCCACACCAGCGCCGCCAAAGACCAGCTCATTAAGGATACCATGAGTGCCACGCGCATCGCCGATGTGCTGGTCACGTTCATGCAGGCCGGCATTGACACCATCTACGGCGTGCGCCCCGAACCCGTGATCATGCAGGCGGTGGAAGAGGCCCAGCAGCGGACCGGCCGCGCGCTGATCACGATTGCGATTCCCACGCTGCCGCTCGGCGATGACGCCGCGGCGCGCGCGGAGGCGGCGCGCATCCTCGACGAATACGCCGCACTGGGCGTCGCCGTTTGCATGCCGCACCAGGCCACCACCGACGCCTTTGTCAATCGCCGCACCCAATCGCTGGCGGGCATCGAACCGTACCTGGCCATGATTCGCGAGCGCGGCATGCTGCCCGGCCTCTCGACCCACATGCCCGAAACGCCGGGCTATGCCGACGCCACCGGCCTGGATGTCGCGACTTACATTCAAATCTACAATGCGGCCGGCTTTTTGATGCAGATCGAAGTGGACTGGGTGCAGCGCATGATCTGGAATGCGCGCAAGCCGGTGATCACGATCAAGCCGCTGGCGGCCGGGCGGCTGATGCCGTTGGTCGGCCTGGCCTTTGCCTGGAGCACCATCCGCGACTGCGACATGGTCTGCGTCGGTTCGAGTTCGCCGGCCGAAGCCGATGAATTGATCGAGATTTCATACGCAATCCTGGAGCATCGCGCGCCGCGCGGCGCCCTGCAAGAAACCCGCAGCAAGGCCCGCTGCAGGTAAAAACCTAAGCCGGCCGCCCGGCACCGTTTGTCATTGTTCAGGGCGGCGCTGTGCCCGCCGCATCTTGTTCGGCGTGCGTGGCAATGACAATGTTGCTCAGCAACAGCTTCTGCGAATCCGAGGTATGGGCCAGCAGCGACCAATGCGCATGATCATCCCTCATAAAGTGCCATCCCTCGTCAGACATTTTCTTCATTTGCACCAATATGGCATTACTACTAATCATGACGCAGTCAGGTTTGATATCTGCAATTCCAAGCGGAAGTTGTGCGATGCTGCTGTGATCGTAATAGCATTCAAGAAAACTCTGCGGATGTTGGACAATATACGCGCAGGCCTGAACGAGTGCGTTGGTATCTGCATTGCGCATTCGGCAGGCCAGCCGGTGAGTTTCCATGATTTCATAACCCGCAAACAAGATGATCATGAACACCACTGGATTGAACACAAGGGTGGTGAAGAGTACCGCGAGCCGATACTGCACGCGCAACACGTGGCTGGCAAAAAATCTTACCAGAGCAAGTAATGCAAGGATCAGGCTTGTTATTTCGCCGAAAAAGAGGAGTGGGACAAAGACGCGGTTAACCGTTGTAGCATCCAAGCAGCGGAACCGTTCGCATGCTATAAGAAAGCCGATTGCACCAAGACTCATGAGCGCCATTGCCACAATCACAATCACCACATCCGTGCTGCGTCGGTGCCACCAGCTCGTCGGCACCGCTGCGTCTGTTTCCGTGCGGACGCGCTCGGCGCCGCACGCTGTGCAGAACAAAATGTTGTCGGCGTGCTCGGCACCGCACGCGAGGCATTGCCAGCTCATACACCACCATCACAAATCGCTTGGCGTGAGTCCCGTGTGCCGCGCAATTCGCGCGAGCATCCTTGGGCCGATTTCTTCACCATCGTGAAAAGCATACACAACATCAGACCAACCCGGCCTTGCAAGAATCTTGTGAGATGTGCCACGCTGGCGCTTGACCACCCAACCGATACGAATAAGCGCAGCCAGCACTATGCGGCTCCTGCTTGACGGCCATACGCTCATGCGGGAACAGCGAACAACTCGTCTAATTCAGGAATGCTCTCGCTGTGCTCGAGCTTGTCAGCAATAATGCGCAACGCCAACGCCTCAACCTTGGCCACTGCATCTTGCCGTGTTGCTCCATAGGCCATGACGCCCGGAATGTCGGGCACCTCAGCAATCCATCGACCATCTTCCTCGCGCTCAATTTCTATTCTCATAAATGTACCAGTACCTTAGTGTCATATCGTATCATGTTGGCTACCTGTCTGCGCACATTGCGCAGAAGAGAGGCAATCTTTACATATTATAGCAAATATTCCGGTGCAACTCCCACAGATGCCACGTGCTCAACCCGCGCCACAACTAAGCACGGCGCGGATCGCGCAGCACCACCACACACCACAGCAGCGCCGCGCCACTCGCCCACAAACACGCGCGAAACAACGCTGGCACGCCATGCACCTGCGCATACCAGCCGCCCAGCAACGGAATGCCCATCGCCGCGACGCCCACCACCACGTTGGCGGCCGTGATGTGCGCCAGCCGCGCATCGTGCCGGCACGAGTCAATCACCAGATTCAAGCTGGACAAGTAGCCGCCCGCGCTAGCCGCGCCAAGGCACGCATACACCAGCAGGCAGACCAGCTGGCCGTGCATGCAGGTCAGCAGCAGGGTTCCCGCACATTGCGCGCCAATACTCACCAAGATGCTGCATTTGTGATTGAGGTGATCGCCGATCCAGCCGCTGGCCAGCGAACACAGCGCCGCGCCAATCGTCATCGCCGCGCCGCACGACACGACCGTGGCATCGCTCAAGCCGCCGCCGGCCGCGGAGGTGAAATAGACGGCGACAAACGGCATCAAACTCAAGCCGGCCAGCATCAGCACGCGCACGATCAGCAAACACACATATTGCCCGTCGTGAAAACTGCGCAGCAATTGGCGCAGCGGCGCGCGCGGCGCGGGTTCAATTGACGCGGGCACTAGCGCCGGCTCGTCCTTGAGAAATAGCATGCAACTGACCGACAGGGCTGCGGCAATGCCGGCCAGCACATACAGCAAGGCATACGTGCGCGGCGTGTGGTCGGCGGCCAGAATGCGGCCGGAGAGCAAGGCGCCGGCCGCGCCGCACAAGGACGACGCGCACATGGCAATGCCGATCGCGCGGCCGCGCATGCGCGCCGGAAACAAGTGCCCAAGCCAGTCGGACCAGGCCGCGGCAACCACGCCGATGCTGCACGCAAACAAGCCGAAAAATGACAGCAACAGCCAACGCACCGCGACGGCCGGCAGGCGCGGCGCGGCCGCGCACACCGCCGCCAGGATGAACAGGCAGGGCAGGATGCCGACCACATGCCAGATAATGATGCGCCGCTTCAACGTCTGGCGCTGATGAAAGAAAAAGGTGCCGATCACTTGCGGCAACAAGATGCCGCCGAATTCCAAGGCCGGAATCGCGCCCAGAAACGCGGCCGTCGCGCCATGGCGCTGCAGCAGCGTGGTCAGCACGGTGGCCGAGGCGACGGCGGCGGTGTTAAAGCCCCAGAACGATTCGGTCGCGGCCAGGGCCAGCGTATTGCGCCGGAGCGGCGTGTCAGGCTTCACGCTTTGCGGCGCGCCGCCGCTGCAACTCGCAACGGATTTCATCCATGCGCGCCGCGGTCAAGGGATACTTGTAGAGCAGGAACAAGACAAGTGCATTGGCACAGGCAGGCGCGACGCTGAACAGGATGCGCATGGTAAAAAAGGTCTGCGCGGTTTGCGCGCCGCCCAATGCGGAATCGAAGTGGGTCATGTTGAGGATGATCCCCGAAAAGGCCGTGGCGAGGGCAAATGAGGCTTTCATCACCACGGACGAGACGGCGCCGAACATGCCCTCGCGCCGGCGGCCCGACTGCAACTCGTCGACATCCACGACATCCGCCTGCATCGAGCTGAGAATCGTGTAGGTGGCCGAAATGCCGATCGAATATGTGAACGGGCTGAGTAAAATCAGCCAGGGATACTGCGGGTTGTACAGCACCCAGCGCAGCAGGTCGCCCGCCAGCATCAGCAGCACCGCGCAGCGCATGGCACCATGTTTGCCCAGCCGCTTGCTGGCCCACGCCACCAAGGGGATGCCGCACATGGCCAGGATCGTGCCCAACGTGCCGGCGATCGCGCCGATGCGCGCGCCCGCCGCAATCGAGCCATGGAACACATAGTAAATGCTGACATAGCCGCTCACCTGGCCAAACAGCGAACCCGCGGTGCCCATGATGACGTACATCATGGTCACTTTCCAGAAGTGGCTGTTGTTGGCGCAGCCGAGCACGGCGGTGAAGAAATGTTCGCGCGGGCCGGCATTGCTGACATGCGTGCGCTCCTTGCAGATCTTGGCGGCGAAGAGCGCGGTGATGATGGCGATGGTTCCCAAGCCGATGCTCAGCCAGCGCGCGCCGATGAGAATGCCGCAAAAGACCGGCAGCGTGCAAAACACCAGGAACCACGGCGTGAGCATGCCGGCCAACCCGCCCAGAAAACTGCGGTAGGCCGCCACGCGTGTCCGCCCGTGGTACGTTGGCGACATCTCGATGCCGAGTGCGTAGTAGGGCACGGTGAAGACAGTCGAGGCCGTTTCAATCAGCATGATTGCAATGCCGAAATACATCAGATACCACCACTCAGTCTTGCCCAGTGGCATCAGCCACATGCCGAAGGTCATCAGCCCGACCAGGACACCGCCCAGCGCAATGAACGGGCGGCGCCGGCCCCAGCGGGTTTTGGCATTGTCGGTGATGTGCCCAAACAAGGGATCGTTGATGCCGTCCCACAGCAATTTGATGCTGCGAATCAGCCCCAACTTGGCCGGGTCGACGTTCAAGGTCATGTTAAGGATCGGCATGGCCAACTGCTCGATGCTGCCGCTGCTCAAGCCTTGGCCGATGCCGCCGATCGAATAGGCGGTTAATTCAAGGCGTGAGGCATCATCGTCGGTGCTGTGCGTCAGCCAGGATTTGAGCCGGTGCAGCCGCCCGCGCCGCGCAAGATCAGGTGCCGCCGGCAGGTGTGGCGCGGCGGGCGCGCCGACCAGTGCGTGGGTGGCAGATATAGTTGTCGCGTCGGGCAAAATATTCCTGGGTGGTCAGGCATTATAGCAGGAGCACCTGCGCAGCGCAATGCGGCGGGCAAGGAATGCAAATATCGAATAATTTGTTCGCGGCGAACAAATTAATAAAAAATCCGCGGTCATGCGCGGCTCCTCATTCTTTTCTGTGTTCTTTCCTTCATCATTGGTTATTCCTTGTTCGATATTCGACATTTATCATCTCTTCTGCCAGACCCCCACGATTCCGCCGGCGGCGGGATCGTGGGTGAATAAGATTGAGAAAACCACGCCGGCTTTCCTCTCAATCTTTGCTTCCACCGACGCGAGGTCGGTGGGGAGCTTCAGACCGCGCGCCGGCCTTGATACATCCATGCGTCGCGCATGGATGTTACTCGACGTTGTGCAGTTCCCACGTCAAGGCCTTGGTGTTCAGCACCAGTTCGAAGAGGTGGGCGTCATCGGCGGCGGCAAAGTGCAGGAAGCGCGTCGCGCCGACGGTGGTCTCCCAGTGATAGGTGACTTCGCGGACGGTGTAGACCCGCTGCTGCCAGCGAAATTTCAGCGGCTGGACGGCGCACGCGCGCCGCGCAAACAAGGCGTAGACATCAATATGCTCCGCGTCCATTGGTAATTTCTTTTGCCGCAAAAGAAATTATCAGCGCAGTTTGCGATAGACGCCGACGACTTTGCCAAGCACCTCGACATCCAGCGGTGGCTCGACGATAATGGCGGCCATACTCTTGTTCTCCGGCACCAGGCGGATGCACTTGGCGCTGTCCATGAAAAAGCGCTTGACGGTGACTTCATTATTGATGCGCGCGACGACGATGTCGGCATTGCGGGCCGTGGCTTGCTTCTGCACCAGCACAAAATCGCCCTCAAGGATGCCGGCCTCGATCATGCTGTCACCGCGCACGTGCAGCGCGAACGTCGCGGCCGGATGTGCGACCAGCTCGCCGCAGGGCAGTGAGCCGCTGTAATTTTCGGGCGCGAAGACCGGCTGGCCGGCGGCGACCTGGCCCAGAATGGGAATGTGGAACCGGCTACCGGGATACTGGCGCACGCACAAGGCGCGGGCATGTTCCGGCTCATGCGCCAGAAAGCCCTTGGCGATCAAGGCGCGGACATAGCCCTGCACCGTGCCGACCGCGCGGAACTTGAAGCGTGCCGCGATCTCGCGCAGCGTCGGCGGATAGCCCTGCGCCCGCACCTGTTCCTGGATAAAATCGAGCAGTGCTACCTGTTTGCTGGTCAAGGTCGTCTTCATGGCACCAGTATACCATACATATGTATGGCGTGTCAAGTAATTTCCCGCGCCACGCGGGAAATTATGGATTATGCATGTTCCCGCGGTGAGAATGTTCCCACAAGACATTATTGGCTAAAAAGGCGCGCGCCGAATGCGCCTGAGACCCCCACGACCTTGCGTCGTGGGTGAAAAGCGTTGGCAGCAACAACACAAACATACCGCCGGAACCGGGTTTTGAGATCCAGTTGATTTCATGCCGGCAATGTGGTATAATACTGGTATGACGATACGAGAATTGCTTTTGACCATCGCCATGGCCGCTGCCGGCCATGCGTTTTTTATGCAGGCGGCACCGGTGGCGCCGGCGCAGGCGGAGCATGCGGCGGTGCGCTTTGCCGCGCAGCGCGGGCTGCACAAGGGCGCCGTCACCAGCGTTGCCACAGCACCCATCGTGGTGGCCGGCACCACCGTGGCGCAGGTCGTCATGTTGGATGCCGGCGGGTATGTGGTCATGCGCGCCGACGACGAAGCGCCGCCGGTCAAGCTGTACAGCGCGGTGGGTGCGCTGAGCAATCTGCCGCCGGCGTTTCTGCGCGTGCTGGAAGCCGAGCTGGCGGGCGAACTGGACTACCTCGCGGCCGCCCTCCACGTCCCCGAGAGTCTCCCCGTCAAGGAGCTGTTGCACCAGCTCCAGCGTAAGCACCGCCTGCTGGCGATCGTCCGCGACTGCGGGCATGGTCGCGGAACCAATGGGCGTCACGCTCGGGCCGCTGCTGACCATCGCGTGGAACCAAAGCTGGCCTTACAATTATTATGCGCCGGTTGCCAGTGGCGGGCCGGGCGGGCGCGCCTATGCCGGCTGCGTCGCGACGGCCATGTCCATGATTTTGCGGTATCACCAATGGCCGGTGGCAATCACGACGAATTACAGCTATTATGACGGCGGCGGCGTTTGTGTTGGCACGCACGCGGCCAGCGACGCGACCCTGAATGCGTACCAATGGGGCAGCATGCCCGCCTCTATTTCGTCGGGGAGCGCGACGGCGCAGAAGCAGGCGGTTGGGCAGCTCATGTACCATTGCGGTGTGACCGTGAATATGGATTTCGAATA
>JAPLST010000083.1 GCA_026398485.1 bacterium
ACACCAGCGCGTTCGGCGTGAATCCGGATGTGGGCTTCGCCGTGGATGTGACCTTTGCCTTGTCGCCCGACGCGGACAAGAAAAAGATCGGCGAGATCAAGCTGGGCGGCGGGCCGGTGGTGGCGCGCGGGCCGAATTTCAATCCGAAGTTGTATGACCTGGTGTTGCGCACGGCCAAGAAGCGCAAGATTGACGTGCAGCTGGATGCCCTGGCGCGCGGCAGCGGCACGGACGCGAATGCCATGCAATTGACGCGCGCGGGCGTGCCGAGCACGCTGATCAGCGTGCCGAACCGTTACATGCACACGCCGGTCGAGATGTGCGACTTGCGCGATGTGGAGCGGTGCGCGGCGTTGATTGCGGACACGATTCTGGCGTTGACGCCGGAAACTGATTTTGTGCTGTAAGATGGCGAAGCCCATGGCGACAACCACCCAAATTCCGCTGTCCCAGCCGGACATTACGCAGCGCGAGATTGACGCGGTGGTCGCGACGCTGCGCACGCCGCACCTGAGTCTCGGGCCGCGCTTGCCGGAGTTCGAGCAGCGCATTGCGGCATATGTCGGGACGCGCCACGCCGTGGCCCTGAGCAGCGGCACGTGCGCGCTGCACCTGTGCGTGCGTGCGCTGGAGATCGGCGCGGGCGACGAAGTGATCACGACGCCGTTCTCGTTTGTGGCCTCGGCGAATTGCGCCTTGTTTGAGCGCGCCACGCCGGTGTTTGTCGACATTGATCCGGTGACGCTGAACCTGGACGTGACGCGCATTGCGGCGGCAATCACCCCGCGCACGAAAGCGATCCTGCCGGTGCATGTGTTTGGCTTGCCGGCCGACATGGCGGCGATCCTGCGTCTTGCGCGGGCGCACGGGCTGGCGGTGATCGAGGATGCGTGCGAGGCGCTGGGCGCGCGCATTGACGGAGTGTGCGCCGGCGGGCTGGGCGATTGCGGCACCTTCGGCTTTTATCCCAACAAGCAGATGACGACCGGCGAAGGCGGCATGCTGGTGACGAATCGCGACGACATCGCGCGCCTGGCGCTTTCAATGCGCAACCAGGGGCGCGATGACGGCATGGGCTGGCTCAGCCATGCGCGGCTGGGGTACAATTATCGGCTGAGCGACATCAATTGCGCGCTGGGCATTGCACAGCTCGAGCGGATTGACGAGATGCTGGCGGCGCGCGCGCAAGTGGCGGCGTGGTATGACGAGGCGCTGGCGGTGCAGGCGCCCATGATGGTGCGGCCGGCGGCGCCGCCGGCGGGCATGACGCGCAGCTGGTTTGTCTACGTCGTGCAACTGCCCATGGGGTATGTCGAAGCGCAGCGCAACGCCTTGATCACGCAGTTGCGCGGGCAGGGGATTGGTTGCAATCAATATTTCCCATGCATCCATTTGCAGCCATTGTATCGCGATGAACTTGGCTATGGGCCGGGCATGTTTCCGGTGACGGAGTCGGTCAGTGCGCGCAGCATTGCGCTGCCGTTTTACAATCGCCTGCCGCGCGCGGATGTGCAGCAGGTCGTGGCGGCATTGACGGCATGGCTGAAGCAGCACGCACCGGCGGAGCAGCACGGATGAGTTGCGCGGACGAGGAACGGCAGCCGGTGCTGCTGGTGCAGCGACCGGGTGTTGCGCTGGCGATTGTGCTGGCGACGGCGCTGGTAGTGCGGCTGTGCGCGCTGTGGACGCGCGGCGTCATTGTCGTGGACGGGGCGCGCTACCTTGAATGGGCGCAATGCATTTCGCGGGGCGACTGGTCGGCGGCGTTCAATCTGCGTGATTTCAACTTGTTTCCGATTGTCATCAGTGCGCTGCACACGGCAATCACGGCAGTGGCACCGGTGAGTTTGGAGACGGCAGCGCTGACGCTCAACATAGTGTTGGGCACGTTGCTGGTTGTGCCGGTATTCCGGATTGCGCTGCGGTATTTCGGCATAGTCCCGGCCTATTTTGCCGGCGCGTATGTGGCGCTGAATCCCTTGTTGTGCGAATTGAGCACGGAAGTGTTGCGCGAGACGCCGTATGTGTTTTTTGAAATGCTGGGCTTGATGTGGTTCCTCGGCGCGGTGGTGCAGAGCGATGCACGGCGCTGGTGCGTGGCATCGTTGATCGGCGCCGGCGTGAGTTTGCTGATTGCCGGGCTGTTTCGGGTGGAAGGTTTTGGCGTGCTGGCATGTTGCGCGCTGACGTTGCTGCTGGCGTATGCACACAGTGCGCGGCCGTATGCAGCCATGGCGCGGCTGGCGCGCGCCGGCGTGCTGGTGGCGGGTGTGCTGGCGCTGGGTGCGGCCGGGATTCTTGGCGCGCATGCGCTGACGGGCCGCTGGCATTTCGCGCGGCTGGACAATTTGAACAAAGGCTATTCGCTGGGCACACGCGTGACGCGCGCGGCCGACCCGCTGCAGGTCAACAAGGCCGAGATGTTCGATGTGCGCGGCTTCGTTCGGAGTCGGAATGATCACCGGCAGTCGCAGCGTCGCGCGGCTTTGTTTGCCGCCGAGATTGCCGATGGCATCTGGCGCGCGACGCACGGGATCGGCTTGTTTGGTTGCGTGGCCGGCATCTGGTATCTGGCGCGCCGCCGGGCGTTGCGGCTGGACGACCCGCTGGTGATCATGGGCGTGCTGTTGCTGGGCGGCTTCGGGGTGGTCTTCGCGCGTTACACGGCCAACACGTTTTATTTTTCGGAGCGACATGCGCTGAGCGTGGTGGTGCCCTTGGCGGTCGTGTTTGGCGCGCCGCTGATGTGGCAGGCGCAATGGGGCGCGCGGCAACGCGTGCTGGTGCATTGCGCCTATTATCTTGGGTTTTTCATTTTGGCGGTGGCGGCGGTGTTGCCGCGCGATTGGGAGCGCATCCCGCTGAAGACGTGCGGCCTGGCATTGCGCCACACGCAGACAAATCTCACCGCGCTGATTGCGCCGCCGGATTTGTTTTTGGTCAGTTATTATGCGCAGACCAGCAATGTCGTCCTGCCGTTTGCCGCAAGCAATTCCGTCGCGCTGCAGCAAATGAAGGCCACGGATGTGCTGCTGATTAATGTGAATGATCCATGGCAGGCGTCCTTGCTGCCGTTGCTGACGAATACGTACCAGCCGGTGCCCTTGGCCGTGCCGGACACCAAAAAATATGCGTTGCGGGCCATGCGCCGGCAGGAGTAAATATGCGCCACACGGTACGAACATGGTTTAATGTGCGTGACAGCCGGGCCTGGTTACTGCTGGTGCTGGACATCAGTCTGGCGGTCGGGTCGTATGCGGCGGTGATTTTCGGCCGGTTGCTGCTGCGCGAGGATTTGCGCATCAGCAGCGAAGTCGCGCTGGGGTATCGCACCTGGCTGTACACGCTGCCGCTGCTGGTGCCGTTGCGCCTGGCGTTTTTCGCGCATTTTGGGTTGTACCGCAGCGGCTGGCGTTATGCCGGTTTGCGGGATTGCTTGCGGATTGTGCAGGCGACGGTGTACAGCAGCGTGCTGTTCAGCACGTGTGTGCTGCTGATCTACCGGCCGATCCTGAAGCCGATGGGCGCGACGTTTTGGCCGAGTGTGTTTGTCGGCGACTGGCTGCTGCTGACGGTGATCCTGGTCGTGCTGCGCTTCTCGCTGCGCATCAAAAAGGAATTGATTGCGTGGCGGCGCAAGGGCACGACCAATGTGATCATTGTCGGCGCGGGCGACGCGGGCGTGATGCTGCTGCGGGAAATCATCGGCAATGCGGCATTGACCTACAATGTGCGCGGCTTCGTGGACGATGACCCGCGCAAGCAAAACATGTTGCTGCAGGGCGTGCCGGTGATCGGCACGCGCGCGGAACTGCCGACGCTGATCCACACGCTGTTCATCGAGGAAGTGTTGATTGCGATTCCGTCGGCATCGGGCCGCGCCCTGCGCGAGATCATCGAGACCTGCACGACCATGGGCGTGCGCTTCAAGACCCTGCCGTCGGTGACCGACATTGTCGACGGGCGCGTCACGATGTCGGACTTGCGCGCGGTGGACATCACCGACATCCTGCGGCGCGAGCCGGTGCGGCTGGATACCGAGCGCATCCGCGCGGCCGTCCACGACCGCGTCGTGCTGGTGACCGGCGGCGGCGGCTCGATCGGCAGTGAACTGTGCCGCCAGCTGGCGTTGTACGGGCCGCGCGAGCTGGTGCTGGTCGAATTGTCCGAGTTCAACGTCTATCAGATTGACAAGGAATTACGGCGCAAATACCCGACCCTGCCGATTTTCCCGTATATTGCCGACATCAAAAACGAGAACCGCCTGCGCGCGATTTTCGAGCAGCACGCGCCGACCCTGGTGTTTCATGCGGCGGCCTACAAACATGTGCCGATCATGGAACGCAACCCGGTCGAGGCCGTCCTGAACAATATCAAGGGCACGATGAACGTGGTGCATGCGGCCGACAAAGCAGGGTGCCGCGAGTGCGTCATGATTTCGAGCGACAAAGCCGTACGGCCCTCGAGCATCATGGGCGCGACCAAGCGCGCCGCCGAGCTGTATGTGCAGGCTTTCAACACGATCAGCCAGACGAATTTCATTTCGGTCCGCTTCGGCAACGTGCTCGATTCGTCGGGCAGTGTCCTGCCACTCTTCAAGGAGCAGATCATGCAGGGCGGGCCGGTGACGGTGACGCATCCGGAGATCACGCGCTATTTCATGTTGATTCCGGAGGCGGCCCAGTTGGTGCTGGAAGCAGCCACCTTGGGCACCGGCGGTGAAATCTTTATTTTGAACATGGGCGAGCCGGTGCGCATTCTGGACTTGGCCCGCAATCTGATACAATTGATGGGCAAACAGCCAAACGTTGACATTGACATCGTCTTCACCGGCTTGCGTCAGGGCGAGAAGTTGCACGAAGAATTGATGTACGAGGGCAGCGAACAGCGCACCCGCTTTGAGAAAATCATGATGGCGCGGTCGGCCCCGCCGCTGGTCGGCGACTTGCAGGAGAAAATCGCGGATTTGATTGCCGTCGCGACGGTCGGGAATGTGCCGCGGATTTATGAGTGCCTGTGCGACATTGTGCCGGAATACACGCCGGATGAGAAAGTAGCAAAGTAGCAAGGTAGCAAGGTACTAAGGTAGCAAGGTACTAAAGTAGCAAGGTACTAAAGTAGCAAGGTGGCAAAGTATTTGTAATTTGTAATTTGTAAATTGTAACTTGTAAATTGAATATGGATATTGCATTTGTGGCATGTTTGATTATGTTCACGCTGGCGCTGGATGCGCTGGCGTTGCAGCGTTTTTTCGGCCTGACGTGGGGGCGCGCGGCCGGCATCAGCCTGCTGATGAACATCGTGTCGTTCATTATCGCGATGATTGTGATGAGTATGCTGGTGCAACGCTATGAAGCAGTGTTGACCAACATCTATTATTTGCGCACGTATTTCGCGCTGATCCTGGCACTGCACTCCTTGGTCACGCTGGCCTTGCGCACGACCGTCGAAGTGCTGATTGCGCGGTATTGGCTGCGTGATGCGGTGGTGATGAAACTGGCGCTGGTGCTGTTGGCGGCGAATCTGGTCAGCGCGCTGCCGGGCGTGGTGACGCAAGCGCGGATGGGGCAGCCGCGGGTGCCGGCGGGCTATCAGTTTGAACCCGCGGCGCAAGGTTTTGCGGCCGGCGATGGGTTGCTGGTGTATGCCGCACTGGAGCAGCGCGGCGTGGTGGCGTGCGATTTGGCCAGCGGCGGGTTGCTGCTGCTCAACAGCGCACTGCCGTACCATGGGTATCGCGTTGCGGCGCTGACCACCAACACGCTGGTGCTGGGGATCACCAACACGGTGACGCTGGCGCGTTATGATGAAGCCACGAATCGTGTGCCGGAAGAATTTGTGATGACCTGTGCGCAGTCAAATCCCGCGTGCGTGGCGCTGGCGCCGGACCTGCAGCGGCTGGCGTATGTGGATGGCGCTGCGGTGCGGGTCTGCGACGTCAAGACTGGCGGCGAGGTTGGCAGCATGGCTGTGCCGACGAATGCGGTGCCGACATTTCTGGGTTGGGCGCCGGATGGCGCGGGACTGGTCTGCAGTGCCGGCTCGCAGCGCTGGCGCTACGAACTCGGTTCGGCAACATCGGCATGGCAGCGCGCCGACACGGCGCCGGTCGAGCCGGCCTGGGTGTGGACGCCGGCACAGTATCAAAATTATACCAACACATTTGTCGCGGCCGGCATGACCGTGACTGTCTACACCGCGCGCGGCATTGAGATCAGCATGAATGGCGTGACCGACGTGATTGCGCCTTTGTCGCAGGCCGCTTATTTTGGCATTGGCTTTGCCCCGCGCTCCGGCATCTTTCTGGCGCAATGCAATCGCGAGATCATTGCCATTGATGTGCGGCGCAAGACGATTGCGCATGTGGCGCGCGGCTTGTGCGCGCTGCTGACAAGCGCAGTACCGCAGCAGTGATCAGTGACCAGTAATCGGTATGTAGCCGCGGAACGGCGTTCCGCGTAATGTTCGGTGCGCGGTTAGAAGAGACGAAGGCAGGCCGCTGAACTATGAACCTGCAACAGAATCTGCCCATGAGCATGCCGGGCGAGCCAGAAGCGGTCATGCTGCTCATGGGCGTGCTGCACACGGCGCAGCACAGCGTCGCTGCGATTACCCAGCAGCTCGTCGCGGAGTTTGGCCTGGTGCGCGCGGCGACGGATGCCGTGCCGTTCAAATTGACCACGTATTATCAACCAGAAATGGGCGCGGGCTTGACGCGCTGGTATTGCGTCTTTCGCACGCTGGTGCCGCCGGGCGAGTTGGCGTCGATCAAGTTGCGCACCAATGCCATTGAGCACGCCAGCGCGGTGGACGGCCGGCGCACGCTCAATCTCGATCCGGGCTTGCTGACCGCGCACAGTCTGATTCTGGCAAGCTGCAAGAATTTCAGTCATCGCATCTATGTGCGCGACGGCATCTATGCGGAAGTTACCTTGATCGTTAAAGGCGCGCAGTTCGACGTGTTGCCGTGGACGTATCCGGATTACCGGCAGGCGCAGGTGCGCGCGTTTTTCGATGAACAGCGGGCCGCGTATCTGCAGGAGCGCCGCGCCGCGCGGCGGGGGATTTAGTTGCCGCTGCCGTCGCCCTTTTAAGCGGCTGGAAGCCGCTTCTACGACCGCGCCGCACGTAGACGCGGCATCTTGCCGCGTTACTGAGAATAGCGGCTGGAAGCCGCTTCTACGACAGATGTGCTTGTTAAGTTGACGCGCATGCGCCGCTGACG
>JAPLST010000223.1 GCA_026398485.1 bacterium
CGCGCCGCGCGGGAATTTAGAAACGAGCCGGGGCGGCTCGTCGCTGCTTCTCCCACACAAGAGTAATCCCCCCGCTGCCTTTGTGAAAGAATCTCTGCGCTAAATGCCCGCGCCGCGCGGGCATTTATAAACGAGGCGGTGTCGCGCATCTGCCGCAATTGCTGCCACTGCAAAGCGGGCGCATGACGCCAGCGCTCTCATCCGAGCAATACTGATAACAAAAATGCACCCGGCAAGCGCCACGCGCAAATTGTCGCGCATTATGCTATAATCAGCAGCGAGTGTGACTGGTGATTTGTTATGCGTGGTGACAGTATTGTAAGGGCGCGACGCCCGATGAAGCCCCAAGGAGGCATGTATGGTTGAAGCGAACAGCAGCCCGCTGCAGCGGTTTCCCGAACGACTGCGGACACATCGGCAGCGCAATAATCTGGGATTGCGCGAGCTGGCCCAACGGGCACAAGTGACCCCGGCCATGATCTCCATGGTCGAGCGCGGCAAGATTCATCCTTCCATCGACACCTTGTTTGCCGTCGCCCGCGCCTTGAACATATCGCTGGCGGAACTGTTTGAAGAGCCGGTGGTCAGCGCGCGCGAATATGTGGTGCACCGCGTGGCGGATCGTTGCTATGCCGTCACCCGCGAAGGCCGCTTGCGCTATGAAGACAGCACCTTGACGCCCGACGGCATCAAGCCGCAGGAGATGGAGCCGTCGGTGATGACCTTCCATCGCCACTCCTTTGTCAAGCAAAAAGTGTCGTTGCGCGGCGACCAGCTGATCTTTGGATTGAGCGGCTCGTTCAACTATGCCTGCGGTGACGAGGTCTTCACGGTGAATGCCGGCGACAGTGTCTTTTTCCACAGTCACGAAGAACACGGGCCGCTGGCGATCAACAGCGAGCATGCCGAATATCTGGTCTGTTACACGGACGAGTTGTACGGCTGGCTGGACATGCGGCTTGATCCGCGCGGCCTGTTTGCCCGGCCGCCGCGCGCACCGCAAAACCTGACGCCCATTCAGCGGCTGGCGTGGCGCATTCGCTACGCGCGCTCGCAGCGCGGCTTTCTGCAGACCACCGTGCGCGCCAGGACCGGCCTGAGCTATGGCATGATCTCGCACATCGAATCCGGGCGCTCAAAGCCGTCGCTGACGACCCTCGACCTGATCGCGCGCGCGCTGAGCGTGCCGATCTCGTATTTCTTCGACGAGGAAGTCAGCACCTGCCGCGCGTCATTTGTCCCGCTCGGTGAGCGCGTGCTGAAAGCCCGCGTCGAAGGCGGCCATCGCTATCGCAACGCGCCGCTGATCGTCCCCGAATTGGGCGAGCCACTGTTCTTCCCGGAATATCGCGAATACGACCGCAAGGGCTTTGTGCCGCAAGCCACCCAGTCACCCGGCCAAATCTTTGTGATGGTCATGCAGGGCGTCATTGATTTCACGCATGGCGCGGATACCCATCGCCTGAATGCCGGCGACACCATCTATGGCATGTCGCACATCACCCACGGCGTCAGCGCGATTGTCAGCGACACCGCCGCCGTGCTCTACTTCACCAGCAATCTCACGCAGCTGCTCAAGCGCGTCTTCGACGAACTGCGCCGGCGCGTGCGCTAACGCGGCTGCAGCAGCGGCACCACATACAGCAGCACGCACAGATACTGCAGGATGCCGCCCGTCAGCACAAACACATGCCAGACAGCGTGGTTGTAGGGCAGCGCGCGCCACAAGTAGAAAATGACCCCCAGCGTGTAGGCCGCGCCCCCGCTCAACAACAGAACCACGCCACCCGTGCCAAGCCCGGCCAGCAATGGTTTGTAGGCGATCACGCACAGCCAGCCCAGGACGACATACAGCGCCGTCGAGACCAGGCGCCAGCGGCCCACAAACATGGTTTTCACCGCTATGCCGCCCAGCGCGCAACCCCACACCAGCCCGAATAAAGGCCAGCCCAGCCCGCCCTGCCGCAAGATCGTCAGGGTAAACGGCGTGTAGGTGCCCGCGATCAGCAAATAGATCGCGCTGTGATCCGCAATGTTCAACAGATGCTTGATGCGCGGCGAGGCCACATGATGATAAATGCTCGAGGCGGCAAACATGGCCACCAGCGTGGCGCCGTAAATGCTGCAGGCCACCACATGCCAGACCGTCCCGCGCAGCGCGGCAAAGACCAGCAGAACCGCCGTGCCGCCAATGCTTAACAGCACGCCGAAGGCATGCGTCAACGTATTTACCAACTCTTCCTGACGGGTCTGTTCCATAATCACCTGCGTAATGATAGCCACTTGCGCCGGCGCTGTCAACCAGCGCGGCGGCACAGCGCGGCAACCAGCAGCACGCCGGACAGCAGTGCCGGCTCGGGAATCGGCAGCAGCACCAGCGGCCGAAGCCGGCGCCCGTCCGTGTCATGGATCCCGGGCGTATTGGTGCTGTACTGCGACATGATCCCGCTGATCACGCAGGGCACGGTGGGGATCGGCGTGCCCACCAGCGGATCGGCGGTATCCAGAATGCTCATGATGGCCGACTGGCCGGCGGTGTTCGTCAACAGGTAATCCGCATTGCTGCCCGTGAAGATGGCAATGTTGGTCGCGATAAAGACATTGCTGAGGACGACGCGCATGTTTTCGAGGGCCTCGCCCGGCAGCGAGCCGTTCTGCATCTCATTCATCGTGATCGGCAGCGCGGCCGGGACGCCGACCGGGCCGAGATTGGTCACCAAAATGGGTTGCATGATTTCATACAAACCATGATACCAGACATTCGAGCCCTGCACGACGATCCGGTCGCCCGGCTTGACCCCTTGGTTCAGCAGGTTGGTGACATAGGCCGTTTCGTTGTCGACGCCATACATCAGGATGCCGGCCGTCGCGTCCTGCGCGGGAAAGGCGTAGCCGCTACGGGTGATGTCGTTGGTGGTCGAGACGGTCATGGGGCCAACCGTCACGATCGTGCTCATGGGTTGCTGACGGGCTTCGCTGATCGGGACGGCATCGCCGAGTTTGTAGGCCCACAGCTTCATGCCGGTCGCGCCTTCCATGACGAAGATGCAGCCATTGAGATAGGCCAGATCATAGCCGCGCCCATCGTTGGCAATGACAAACGGCAAATCAACCGAACCAAGGTCACTGCCGTCGGCGGCGCGGTAGCGATCCAGCTTGTTGTACGGCAAGGGTATGCCGCTTTGCACGACCCGGCACGGCATGACCCACAGTTCGTCATTAAACGACGGTGCGCGGCCGGCCGGGACAAATTCAATGGCCGCGCCGGTCTTGGCGTTTTGATTGTTGTTGATTTCACCGCGCGCATTGACCCACGGCGTTGAAAGTTGCGCGGTGACATTGCCGCCCAGCGGCGCGCGCCGCAGCATGTTCGAGCCATCATTCACGCCCTGACTGTAATAATAGATGACCTTGTCCACGCCGAGAACCGCATCCACGCCCCAGAACGAGGGCATGTTTTCGCCGCGCGCCAAGGCATAGTAGGCGAAATTGCCTTCGTTGCTGACCAAGTATGACTGATAATAGCGCGTGCCGCACCACTGGCCATAGATAAAGGTGCCGGTGCTGGTCGGATCGGCAATGATGGCATAGGCGCCGGCCTCGCCGGGATTGCCGAAGCTGGGAATTTCACCGCCGACTTTGGTGCTGACCTGCCAAGTGGCGCCGGTCGTGTTAAGCCGCACATATTTGCGGTCGTCACTCGTCGTGCCAAAGGCGGCGCAGGCATACAGACTGCCGTTGGCGACGATACCGCCGGTGCCGTTGCCGTCCCCGTCTTGGAGCGTGCCGGCCGGGGCGGGAATGGTGGACCACGCCGCGCCGGTCGAGGCCGGATTGGTGGCGGCACTGAAGGTGATGGCATGGGCGGCATAGTCGCCGTTGTCCCAGCGCGAGGCGCACAGCAGCTTGTTGCCCGGGTCGGGCACCAGCCAACTGCGCAACGAATCCAAGGCGGGGATGCCACTGGCAACCGGGATCGAGGACCAGCCGGCGGTCACCGGCTCATCGACCGGGACAAACGCATACGTGAAATAAATGTTGGAGGCGGCCGCGCAGTTGTAGCCGGCAAACTGAAGGAAATATTGCACGCCGGCCTTGGCGCCGCTGAAGGTGAACAATTCGTCCAAGCCGGTGTCCTGTTCGCCGAATTTGGTGGTGGCGCTGACCGGGCCGCCGGTGTAAATTGCGATGCAGGCATCCCATTCCGTGCCGGCGAAATTGCGCGAGCCGAGCGTGTTGACAACCAAGACGCCATTGGATGGTGCGGTCCATGTCCACCAGACGGTGTTGGTGTAGGTGGCGTCAACACAGCTGCTTTCACCGACTTCCTTGGTGGCGCCGATGGTGTCGGTGCCGGTGTTGGTGCCGGCCACGCTGGCGCACACCAGCGCGTTGGCAAAATTATCATTGACTGGCGCGGCCGGCAGCAGGGCGCAGGACAACATGACCAACAGCATGAGGCTTGAGCGAACAATCATGGCAGACTCCAAAAGAGAGCTTTTCAAGTTTTTGCCGAATATGCTACAATGCAGCATAACCAGAATGATGACCGTCATGGTAAGCGTTGTTGCAGGACATATTCGTTATCTGGCAGACAAGCTGCTGCGCCAGCCGCAACACGCGGTTGAAATTGTATTGCTGGCGCTGTTCATTTATTACGCGATCATGTTTGTGCGCGGGACGCGCGCGGTGGCGGTCTTGCGCGGCGCCTTGCTGCTGGCGCTGATTTTCGGGGTGGCCAATGTGTTTTCCCTTGAGACCATCAATTTGCTGTACCGCACCCTGGCGCAATTCGTGGTGTTTTCCATGATTGTCATGTTTGCGCCGGAGCTGCGCCGGGCGCTGATGCAGATTGGGCGGCAGACGTTTGTCGGCAACGTGCTCGGCTCGAAATCCATGGCCGAGCCGGTGCGCGAGGCCGTGCGCGTGCTGGCCAACAAGCAGATTGGCGCGCTGCTGGCGATTGAGCGCACCGTCGGCCTGCGCGGTTATGCCAACACCGGGATCACCCTTGACAGCGAGATCAGCGCGGCGATGCTGATCAGCATTTTCTTTCCCAAGAATCCGTTGCATGACGGCGGCGTGATCATCGAGAACGGCCGGCTTCTGGCGGCGTCCTGCATTTTCCCCTTGTCCAACAATCCGCTTTCGCAGTTGATGGGCACGCGCCATCGCGCCGCCCTGGGCATGAGTGAAGAGACCGACGCGCTGGTCATTTGCGTCAGCGAGGAGACCGGGAAAATCAGCATTTTCGAGAATGGCGTCTGGGACGAGGGCATCAGCGTGACGGCCGTCACCGAACGGCTCAGCCGCGCCACCATTTGAGATGATCCGCGAGCGCCAATATGTGTTTCTGCGCCTGAATCTGCTGCTGGATATGGCGCTGGCCATGCTGGCCTTGGTGGCAGCCTATTACACGCGCTCGCTGCTGGCGCTGCTGTTGAACGGCGGCGTGGACGTGCTGCCGTGGTGGCTGCCCGAGATGGTGCCGTATGACGAAAGCCATTTGTTGCGCGAGTATCTGTGGCTGTTTCCGACCTGCGCCGTGTTGTGGCCGCTGGCGTTGAATCGCTGGGGCTATTATGACTTGTACGATCCGCGCCACACCCGCTCGCGGCGGGTCACCATCGTCAAAGCATCGTTCCTCAGCACGGCCCTCCTGATTCTGTTTATTTTTGTGTTCAAGCAGCAGTTCATTGCGCGCGTGGTGATCGTCGGCATGGGCATCTGGATCACGCTGGCGCTGTGGCTGAAAGAGAGCATCATGCGGCGCGTCTTGGTGCGCCTGCACCAGCAGCCGGAGTACCAGCATGCGGTGGTTGTCGTGGCCGACGAACAGATGAGCGCCTTGGCCGACCGCTTGATCGAGCACTACCGCGACTGGGGCGTGCAGGTGGTGCAACGCCTGCCGTGGCAGGGTATGCAGGCCGACGTCTTTGCTGCGGCCCTGACGCAGCAGCCCGTCGATGAAGTGATCCTGGCGCCGGCGCCCGGCGCGTATGCCGCCGCGCCAACCATGTTGTATGTCTGCGAGCAGCTGGGCCTGACGACGCGCATTATCGTCGATCTGTATCAGCCGCTGATCTGCAAGATGTCGACGGAAATCATTGATGGCGCGCCGGTGATCGAGCTGCATCCGACGACGCGGAATTTCGCGGCCCTGACGATGAAATTATTTTTTGACCGGAGTGTCGCGGCGCTGCTGCTGCTGGCGGGCCTGCCATTCTTGCTGGTGATTGCGCTGGGTATCCGGCTGACGTCACGCGGCCCGGTACTGATCCGCCAGGCGCGGGTGGGCCAGAGCGGGCGCGTTTTTGCCATGGTCAAATTCCGCTCGATGGTGGCGCAGGCCGAGACCATGCGGGCGGCGCTGGAGCAGGCCAACGAGCTGCAGGGCTGGGCGTTCAAGCTGCGCCACGACCCGCGCATCACCCCGTTCGGCCGCGTGCTGCGGCGGTTCAGCATTGACGAGCTGCCGCAATTGTGGAATGTGCTGATTGGCGACATGAGCCTGGTCGGGCCGCGCCCGGCCTTGCCGGCAGAAGTGGACAAGTTTCAATTGTGGGAACGGCGGCGCTGTTCCATGAAACCGGGCATGACCGGCTTGTGGCAAGTGAGTGGCCGGACGCAGTTGCCGAATGCAGACTGGGTGGCCTGCGATTTGAAATATATCGACACCTGGAGCCCGGCCTTGGACGGGCGCATTTTGTTGAAGACGATCTGGGTGGTGATCAGCGGGCAGGGGCAGTAGCAGGGCTCAGGGTTCAGGGTTCAGGAAAGTATGAAGTCTGAACGCTGAACGCTGAAGTCAGCGCAGATGCTGCGTTTTTCACTAATGCGTTCATCGTTCAGCGTTCAGAGTTCAGCGTTTCAGGGTTCAGGGTTCGGGGGAAGAAGCAGCGGAATATCGAACATCCAATCCCGCCTTTGACGGGACTCCAAGCAGAGTTCTGCGCAGATACTTCGCACTTGGATATTGAGTGTTCGATAGTGGATATTCATTAAGGTTCAGGATTCAGGAGAAATGATGAATGATGAGTGATGAATGTCCAGAATGCCGCATGCACCAGTTGATATGTTTCTTGTTCTACACTCACTACTCACTACTCATCACTCATCACTCAATGTTTGGCTGCAGGGCGGTGCGCAACGCCGTGCGCAAGCGCGCCACCGTGAAAGGCTTCTGGATGTAGGCGTTGGGCGTGATGTCCTGGAAATGGCGCGTGACATCCTCTTCAATGTAGCCGCTGGAAATGATGACAATGGCAGCCGGATTGATGGCCCGCACGGCGGCCAGTGTTTCGTAGCCGTCGCGGCAGGGCATGGCGTAATCCAGAATGACGGCCACCACCGCCGCGTGGTGGGCGCGGTACAAGGCGAGCGCCTGGTCGCCATTGGTGGCGGTCAACACGTCAAAGCCGAGCGTCTGGATCATGCGGGCCATCACCGTCCGCACATTGGTCTCGTCATCGGCAATGAGCACCGTGCCGCGGGCGATCCACGGCGACGTTGCCACCGGCGCAGCCGCGGCGCGCGCAGCATCCGGCGCGTCCGCGGCCGGAAACAGCACGCGCACCGTGGTGCCACGCCCGGGTGTGCTGGCGATATGCAACGCGCCGTGATGGCCGCGCACAATGCCGAGCACCGCGGCCATACCCAGCCCGCGCCCGGTTAGCTTGGTGGTGAAGAACGGGTCGAACACCCGTTGAATGGTGGCGGCATCCATGCCGCAGCCCGTGTCACTGACGGCGAGTTCAACATAGGTGCCTTCGGCGTGCTCACCGGGCGGCAGCGCATCGTGCAGCATGGCGGCGGTGCAGTGCCGCGCGCGGACGGACAGCACGATCGTCCCGGCGGTCTCGCCGAGCGCTTCCGAGGCATTCGTCACGAAATTCATGATCACCTGGCGGATTTGGGTGGCATCGGCGCGAATGCACGGCACGTTGTCGGCGAAATCATAGCGGACGACCGCGCGCTTGGTAATGCTGACATCGATCAAGCGCGCCATTTCCCCGGCCAGCGCGCGCACGTCGACCACGGTGACTTCAAAATGGCCTTTGCCGGAATAGGCCAGCAGCTGGCGGGTGAGGTCGGCGGCACGGCGCGCCGCATTCAGCGCTTCCTCGAGACTGGGCCAGGCGGGCGAGGTGGGCGTCAAGGTCATTTGCGCCAGATCAAGATTGCCGAGCATGGCCATCAACATGTTGTTGAAATCATGGGCGATGCCGCCGGCCAGAATGCCCAGGCTCTCGAGCTTTTGGGCATGCTGCATCTGGCGTTCCAGCCCCAGGCGCTCCAGCTCGGCGCGCGCGCGATCGGTGATGTCCATGATCGTGCCGACCACGCCGGCGACGGCACCGTGCGCGTCGTGAAAACAGGCCTTGGTGTAAATGACGTGGCGCATGTCGCCCTGCGCATTGCGCAGCTGATGTTCGTAGACTTGCAGACTGTCGTTGGCCATCACGTCCAGATCTTTTTGATGAAAGACGGCGGCGTCCTCGCCCGGCCAGCATTCCGCAACGGTCTTGCCGAGCACGTCCGCCTCGCGCATGCCAAAAAAATCCAAAAAGGCGGCGTTGCACAATAGGTACCGGCCGGCGGCGTCTTTGGCAAAGAGCGGCAAGGGCATCGAGCGCAGCACGGTGGCCATGCGTTCCTTGATGATGACCAGCTCATCGGCGGCCTGGCTGCGCTGCATGGCGGCGCCCAGGCAATCCGCGGCGATGCGCAAGATGGCCATTTCACTGGGCGACCAGACCCGCTCGCCGCGCACGGCGTCAAACCCGATAAAGCCCCAGAAGCGGCCTTCCGGCCGGATCGGCACGACCAGGATGCTCTGAATCTCCTGCGGCGCCAGCACGGCGCGCTCTTCGGCCGGGAACTCGCGCACATGGCCGGTGATCACCTGCCCGGCACCCAGCACCGTCTCCCAGCGCAGAAACGCCGGCCGGTAGGGCAACTGTTGCAGTTCCGCATTGCTCAATTCCGCCGCCACGCCGGCATGGCACCATTCATCGCGCTGGCTCATCAAGAGCGTCCCGCTGGCCGGGTCGGTGCTGTTCTCAAAGACATAGACCCGGTCAACCGCGCAGGCCTGCCCAAACACCTGCAGGAAGCGCGGCACGGCGGCCTTGATGTCGGCCGTCTGCAAGAGAATGCTGAGGCCCAGGGCGGTTGATTTGAGCAGCCGGTCGCGCTGCTCCAGGTTCTGCTGTGCTTCGGCCCGCTCGGTCACATCCATGATGATCAACACGCCGGCGAAAATCGCGCCGTGCTGGTCGCGAATGGGCGCGCCGTTGACGCTGACCGTGCGCCGGCTGCCGTCCGCGCGCTGCAGGATGGCATCGTGATTGTGCATGGTCGCGCCGTCTGCAATCACGTGGGCCAGTGGTGACACGGGCAGTTCCGGCCACGACCACGGCAGCGCCGCGTCGGCCACGATGCACATGTTGTCCAGTTGGGCGGGCGGCACGCCCAGCACGTGGGCCGCCGCGCGATTGACGGTGGTCAGGCGGGCATCCGGCGCGCTCGCAATCAGAATCCCGATGGGCGAAGCCTCGATGGCGGCCGCCAGATAGGCTTGGGTGCGCACCAGCGCCGCGGCCCGCTCGCGAATGCCGACCGTCATCGCGTTAAACGCATCCGCAATGATCCCGAATTCATTGTGGCCGAACGCCGGCGCCACCGTGTCAAAATGCCCGGCGCCGATGGCGTGTGCCGCGGCGCTCAACGCGCGCACCGGCACCGTCAGCCAGCGCGCAATGACCAGGCTCAGGGCCGCCCCAGCCACGATAATCGCAATCACGATCAAGCCGAAGCCCGCCAGCATGGTGTACTGCGGCTGCAGCACGTCCTCCGTCGGCAGCGCCAACGTCACCGACCAGCCCGTGCTGGGCAACGTGCGCGTCACGGCCACGATTTCCTCGTTCGAGACCCCGTGCCGCACGGGCAGCTCCCATAACATGCGGGGCGTCTCGCCGTACGCGGGCCGCGTATGCGTCGCATCCTCAGGATGGGTCGCGCGGGCCAGCATGATGGTGTGCTCGTCGCTGAGGTACAGGTACCCGCGCGCACCCAACGCGCCGATGGAGAGCAGGTTGCGCACATAGTGCAGATTGAAGCGCACCCACAGCACGCCGACGGGTGCGCGCGCGGATGTGTGCAGCGGCCACGCCATCTCCAGAAAACACAACTGTGTGTTGCTGCACACCATGATGCGACTGATCTGCGGTGCGCCTTCGTTCAGGGCATGCACCACCATCTTGTCCGCATGCAACACGCGCCCGGCCGGCTGCGCGTCCAGCCGGGTCACCTGCACGATGGTGCCGGTGCCCGTCACCAGCGCAAGCTCCTCGCAGGCGCGATCAAGCCGCAGCAAACCCTTGAGCAGCGCCCGCATCCTCCGCACCGGCATGTTCCAGCTCTTGTGCGCGGATACCACGTCCGCGGGCCGCGCCATCAGCGCCGCAAGATACGCATCAATCCGTTGGGCCGTCAACTCCGTGTGGGCCGTAATGTGCTGCGTGCAAACCCGCGCCTGCCGCTCTGCCAAAAGTTGCACCAACGGCCAGACAATAATACCGCTGCAAAACAACGCAAACAGCACACAAATGACATACACCCGGCTCGCCACCGACTGCGGCACCACCCGTTGCAGAACGCGGCGCAGCCGCCGGCCGTGCAGGCGGCTTGTTATCCGTGCAAACATGCGCTTAGTGTCCCACATCCAGATCACCCGCGCGGAGCAGGTCGCGTGCATGATAGATGCGCTGCGCGCATGGCAACGGCAGCGCCGCCGCCCGCAGCAGCACATCATGGACACCCTCACGCACACCCAGACGATACTGCCGCCCTTGCCAGGTTCCCTGCCAGATCAACGCGACACTATGTTCAATCAACAAATCCGGCCGTTGCACAATCTGCCCGGCCGTCGCTTCGGGCGCCATGGTGTCGGTCGTGGTCCACGGAATCACTTGCGCGCGCCCCGCCAGATGGCGCTGCAGCGCGAGACCCGCGCTGTCGGCATCCACGGACACCACATCAAAGCCCGCCCGGCACAGCACATCGCCCAGCGCACAGGCCCGCGCACCGTCAACCCACGAGCCGGCAAAAACCGCCGTCGTCACTAGGTCCGGCGTGATAAAACGGGCGCCCTTGGCAAACGCAATCCCTTTGCGGCGCATGTGCTGCAGCGGCATGCCACCGACATAGGCCACCCGCCCGTTGCTGGTGCAACTCGCCGCCAAGCACCCCGCCAGAAAGCCGGTCTCTTCATCGCGGAACGAGACCGCGCCCAGATTGCGCCCGTTGCCGGCATATTCCCCGACCACCACAAAGCTCGTTTTCGGAAACAACCGCGCGATGGCCTTGCACGGCTCGACAAACTGGCCGCCATGGCCGATGACCACATCCGCGCCCGCCACCGCGGCGTTGCTTAACGCCACGGCGATACCCGCCGGCTGGTCTTCGTTCGCAATAATCAACGCCAGTTGCGCACCCAGTTGCTGCGCAATGCGCTGGGCGCCGCAATAGCCGCTCGCCACCCACGCATCGTTGGTTGCCCGTGGCGCAACAAGGGCAATCGCAAACTGGGCCGCCGGCCGCGGCGTGAAATTAAGCCAGGTCTCAAACGCGCGCCGCACCGTCGCCACGCCCGCCAAAAGCAGCACCAGCGCGACCGCCATCAGCGCCAACGGCAGACAACTTGCATAGGCACGGTGCAGGATCATCCTCATTACTAAAAGTATAGTATTGCAGCGGGGGCCTGTCAACCCGGCGTTCGTCTCACCAAAATTCCGCTATAAGAACAGGCACCGCATTCCCTTGCGGCGATCCTGCCAGGGTAGCCGCCGGCGTAGGGCGCGCAGACAGGTAGGGCGGTCAGGCCCTTGACCGCCGCGGTCGTCGCTGTGCCATTTTATCACCTCACCCTCGGGCGTGCGCGTGCGTGCAGCAACGGCGGTCAGGGCCTGACCGCCCTACCTCACCCGCCGGCCACGCACGCGCTGGAGACCTTCACCGCGTATGTGTGTTTCTGCCCGTAGTCGCCGCAATTAAGTGTTACATGCAGCGTGCTGGACTCTCATCATTCATCATTTGTTTTCTGCGTCCACCGATCCCGCCAACGGCGGCGATCGGTGGGGCGCCAAATTTGAGGGAACGTCGCGCGGCGTGGTCTGCGCAGCATCCGCGGTCCCGCCGGTGGCGCATGCGCGTCAACTTAGCGAGTGTATCTATCGTAGAAGCAACTTGCGCCTATTGTTAATGAGAGCGGTTTATACTTTGCAGCGTCCTTGTAGCCGCCCGCGATGAGGGCGGTTTCTGCAGCCGCAGTCAGCGCCCGCGGCTACAATTGGCATGACACCAAGCAAGCGCATTCATTAGTAAGTTGACGCGCATGCGCCGGTGGCGGGACGGCCGCGGCTGCCGGAAATGGAAGGATGGAATAGTGGAGGGATGGCGGGACTCCAAGCAGCCGAATACTGAACATCGATTTCGGATTCGTTTCCACGTGCAGCCGGATGTGCCGGCCGCATCCCGTGTCTTTAGCACCTGTTCTTCACTAAATTATAAAGTATTGCCTTGCAATACTTTACATGGTTGACTTTTTCGGGCGTTTTGTGTATACTTTTTCCTTGGTAAATAATAGATATTGCAGGATCATGCCTGCGTCAACACAAGATTTAGATTGGAACCACGTATGACGGCCCAGAAATATGACGCCACCACGATTACCGTCCTCGAAGGCATCGAGGCGGTGCGCAAACGACCGGCCATGTACATTGGCGACACCGGCACGCGCGGCTTGCATCACTTGGTCTATGAAGTGGTGGACAACTCGGTGGATGAAGCCCTGGCGGGCTATTGCGACAAGATCGACGTGATTATTCACCAGGACAACTCGGTCACGGTGATTGACAACGGGCGCGGCATCCCGGTCGACATGCACCAGAAAATGAAGAAGCCGGCCATCGAGGTCGTGCTGACCACCCTGCACGCCGGCGGCAAATTTGACAAGCAGAGTTACAAGGTGTCGGGCGGCTTGCACGGCGTGGGCGTTTCGTGCGTGAACGCCTTGTCGGAATGGATGGACGCCGAGGTGATGCGCGACGGCTTTGTCTACCACATGCGCTTTCAGCGCGGCATCACCGCCAGCCAGCTCGAGCAAATCGGCAAGAGCAAGAAGACCGGCACGAAGATCACCTTCATGCCCGACGACCAGATTTTCGAGACGACCGAGATCAATTACGACACGCTGACCAATCGTTTGCGCGAGCTGGCCTTCCTCAACAAAGGGCTTGAAATCAACATCAAGGACGAGCGCGTCGAGGGCAAGGAAAACAAGTTCAAGTATGACGGCGGCATTATTTCGTTTGTCGAGTACTTGAACAAAAACAAGACGCCGCTGCATGACAAGGTGATTTATTTCATCAAGGAGCGCGACGACCTTGAGGCCGAAGTCGCCATTCAATTCAACGAGACCTACTCGGAAAACGTCTACAGCTTCGCCAACAACATCAACACGATCGAGGGTGGCACGCACCTGAGCGGCTTCCGCTCGGCGCTGACGCGCACCATCAATGCCTATGTGAAAAACAGTTCGATTGCCAAGGCCGAGAAGTTGAGCGTGGCCGGCGACGACATTCGCGAAGGCTTGACGGCCGTGATCTCGGTCAAAGTCGCCAACCCGCAATTCGAGGGCCAGACCAAGACCAAGCTCGGCAACACCGAAGTCGAGGGCATCGTCAGCTCGATTGTCAATGACGGCTTGAGCACCTTCCTCGAGGAGAACCCGAGCGTGTCACGACGCGTGATCGAAAAAGCCCTGACGGCGGCCCGCGCGCGCGAGGCGGCCCGCAAGGCGCGCGACCTGACGCGCCGCAAGGGCGTGCTCGACACGGCCGCCCTGCCCGGCAAGCTGGCTGATTGCTCGGAACGCGACCCGGCCTTGTGCGAGCTGTACCTGGTCGAGGGCGATTCGGCCGGCGGCTCGGCCAAGCAGGGGCGCGACCGCAAGTTTCAGGCGATCCTGCCGTTGCGCGGCAAAATCCTCAACATTGAAAAAGCGCGCCTGGACAGAATCCTCGGCAACGAGGAAATCCGCACCATGATCACGGCCATGGGCACCGGCATCGGCGCCGGCGACTTCAACATCGAAAAAGCGCGCTACCACAAAGTCATCATCATGACCGACGCCGATGTCGACGGCTCGCACATTCGCACCTTGCTGCTGACGTTTTTCTTCCGCCAAATGCCCGAGCTGATCAGCCGCGGCTACATGTACATCGCCCAGCCGCCGTTGTACCGCGTGCGCCGCAAATCCAAGGAGCGCTATCTCAACACCGACAACGAGATGAACGCCTACCTGCTGGATCTCGGCTGCGAAGACGTTGAATGCACGCCGGCGTCCCAGAAGAAGGCGATGACACCGCCCCAGTTTCGCGAACTGCTGGATGTGCTGGTCAAGCTCGAGGAATGCATGCGTGCGCTCGAGCGCAAGGGCGTCGACTTGACCGCCTACTTCGCCCTCCAGGACGCCGACGGCAACCTGCCGATGTACCGCGTGCGGATCGAGAAAGAAACGCGCCTGGTCTTGAACGACAAGCAGCTCAAGCAATTGACCGCGGAACGCGAGGCGCAGAGCGGCGCCGAACTCCAGATTGACAACGAGGATTTGTTCACCGCCGCCGAGCCCGCCGCCGACAAGGACGCAAAACCGGCCGTGCGCATGGATGTCACCGAGTTGTATGAAAGCAACCAGATCCAGAAACTGGCCAAGGAATTGCGCAAGCGCGACCTGGCCCTGACCAGCTGGACGGCCGCGCCGGTCGATGAAAAGTCGAAGAGCGACGATGTGCGCCCGGTCTTGGCGCGGCTGAAGGCCGGCGAGGTCGAGTGGCCGGTGTTCTCGCTCAGCGAATTGCTCGAGCGCGTGCGCGACAACGGCCGCAAGGGCCTGCAGATTCAGCGCTACAAGGGCTTGGGCGAAATGAACCCGCTGCAGTTGTGGGAAACCACGATGGAGCCGGCCAAGCGCACCCTGCTGAAAGTCATGATCGAAGATGCCGTCGAGGCCGATGAAATGTTCACCGTCCTGATGGGCGACGAAGTCGAGCCGCGCCGCGAGTTTATTCAGCAGCACGCCAAATATGTGACCAATCTGGACATCTGAACCGGTGGCCCAGTGACTATTATTACACGGTAAGAAACAATGGATCAGAGTATCTACACCCAGAATGAGAAAATCGTCCCGGTCTCCGTCGCCGATGAGATGAAGAAGTCGTTCATGGATTACGCCATGAGCGTGATCGTCAGCCGCGCCTTGCCGGATGTGCGCGACGGCTTGAAGCCGGTCCATCGCCGCATTCTCTACGCCATGTTCAGCGAAGGCCTGCTGCACAACCGGCGCTACACCAAGTGCGCCGGCGTCGTCGGCGAAGTCCTCAAAAAATACCATCCGCATGGCGACATGGCCGTCTATGACACGCTGGTGCGCATGGCCCAGCCGTGGAATCTGCGCTATCCGCTGATCGACGGGCAGGGCAATTTCGGCTCGCTGGATGGCGACTCCGCCGCGGCTTACCGTTACACCGAATCGCGCTTGACCGCCCTGGCCGAGGAGATCCTGGCGGACATCGACAAGAACACGGTCGAGTTCACCCCTAATTTCGACGAGTCCACCAATGAGCCCGTCGTGCTGCCGACAAAAGTGCCACAGTTGCTGCTGAACGGCACGGCCGGCATCGCCGTCGGCATGGCCACCAATGTGCCGCCGCACAACATGAATGAATTGTGCGACGCGCTGATCTTGTGCGTGAAAAAACCGCACTGCACGCTCGAGGAACTGATGCAGGTCATGCCCGGGCCGGACTTCCCGACCGGCGGCATTATCTGCGGCATGGCCGAGATCAAGGAATTGTATGCGACCGGGCGCGGGCGCCTGCGCCTGCGCGGCAAGGCCGGCGTCGAGCCGACCAAGCAGGGCAAGGAAAACATCATCATCACCGAAATCCCGTACATGGTCAACAAGGCCAGCTTGGTGACCAGCATCGCCACCTTGGTCAACGAGAAAAAGATCAGCGGCATTTCCGATTTGCGCGACGAGTCCGACAAGGACGGCATCCGCATCATGGTCGAGCTGAAACGCGGGGAAGTGCCCGAGATCGTCTTGAACCAGCTCTACAAGCACACCCAGTTGCAGACGACCTTTGGCGGGATCATGATCTCGATTGTCAACGGCGAGCCGCGCACCCTGGGCTTGAAGCCGATGCTCGAATGCTTTATTGCGCATCGCCGCGAAGTGATCCTGCGGCGCACCCGCTTCGACCTCGACAAGGCCGAGCGGCGCGCCCACATCCTCGAGGGATTCCTCAAGGCGCTCGATATCATTGACAAGGTCGTCAAGCTGATCCGCGCCTCGAAAAGCCGCGACGAGGCGCGCGTCGGCCTGGTCAAGCAATTCGACTTCACCGAGATTCAGGCCAACGCGATTCTCGACATGCGGCCGATCAACCTCAACAGTTACACCTGGTATCGTGGCACGGAGGGCAATATCCAGGATTGGGCCGCGGAATTCGCCGAACTGCTCAAGTTGATTGAATACCTCAACACTATTCTGCGCAGCGACAAAGTGCTGCTCAACATCATCGTCGAGGAATTGCAGAAGTTGAAAAAGGACTTCGGCGATGAGCGCCGCACCGATATCATCGCGCGCGTCGATGACCTGAAAATCGAGGACTTGATCGCCGACGAGCCGACCGTCATCACCGTCACCCACAGCGGCTACATCAAGCGCTGCCCGGTCGCGGCGTTTCGCGCGCAGCACCGCGGCGGGGTCGGCGTGCGCGGCGCCGCCATGAAAGAAGAGGACTTTGTCGAATATGTCTTCACCGCCTCGACCCACGAGTACCTGCTGGTGTTTACCGCCAACGGGCGCGTCTATTGGCTGAAAGTTTATGAGATCCCGCAAATGGCGCGCGACGCGAAGGGCAAGGCGATTGTCAACCTGCTGCAGGTCAGCGACGAGGAGAAAATCGCCGCCTTGCTGCGCGTGCGCGAGTTCGACGACCAACGCAACATTGTCATGTGCACCCGCAAAGGCATTGTCAAGAAAACCAATTTGTCGGCCTACAGCAATCCGCGCCGCGGCGGCATTATCGCCATCAACCTTGATGACGACGACACCCTGCGCAGCGTCAAGCAGACCAGTGGCAGCGATGACATTCTGGTCGTCACCCGCGACGGCATGTCGATCCGCTTCAACGAGGAAGACTGCCGCGAAATGGGCCGCACCACCCGCGGCGTGCGCGGCATTCACTTGCGCGAAGGTGACTATGTCATTGACATGGAAGTCGTCGATAATGAAAACACCAGCGTGCTGGTCTTGACCGAACACGGCTATGGCAAGCGCACCACCTTCAGCGAATATCGCTGCCAGCGTCGCGGCGGCACCGGCCTGATTACGATCAAGACCTCCGCGCGCAACGGCAAAGTCATCAGCGCCTTCACCGTCCAAGACACGGACGAAGTCGTGCTGGTCACGGAAAGCGGGCAACTGTCGCGCATTTCCGCCAGTGAATTCCGCGAGATCGGCCGCAACACCCAGGGCGTCCGCGCCTTCCGCCTGACCGAGGAAGACCGCCTGATCTGCGCCGCGCGCGTCCTGCCCGCCAGCGGCAATGGCAATGGCAACGATACCCCGGAACTGCCCGACCTGTCCGACGCCGCCGACACGCCGCCGGAACCATGATGAATATCGAATATCGAACAAGGAATAACCAATGATGAAGTTCTGCGCAGATAATTCGACCTTCAATATTCCTTGTTGGATATTCGATATTCGCATCCCCTGAACCCTTTAACCTCCACGTACTACTCCCATGCCCATCAATGCAACCATCAAGACGAAAACCCCGTGCGAAGTGCTGCTGGATATCACCGTCGGCGCGGAGGATGTGACCGCCGCCTATGAGCGCACCGTGGCGCGCTTGGGCAAGCAGGCCGAGCTGCCCGGCTTTCGGATCGGCAAGGCGCCGCGCCCGCTGCTCGAGCAACAATTCAAAAAAGTGTTGCGCAGCACGACCCTCGAAGACCTTTCGCTGGCGATCATCCGCGCCGTGGTCAAAAAACATGCCCTCAAACCGATCACCTCGCCGCAACTTGACAAAGAACTCGACTATCCCGATGACGGCCCGCTCCAGTTCGCGGTCAGTTTCGAAATCGAGCCGACCGTCCACTTGAAGAACTATAAAGGCTTGGCCTTGAGCAAGCGGCCGGTCACGGTGGCATCCGCCGATGTGGACAAAACCATTGATGCCCTGCTGGACCAGCATGCGACCTTCGCCGAGCCAGCCGAGGCGCGCGCGGCCCAGTTTGGCGACTGGCTGGTGGTCGATTACATCGGCCGGGTCGATGGCCAGGAAGTGATGAAACGCGAGAATGCCTGGACCGAAGTCAGCTCCAACGCGCGCTTGCCGGTGCCGGGCTTCGGCGAGCAATTGGCCGGCATGAAGAACGGCGAAACGCAGGAGATCACGGTGACCGCGCCGACCGACTATTTTCGCAATGAGCTGGCCGGCAAGACCATCGTGTTTTCCGTCACCTGCCGGCAGTTGCAAGAGCGGCGGCGGCCGTTGCTGGACGACGAGTTCGTCAAGAAACTCAACCCGAACCTGACCTCCGTGCAGGCTTTGCGCGACGATATCGAGAAGAACCACAAGTCGTACGGCGAGGCGAACGAACAGCGCCGCGTGCGTGATCTGGCGGCCGAGGCGCTGGTGCGCATGCATGACGTGCCGCTGCCGCCCAGCGCCCTGCAGTCGCGCACCCGGCGCCTGGTCGAAAGCGAGGCGCAGCGGCGCCTGCGCGCCGGCGAAAAAGAGGACGAGATCAAAAAACAAATCGGCGACATGACTAAGCAATTGGCGGAAGTGGCCGCGATGCAGTTGCGCTCGGAGTACATCTTGCATGCGATTGCCGAAGCCGAATCCATTGCCGCGACCGAAGAAGACATTCAGCCGCAGTTGCAGGAATACGCCGAGGCCTTCCGCCGCGATATCACATGGGTGCGCCGGATGTTCGAGCGCGAAGGCCACATAGACGCGTTGTACGAGGAAGCCCGCGCGCGCAAAGCGCTCGAGTGGGTCGTCGCCCACGCGGTCATCACCGAGAAGTAGCCCGGCGCCAATAGGGGAGCCACGGCCATGCGCTTTGTGCGACCTAAATTGCTGGATGTGCTGATCTGCCTGGCGATCATCATTATCATTGCCAATCAGAACTGGAGCGGCTATGAGATTGCGCTGCGGGGCGCAAGCAACGATTGGACAGTGGCTTTTAGCACAAAGAAGACAAAAGGATTTGGCGCGGCACTGTGGCGGATGCTGGGCATCGCGCCGAAAACAACGAGTGGCAGCCTCTCCGCGTCGAACCTCGTGAATACGACGCTTTGATAGGCAATTGATACTTGCCAATGCGGGGTGCCTGGCGCGAAGCTTTAATTAAAGATATTGGTTGCCAAGCCAACGAATATTGATTAGGCAATTCGCAATGCATGGCCCCGCGCCGCCTTCTGAAAAGCGCCCACATCACCGGCGGCGGTTTGCAGGACTTTCAATCCCCTCAAACGCGTCATTAACTGAAAATCGCCGCGAACGAGTTTGCACGTCTGCCGTTGAAATTGGCAGACGGCCGGTCAGGTGATGTGACTGGTTAGGATATCAATATTCAAAAGCCGCGCGCTGTGGTAGACGGTCAATATTTCCACCAGATGATTCTTTAAGCGATAGATGATTCGGTAATTGCCTAGGAGAATTTCTCTTCAGCCATTGGTGCATTCTCTTTTCGGCTTCTGCGTGCGAAACCGTCTGGCCTGCATCAGCTTGGCGACAGCCCTTCTCAACTTTGAAGAGCAGAAAAAGACGCTCCATGGCTTCCTCAATTGAGGCATTGTCGGGAAGATTCTTTACCGCCTGCAGATGCAAAGAATTGCGTCAAGGTCGGTTGCGCCACCGCACCACCGCAGCGTCAGGTGCCCAGACCCGGCGTTCCGCGCGATGTGTGCTGCACGCCGTGCGACGGCTACGGGCAGAGGTACCGGCCGCAGTATACATTTCCACATCCGTGGTGTGCTGAACGCCGCGCCGAGAAGGGAGCGCCGATCGCCGGATCGGCTGAAGGTAGCTGCGATCGCCGGATCGCAGCATCTGGTGGAAGGCACCGCGCACGGGACCGTCGAAAACTTCTGCACCTCTGCAACCATAAATTATCGTGTTGCACGAGAATTTAACGGCGTTCCGCGCGATGTGCTGCACGCCGCACGCCGTGCGACGGCTACGGGCAGAGACACGCAATCACCGCAAGGACGCGACGCCACTGGTCACTGGTCATCCACGCCGTTGGCGGGACTCCAAGCAGCTGGTCACTGGTCACTACTCACTACTCACTGTTGCCAATGCCCGCCTGCTCCTGCACTGCTGCCAGTTCCGGCTCCAGCTTGCCATGCAGGAAGCTGAGCACTTCGTCGGCGTGGCACTGCAACTTGATGTGCTTGTATAGTTTGACGATTTTGCCTTGCTTGTCGATCACAAACGTGGTGCGTTGGGCGCGGGCTTGCGCGTCGTCTGTCTCACTGGGCTTGCGGACACCATATTTCTCGGCGACGGCGCCGTCGCTGTCGCTGAGCAGGGGAAAGGTCAGGTTGTATTGCTGCGCGAATTTGCTGTGCGACTCGAGGTCGTCGGTGCTGACGCCAAGGATGGCGGCACCGGCCAGCTGAAACTCGCTTTGCAGGTCACGAAACGCGATCGCCTCCTGGGTGCAGCCCGGGGTCGCGTCTTGCGGATAAAAATACAGCACGACATATTTTTCGTCGCGATAGTCCATCAGACTGATGGTGGTGCCGTTGCTGGCCGGCAGTGTGAATTCAGGCGCTCGTGTGCCGATGCAAATCTCAATCATACTACTCCTTGGTTGGCGGTGATCGCACGCACTGCCTGTATTATGCCAGAACTCCGGGAAAAAGTCAACCTGAACGATGGTCCGTCATGCCAAACACGAAATTCCGCTATGTGGCAATTTCTTTCGCAACGAAATAAATTAAGGTGCGGCAATGCAGCCGGTGGGTGCGCAAGGGCGGTGGCGACTGGAGTGGGAGCCGCGGAATTTCAGGCCACACCGACGACGACCTGCACGGCGGCTTTGCCGCGCAGCAGTGTGGCGGGCACGACCGGTGGCTGCCGGGCATCCAGCGCGACCCCATCCACCTGCAGGGCGCCGCCCGGCGCGGCCGCGCGGCTGTTGTGTACCGTGATCTGCACACGGCAACCGCGATACCTGCGTTCCACACGGAAGCCGGGCCATGCCGATGGCAGGCACGGGTCGATGCGCAATCCGTGCAACTCCGG
>JAPLST010000048.1 GCA_026398485.1 bacterium
CATTCCGCGGCGGCCGATGGTCATTGCGGTAAACAACTGCTCGTGGCATGGTAGCACAAACTGCTCGTAGAGATTTGCAGAGAGCAGCTGCAGGCTGTCATCCGGGCAAGACCACCCGCCAGCCAGGGGTAGGTCAGGCGCGTCGGGTTGGGTTATCCTGCGCCAGGCGCGGATGGGGCGCAACGCGTTTCACGTGGCATTCCGGCGCGCGACGGGCTTGGCGCCGGTTGCCTATCTGATCCGCCACCGGCTGCAGCGCGCTATCATTCTGCTGCGCACCACCAGCAAGTCCGTGACGGACATTGGCCTGCAGGTCGGCTTTTCGGATGCGAATTATTTCGCGCGCAAGTTTCATGAGATCGTGGGCGTGTCGCCGCGCGCATTCCGTGTCAGCAGCGCCGCCCGCAGCACGAAACTGGTGCGGCGCCTGGCGCTGCCGACGGCGCGGTGCATGGGAGATATGGAGGGATGGAGGGATGGAACCCCGAACCCTAAACCGCTGAATATCCAATAGCGAACACTCAATGTCCAATGATGAAGGAAAAGCCACGGGAAAAGATGAGGAACCTCTACTGATGTATCTAATGAACGCGCACGATTATTTATTAATTTGTTCGCCGCGTACAAATTATTGGATATTCCTTGCTGCTCGGAGTCCCGTCAAAGGCGGGATTGGATATTCGATATTCGCATTCCCCGAACCGATAGTGTAGTGCGTCTGACGCTTCTTTATTTATGTTCTGTCGAGGGAAGCGGATTTGAAAACGGCGGGGTGCGCCATGCCGTTGTGGAGTGCGGGAGCCGTGCCCTGCTTTTGCCGCGGCCAGCCATGCGGGGCCGTCTTCTGCGAGCATGGCGCGCACAAACAAAGCTGCAGTATGACTGCCGCACTCCAAAGCGCCTGCGGCGCAGTCACCAACGCCAGCCCGTGTCGTTTGCCAATTAGGTCACGCTATTTATGAGACACTACACTAGATCGTGTTTGCATTTGAGTGGTGGCGACTTCGGCCAGAAGCTGGCGCAACGTCTGCGCCTCCTGCGGCAGCAGGCCGGGATCGTCGTTGGGGAGAAACTCAAGTGAAGCCCAATGGTCGCGCGGATCGTCCGCCAGCACGGCAAAAAACTGGCGCCAGCGCTTCGTGCCGTTGGCCAGCAGCAGACGATGGCCGGCATCCGGCCACCAGTGAAAGACGTGCAGATGACTGAGCCACGGCAGGAGCAGGCGCAAGCCGGCGGCCGCGTCATCGCTCGGCAGGCCGTGCGGTGGCTGCCAGAACGTGGCGCAGGCCGGATGATCCACGGCGCGGAGCAAGGCATGCGTGGCTTCGGCTGAGTCCGTCAGCGTGCCATCGTGAAACTCGCAGGCGATGCGCATGCCTGCGTCGCACGTCATCCGGCAGATGCGCTGACAGTCGTCAATGACATACCGGCGTTGGGCATCATCCGTGTGTGCCGTGCTGCTTGTGCCGGCCCAGATGCGAATGAGCGGCGCGCCGAGTGCCACGGCGGTTTCGAGCACGGCGGAAAAGGGGAGTCCGGCCGGTTCGCTCGAACCGGCGCGATA
>JAPLST010000186.1 GCA_026398485.1 bacterium
CAAGCCCGAGGTGGGGTCGGCTATCTTGCCGGCTTCCATGTCGCGCAGCCAATGCAACCAGTGCGCGTAGGCCGCTTCGCCGCAGAAGTATGCTTACGGGTGAACGCACCACCAGCGCTGGCCAGCGTTACCGTACCCAATGATCAGGCCATCCTCCTCCGATCCGTAGTGCACGGGCACGCCGCGGTCAATGCTGGCCATGACGGCGGCGCGGACTTCGGCCTCGAACGCGCTGCGGTCGGCCTTTTCCTTGCTCCACGGAAACGAGTCGTAGAACTTCGTGTTCCAGGGCAGGGCGCGGTTCGAGCCGTCGATGCACCTGAAGCCGCAACAGGGATGGCCAGCGCTGGGGCAGAAGGTCTCGTGTATGCCCAGGCGGAAGGCGAAGCCGCTGTAACAGATGAGATCTTCATAGGAGAGCGATTCTCCCAGCGTCTGCAGAATGCGCGCTTGGGAGCCATGAACGCTGCTGGCGTATTCGCCAGGGCTGAAACCTTCGACGCCCTCAATCCAGGTCCGCTCATTCGTATGTTTGACCTTCATGGTTCTCTCCTTTTCCACCGAACTATGTTCCTTTCAAATCGTCTGCCGAACATCGAGGCTGAGGGTTCGCGCGAAGCGTAACGGAACGCGCTACCCTCCGACCTCTGGTTCGGCGGTCAGTTCATCAGTGTCACAATCCCGTCAATTGCTCTGCCGCTCCGTACGAGTGCATATCCCATCCGCCCTGCGCTGTGGAGCCAGGAATCTTGCGGCGACTCAAAGGACCAAATTACATCGCCGTCTTCCATCTGTGCTTTCAGCTTGTCCCATCCTTCCCTACTAATGCCGTAGGGGCCAGGCTTGCCGATCCACGTGGACTCTATCTCCTGCATGTCGACACAGTCAAGCAGCCATTCGGATGGCACGAAGTCATTCATTTCTCTTCCCCCGCCGAACTATATAATTCTATGGCACATTGTTGTAGAACGTAGTCTAATGCATTACCGACTCACGGCGTTCCTTGGTGCGTTTATTTTTCCGGTTCGATGACCACGGCGGTGCCGTAGCACAGGACCTCGGTCGCGGAACTGTTGCTGACAACATCTGACGCGTCGTAGCGCAAACCGACGATGGCATTGGCCCCCATTGCCTGCGCGTGCTCGACCAGCAGGTCAAAGGCCTGGGCGCGTGCTTGCTCGCACATTTCGGTATAGGCGCCGATGTTGCCGCCGATAATGCTTTTCAAGCCGCCCACAAGGCCTTGCGCAATGGTCGGGGCGCGCACAATAATGCCGCGGGCAACGCCCTTGTACTGCTTGATGCGATAGCCTTCAATGGTGAAGGTGGTGGTGACGGGCATGTTCATGTGGCTGCTCCTTTGCTTGTGCCAAAATTAACAAAGAGTAAATGAGTTAAGGAGCAGACAGCATTTTGTTATTGTTGCCAGACGACAGAAAATGTTGATTGCGATTGCTCCTTTACTCCTTAACTCCTTGTTCATATTTGCGTGCAGAACGCCGCGCGGTCATTTGGGTTTCACTTTCACGCTGGTCATCGAGCTGCTGCCCTTGGTCATCCGGCCAAAGAGCGCCACATTGCTGACCGTGTGGGTCTCTGTGCCGATGCCGAAAATATACCTACCAAAACAAAGGCCGCGCAAGGGCTGATTTGTTTTAGTACAGGTGCGCAGCGCGTCGTATTGCGCGCCGGTCATAATGTCACCCGGCTCGTTGTCAAACGCCATTTTGTACGTGAAGTCAATCCTGCCGTCATGCAGCGTGGCAAGGAAATAGCCGTTCTTGTGTTGATGGTGCGCGGCATTCAGGGAGATGAAATAGTGCAGATACTTCGGCTGGTTGCCGGGGACGACGCCGGTGGACAGGCGATAGAATGCATGGGCCACGACATTGGTGTCGAACAATGGTTCGGGTGTGATGACAAACTGTGTGATGTCCGTGCTGGAAAACGAGGTGTAGGCCGTCGGCGCGCTGCCGCGCACCATGTAACTAAATTTCGCCTTGGTCGCGTCTTGGCTGGCATACGCGACTTTGGTGGCGGCGCGCGTGATCACCAAATCCTCCGTGCCAAAGCCACCGTTGCGCCGCCGCATGGCCAGCGCGCGCATGACGGTCTCGATCGGCAGCGCCGTATCGGCGGCGCCGGTCGCGCCGTCCGGCAGCACGACTGGCCGGTCAAACGTCACGGTCTCGATCAGCCCGACGCGATTGCAGCCGAAGGCGACGCCGATCTGCACTGCGTTCGTGCCGACCCGGCTGGTGAGTTCATAGCGGGCGGCGCCCGGCACTGATTGGCAGCGTGCCAGTCGCGCGGCCGGCACACACAAGCGCGCGAGTTCGCCGGCATACTCCTGCATGAAGGTGGCCGGTGCTGTTCGCGAGGTCTGCTCGCTACAATCTGTTAACTGCTCGAAGGTGGCAGCAATATGCCCGGCGATGACGCCCGCGCCCTCGACAAACTCGGGGCGCCAATGCAGGTCGCGCGCACCCGGCCTTCTGTGACGGTGCAAGGCCGGAGTCGGTGTTGCCGCCGTCGGGCTGTCTGACAAGAGGGTGGTTGGCACCCATGCAAATAGCATGCAGCACAGGATCAAATAGACGATTGGTCGGCGGTCGCGGCGGCGGATGATTGCAACAAGGTTCATGGCAGCCTTACGGTCTGGGTTGGCGGTGATGTGAAAACCTGTTTTTTCTCACCGCTTCTAAATGATACCACAGATGCGTGCGCGTGTCAACACTTGTGTCACTTGCGGGGTGCAGTTTTGTTTTCGGGGATAGATAAGGCGGCATCGTGAGCTACACCCTCGAATGGCAGGGCGCTTGACACGGCGCAAATAGTTAGTGTATAATGTACACTAACATTTAACCCGTTACCTGAGGTGCTCTATGAAAA
>JAPLST010000510.1 GCA_026398485.1 bacterium
ACGCGGATGAGCGCAGCGTAGGGGTGGATGAGTGGATGAACGGGATGCAGAGGAGCGCAGCGCGGACGGCGAGCCGCCGTCCCTCCCACAAACGACAGAACATGTCGTTTGACGCAGCTTCTTTACTTCTTGTACAAATGCTGCGACTGCACGCGGCACGCCGTGCCGCGCCTACAAAGGATCGTGCAGATCCACGGCACGTGCCGTGGCTTATTCCTTGTTACCAGACTGCTGCTGGGCCTGCTGGCGCTGCTCGGCCTTGTCTTCCGCCCAACGTTCAATGTTCAATGTTGACTAGGGCTTGTCCAGCGGCAGCGGGCAGAAGGCGCGCCGGCCGCAGGCGCGGCACTGCGCGCCGCGCCAGACATCATCAAACAACTGCATCAACTGCGCGACCGCAGCGTGCTCATCCGTGATCCAGCCCACCTCGAAATTGCGATTGCGCGCGGCCTTTTCACCGAGACCGGCGCCGGTGATATTGGCGCTGCCGGCATAGGCCGCCAGCCCGTCGACAATCACCAGTTTCATGTGCACACGCGGGCACAACGCCAATTCGATGGCATCGTCCTGCAAATTCTTATAGCGCTGGATTGATTGTTGAAACGCCTGCGACGGCTCGCTGGCGTGCAGGATGCGGATCGTCACGCCGCGCGCGGCCAATTCACTGAAGCCGGCGAGAAACGAACGATAGCGCGCCGCGCCGCGGTGGATATACATGTCTTTGAGATTAGCGGTGGCGAGCCAGACAAACTCCTTGGCGCGCGGGATCAGTTCATGCACCACGCGCTGATTGAGCGTGCGATAGTCCAGCAGTTCGATCACGTGCCCAGCAGCCAGGCATCCACGCCGGCGGCGGCGCGGCGGCCGAAATTGATGGCGCGCACGACCAGCGATGCGCCGACGTGCGCGTCGCCGGCGACGAACACGCCCGGCACGGCCGTCATGTGGTTCTCGTCGGCGAGAATGTTGCCGCGCGCATCGAGCGGCAATTGCAGATCCTGCACCAGCGGCCCGTGCTCGACATGCACAAACCCCATCGCCAGCAACGCCAATTGCGCCGGCAATTCAAAATGCGAATTGGGTATTTCCTTGCACGCGCGGCGGCCGGCGGCATCCGCGGCGGACCATTCCAGCCGGACGCAGCGCAACTTTTCGACCGCACCATTGCTGCCAATGCATTCCTTGGTGTCGACGCTCCAGATGCGTTCGCAGCCTTCTTCCTGGGAGGATGAGGTGCGCAGAATCCCGGGCCACTCGGGCCACGGATTGCGTTCCACGCGCTGGTCGGGCGGCTTGGGCAGGAGTTCGAGTTGGGTGACGCTGGTGGCGCCTTGGCGCAGGGATGTGCCGATGCAATCAGAGCCGGTGTCACCACCGCCGATGACGACCACCTGCTTGCCCTTGGCGGAAATGCTTTGCGGTTTGGGAATCGTCTCGCCGGCGATGCGCCGGTTGTTTTGGGCAAGGAACTCCATCGCGCAATGCACGCCGGCCAGGTGCCGGCCGGGCACGGGCAATTCGCGCGGCACACCGGCGCCGGCGGTGATCAGCAGGGCGTCAAAGCGCGCGCGCAGTTGCGCCGCAGTCAGGTCGCGGCCGACATTGACGCTCGGCTCGAAGACCACACCTTCGGCCAGCATTTGTTCGAGCCGTCGATCCAGAATCCATTTTTCGAGCTTGAAATCGGGAATGCCATAGCGCAGCAAACCGCCGATGCGGTCATCTTTTTCAAACACGACGACGGTGTGGCCAAGGCGCGCAAGCTGTTGTGCGGCGGCGAGGCCGGCCGGGCCGGCGCCCACGATGGCGACGCTCTTGCCGGTCTTCATGGCCGGGCGTTGCGGCACGACCCAGCCTTCGCGAAAACCGCGCTCGATGATTTGCAGCTCAATCTGCTTGATCGTCACGGCCGGCTGGTTGATCGCCAGGACGCAGGCGGCCTCGCACGGCGCCGGGCAGACACGGCCGGTGACTTCCGGGAAATTATTGGTCTTGTGCAGCAAGTCGAGCGCGCGCCGCCAGTGGCCGCGATAGAGCAGGTCGTTCCAGTCTGGAATCAGGTTGACGACCGGACAGCCATACAGGTGGCAGGCGGGTATGCCGCAATCCATGCAGCGCGCGGCCTGGCGGGTCAGCTCGTCGCCCGGCAAGAGCGGCTCGAACTCGCGGTAATGCGTGAGGCGTTGCGCCACTTTTTGCTTGGCGGGATCCACGCGCGGAAACTCCATGAAACCGGTCGGTTTGGCCATAACGGAAGGTCAGGGTCGGGTCGTCGTTAAAGTGATCAAGGGGTCGGGAAGACTTCTTCGCTGGCCGAGACGGCCTCGTCGTCGCTGAACTCGTGCTGCTTGATGCGTTCGAGCGCGCGCTTGTAGTCCATCGGCATGACCTTGACGAACAGCGGATGCGCGGTCTCCCACGTGTCGAGCAGCAGGCGTGCGCGCGCGCTGCCGGTGTACTGCAGATGACGTTCGAGCAGCGTGTGCAACTGGCGCTTGTCGCGCTCGGTCCAGACGCTTTCGAGATCGACCATGGCGAGATTGCTGCGCGTGCCCAGCAGCTCGTTGTCATCATAGACATAGGCGATGCCGCCGCTCATGCCGGCGGCGAAATTGACGCCGGTCGGCCCGAGCACGACGACAATCCCGCCGGTCATGTATTCGCAGCCATGATCGCCGACGCCCTCGACGACGGCAATTGCGCCGGAATTGCGCACGGCGAAGCGCTCGCCGGCCATGCCGTAAATGTAGACTTCACCGGCGGTCGCGCCATACAAGGCGACATTGCCGGTGATGATATTTTCGTGCGGCACGAAGCGCGCGTCGCGTGGCGGCACGACAATCAGCTTGCCGCCCGACAGGCCCTTGCCGAGATAGTCATTGGTGTCGCCCTCGACGCGCAACGTGACGCCGCGCGTGGCAAACGCGCCAAAGCTCTGGCCGGCCGAGCCGGTGAAATTGAACCGCAGCGTGTCAGGCGGCAAACCTTGCGCGCCGTGGCGGCGGGTGATCTCGCCGCTGAGCATGGCGCCGACCGTGCGATTGACATTGCGGATTGGCAGGTCGTGGCAGACGGCCGTGCCATGTTCGAGCGCCGGCGCCGCCAAGTTGAGCAACTCGACATCGAGGGCTTTGGCAAGGTCATGCTCCTGGGTGCGCATGCAGCGGCGCGGGCCGTCGGGCGGCGGCGTCACCAGCGTGCGCAAGTCCACGCCGCGCGTTTTCCAGTGGTCGAGCGCCGGCTGGAAGTCCAGCAATTCGACCTGCCCGATCATTTCATCCATGGTGCGGAAGCCGAGGCGGGCCATGTGTTCGCGCACGTCCTGGGCGATGAAACGCAGGAAACATTCGACATAATCAGGACTGCCGGTAAAGCGCGCGCGCAAAGTTTCGTCCTGGGTGGCGACGCCGACCGGGCAGGTGTTCAGATGGCATTTGCGCATCATGATGCAGCCCAAGGTGACCAGCACGGCGGTGCCAAAGCCAAACTGCTCGGCACCCAGCAAGGCGGCGATGACAATGTCGCGCCCGGTGCGCATCTGGCCGTCGGCTTGCACAATGATGCGGTCACGCAAGTGGTTGGCGATCAGGGCGTGCTGTGTTTCAGCCAGGCCAAGTTCCCACGGCAGGCCGCAATGCTTGATCGAGGTCAAGGGCGACGCGCCCGTGCCGCCGTCGTAGCCGGCGATCAGCACCAAGTCTGCCTTGGCCTTGGCGACGCCGGCGGCGATCGTGCCGACGCCCACTTCCGACACGAGCTTGACCGAAACATTTGCGCGCGGATTCACCATTTTCAGGTCGTAAATCAATTGCTGCAAATCTTCGATCGAGTAAATGTCATGATGCGGCGGCGGCGAAATCAAGGTGACATACGGCGTGGTGTGGCGCACGCGCGCAATGTCCGGACTGACTTTGTGGCCGGGCAACTGGCCGCCCTCGCCGGGCTTGGCGCCTTGCGCAATCTTGATCTGCAGCTCATCGGCGTTGACCAGATATTCCGCAGTGACGCCAAAACGGGCCGAGGCCACCTGCTTGATCCGCGAATTGCGCCGGTCGCCGTTCGGCAGCGGCAGATAGCGCGCCGGGTCCTCGCCGCCTTCGCCCGAATTGCTGCGCCCGCCCAGGCGGTTGAGCGCGATGGCAATCGCCTCGTGGGTCTCCTTGCCGATTGAGCCGTAGGACATGGCGGCCGTGACAAAGCGTTTCGTAATCGCCTCAACCGGTTCGACCTCGTCGAGCGGCACGGGGGTGCCGGCCTTGAAGCCGAGCAAACTGCGCAAGGTCAAATGCTGCTTGGATTGATCGTTAATGGCGCCGGCATATTCTTGGAAGACCTTGTAATCCTTGGCGCGCGTGGCGAGCTGCAATTTGTAAATAACAGTCGGGGTCCACAGATGGGCTTCACCGTCCACGCGGGCAAGATAGTCGCCGCCGGCATCAAGGAGCGGGGCGGGCGTGCCGCGGGCGGGAAAGCCGTGCTGGTGGCGCAACTGCGCTTCGTGGGCGATTTCTTCGAGGCCGATGCCGCCGAGGCGCGAGGCGGTGCCGGTGAAGTAGCGGGCAATCACGCCGGGGTGGATCCCGAGCGCCTCAAAAATTTGCGCGCCACGGTAACTGCGCACGGTTGAAATGCCCATCCGGCTCAGTGTTTTGAGAATGCCTTTTTTGACGGCGGTGATGTAGAGATCGGCGGCCGCCTCGGCCTCCATCGGTTTTTCGAGCAGGCCCTGCGCGGCCAGGTCGCCCACGGTGGCGAGCGCCAGATACGGGCAGATCGCGCTGGCGCCGTAGCCGATCAGCAGGCAGAAATGATTGACTTCGCGGGCTTCGCCGGTCTCGACCACGATGCCGGCCATCGTCCGCAAACCCTCGCGGATCAAATGATGATGCAGGCCGGCGGTAGCCAGCAAGGCGGGGATCGGCACGTGGGTGGCGTCGAGCCCGCGGTCGCTCAGCATCAAAATGGTGGCGCCGTTGCGCACGGCCTCCGCGCCCTGCACGCACAGCGCATCCAGCGCGGCCGCGAGCGCCTCGCCGTCACCATGGGCCGGGAACAGCATGGCCAGCTCATGCACGACAATGTCGGGATGCTTGGCGTTGCGCAGGCGCGCCAGGTCGTCGGGCGTCAGGAGCGGATGGCTGAGCTTGAGCTGGCGGCAGTGCACGGGCGTTTCATCAAGAATATTGCCGACCCGGCCGATGAAGCTCATCAGCGACATGACCAGCTCTTCGCGCAGCGGGTCGATCGGCGGATTGGTCACCTGGGCGAACAATTGTTTGAAGTAATCAAAGACGGAGCGGGCGCGTTTTGAGAAGACGGCCAAGGCGGCGTCATTGCCCATCGAGCCGATCGGCTCCTGCCCTTGCGACGCCATCGGCGCGATGATCAGCTTCAGTTCCTCCTCGGTATAGCCAAAGGCGTGCTGGGCGCGCAAGAGCGCCGCCGGCGAGGTGGCCGGCATGTCCGCCGGGGCAAACAGGCCGCGCAAATTTATGGCGTTTTCGCGCACCCAGCGGCGATACGGCTGCTGGCGTGAAATGGTCGCCTTGATTTCGACGTCGGAGACAATGCGGTGCTGCTGCAAGTCGACCAGGAACATTTTGCCGGGCTGAAGCCGGCCGCGTTTGAGAATATTCGCGCCGGGGATTTCGAGCGCGCCGGTCTCCGAGGCCATCACGATCAGGCCGTCGCGCGTGACGGTGTAGCGCGCCGGGCGCAAGCCGTTGCGGTCGAGCAGCGCACCAATGTAGCGCCCGTCGGTGATGACCATCGCGGCCGGCCCGTCCCACGGCTCCATGATCGCGGCATGATATTCGTAGAACGCGCGCTTGTCCTCGCTCATCATGTATTTCGGGCCCCACGCCTCGGGCACCATCATCATCGCCGCGTGCGGCAGCGAACGCCCGGCCATGATCAGCAACTCGAGCGCATTGTCAAACATGGCCGAATCGCTGCCACCGTCAACAATAATCGGCTTGATCTTCTCAATGTCCCCGCCGAACAGCGGCGAGGCAAACAAGGCGCTTAGGGCGCGCATGCGGTTGGCATTGCCGCGCAGGGTGTTGATCTCGCCGTTGTGCGCGACATGGCGGAAGGGCTGGGCCAGGCTCCAGGTCGGCAGCGTGTTGGTGCTGAAGCGCTGGTGCACAATCGCAAAGGCGGAGCTGAAGCGCGCATCGTGAAAATCAGGAAAGAAGGTCAGCAGTTGCGTGCCCGTCAGCATGCCTTTGTAGACCAGGGTCACGCTCGAAAGGCTGGGGATGTAGAACTGGCTGTAATCGCCGTCGCCCCAGCGGGCAACTTCTTTTTCAATCAGGCGGCGGATGACATACAATTTGCGCTCGAAGGCGGCGGGCGCAATGGCGCCGCGCCCCAGCGCGATTTGCTTGATCAGCGGCAGGGTTGACAAGGCCATCACGCCCAAGCCGTCGGCAACGACGGGCACGTCGCGCCAACCGAGCAGTGCGCCGCCTTCGGCCGCAATGATCGCTTCAAAGGCCTGCTGGCAGCGCTGCGCGCGGGCGGGCTCGGCCGGCAAAAACACCATGCCGATCGCATAGTCGCCGCGCACCGGCAGGGCCACGCCGCGCGCCTGAAATGCGTCGCGCAGAAACTCGTCCGGAATCTGCATCAGCAAGCCGGCGCCGTCACCGGTGGACTTGTCGCCGCCGACCGCGCCGCGGTGTTCCAGGTTGATCAAGACATGCACCGCCTTGTCCAGCAGGGCATGCGTTGCCGTGCCGTCCAGCTGGGCGACAAAGCCGACGCCGCAACTGTCGTGCTCGTAGGCCGGATCATACAAACCCCACGGCTGCGGCATGCCGGCCGCATTATGAGGCGCTGTGCGTGTGGTGACGATCATGTCGCAGTCGCTCCTTAAAGCAAGAATAGCAGAAAGGTTGATTGTAGCGTTTTTATGCGCACAGCACAAGCGCAACGCGCGGCCAGCACGCGGCCAGCAACGCGCGGCCACCAGATCCGGCGACTCGCATGGAGGGATGGAAGAATGGAGGAATGGAGGAATGGAGGAATGGAAGGTTACTGAGCCCTGATCGCTGATGAATATCCAATATCGAACAAGGAATTTCCAATGATGAAGGAAAGAACACAGAAAAGAGTGAAGAACCGCGATACTCAACATCCAATAACAAAGTGAAGGCCTGAACCCGTTTCCATGCCGCACTTCATCCATCTACACTCCTTAATAGTCACGCGCTGTTTGGAGTCCCGCCAACGGCGGGATCAATCACTGCGATTGAAGCTTGACGATCAACGATTGAAGAAGTACGAAGTCAAGACCTGAATCCTGCTGAATATCCAATATCGAACACTCAATACCCAAGGCTGAAGTATCTGCGCAGAACTTCATTATTGGAAATTCCTTGTTGGATATTCGATATTCGCATTCCCCGACCCCTGATCGTTGAACCTCCCAAAGAAAAGAGCGCGGGCAACCTGCCCGCGCTCTTTTTGTCAATCAGCAGACGCCGCTCAGCGCCGCCGCCGCAGGGCCAGCAGGGCCAAGGCGGCGATGCCCAGCGCGGCCGGCTCGGGCACGACGTTCCAGCCGACGTCGCGCGTGCCATAGGCCGTCTCGAGCTGGGTCGAGTACGGCAGGCCGCCGACGGTCTCGAATGCCGGCACTTCGTTGGTGTAGTTTAAGATACTCACGCCGTCATCGACAATGACATTGGCATTCCAAAAATTCTCGCCGGGAACCGGCACGCCAATCGACCAGAATTGGTTTGAATAGGCCTGCATTTGATATTCGCCCAAGGCGGTCGTCATGCGATTCGGATCCAAGCCGATGGCTGAGATCGCTTCGGGCCGCAACGCATTGGGCATGTCGCCGAAAATGTTGTCCTCAAGAAGGTACGTGGGCGCATAGCTCGGATCGAGATCGTTGTAGACCAGGACGCCGTTCACCGGTCCGCCTGGATTGCATTGCTCGACAAAGGTGCAATGGGTGATCAAGACGGGCCCCGTATTGCCGGTGTTTGAGGTATAGCCGTAGTTATTGTGCTGGAAGGCGCGCTGGCCGCCACGCAACAGAATATTCTCGAAGCGCGCACCGTGCGGGCCCGTCACGCTAGCTGCCGTCAAGGTAGAGGTCGTGCAGATAAAGCCCATTGGGATTCTGGATGCCAACGATGGCGCAGAAGCTGTCCCAGACATTGGAGAGTGCTTGCGCCGGCGGATTGGTGGCCACAATCGTGAAGCCGCTGAATTCGACATCTTTGCAGTCGCGCAGTTCGAGCGGGCAGCGTGACGGCACGCGATCACTCTCGTAGCGCACCAGCGGCCAGACGCAGGTGCCGGGGACAATGATGCTTTGCTGCGCGCCGGCGCCGAGGACGCTCAGGTAACTGCGGTTGTTCACCTGCAGCGACCACAGATTGGTGCCGGGAGTTGAGCATTCATTGGCGTACGTGCCGGGGCCGACATGCAAGGTGATGGCGCCCTCGTCCACGCTGCCGTTGGGCGTGTTGCTGAGGCTGAGGCCGTACGCAATCGTGCGCCAGGCCGTTGGCCAGCTCAGGCCGTCGTTGGCATTGTTGCCGCTGGCCGACACATAAAAGTTCGCCGGGTAGTTACTGATGGCAAACGTGGCGGGCGCGCCGTTGTAGGCATTGTAGGCCACCTGAATGACGCCAACGCTCGGGCGCGGCGCGGCGGCCGTCACGGTGAAGCTGACGGTGGTCGTCTCGCCGGGGGCCAAGACGCCGGTCACCGGCGTGATGGTCGTGGCCGCGCCGCTGTTGCCGAGGACGAACGACTTGGTGCGCGGCTGCAAGGTGATGGTTGACGTCGGCGTCAATTCAGCGACCGGCCGCGGCGTGTCGGCCAGCACCGGCACATACGAGCTGCCGCTGCCCCAGGTAATGTTGATGCCGGCATTGGTCGGGCCGTTGATCATGGCGCGATTGATCGTTACGGTGGCGTACACGGTGGTGCCGCCCGGCACTGTCACCACGCCGGGCACCACTGAAATCCAGCCTTGGGTCGGCGTGTTGGTGCAGGCAATCGGCAGGCCGGTGTTGTTGTCAAACCGCAGGGTCAAATCATTGGTCGCCTGCCAGAACGAGAACACGTTCGGCGCGATGAATATGTCCTGTTCCGGCATCGGCCCGGCCCACAAGCGGCTGGAGTTGACCAGCCAGCCACTGACCGGATCGACCATGCGCATGGCGCCGCCAAAGTAGAACGTGCCCGACGGACTGACCGAGCAGGATGCCGCCGTGGCGTTGACCGGCAGCGTTTCCGCGCTCAGGATCGTCGCCTCGGTCGCCGGATTGAACACTTGAAAGACATTGGTCGGGCCTTGCGGCGTGCTGCCGCCCACAATGTATAATTTGCCTTTCCATGAGGCCATTGAGGAGTACAGCACGGGAATGACCACATCGCCGACCACGCGCACGCCGCTGGTGATGCTGTCGTAATTGGCCACATCAATCATATAGACATGCGGCGAATAATTGGTGGTCGGCAGTTCCTGGCCGGAGAACATGTAGATTTTCGTGCCGACGGCCGCGACGCCAAAGGCTTGGAGCTGCTTGTTATAGACGTATTCGAAGGTCTCCCAGGTGTTCGAAGCCGGATCGTACACCTGCATGTGCGTGGCGTTGGCGGGTCCCCAGTAATTGCCGCCAATGCAATAAATCTTGTTGCCAACGCGCAAGGAGCCGCCATACATTTGGGCATTGTTACCACTGCTGAAAGCGTTGGCGCCGGCGGTGGTGGTCCATTCGCCATTGACGCCTTTGTTGGGGTCGAAGACGGCGCAGTAGCCAGCCCAATGCGGATAGCCGCCGGGCATGAAGATTTCCAGCCGCCGCTTCACGTCTTCGCGAACCTGTCCGGGTGTGCCGGCGATCAGGAGCTTCTGCGTATCGCACCCGCCGCCCCAGAAACTGAGATCCCCCGGCGCCGGGTCACTGCCGCTTTCGATGCAATAGCCGTTCAAATCGGCCGGCAGCCACGAGGCGGGTTGCCACGTGTCGCTGGCAGGATCGTAGGCGGCAAAGCCAGCCTGGCGATTGTAGCTGTAGCCGTCGCCATTCGGCCAGGAATTACTCGGCCACATATAGCCCATCGAGATGGATTGGCCATTCTGCCCGTTGACGCCGTAGATATTGGCAAGATTCGCGTTCGGGCCAACCCCGCCGCAAATGTAATATTTGCCATTGGCATAGACCGAGGCGCTTTGATAGGTCGGCCAGTAGCCTTCCTCGCCATAGCGCGGATCAGCCGCCGACCAGATGACCATGTTGGTCTGGTAAGCCGTGCCTATGACCTGTCCGCCGGCACTGTTTTGGTAGGCGACAAAAGTGCGATTGGTCGCGACCGGGATCGGCAGATCCATTTGGCGCGCAGTGGCGGTGCCGACTTCATAGGGGAAGCGGGCCGGGTTCGAGGTCTTTTCGGTCCAATAGGCGCCGAAGACGAGGGTGGCGGCAAAACACACGACACAACTGAGGGCGGTGGCATGACGGGCAAACATGATTTTCTCTCGATGAACGTTAGGTCACGCGGGTGACGGGCTGCACAGGAAACAACGCCGTGTTGTTTACCTGTAGTATATCATGAGTGAGTGCAATTTGTCAACCGGCCTGCCGTAATTTGTTTCGTTGCGCAACAAATTATGGTGTGGCACTGCCGCCGCCGGACGCCGTGCGGATTTCTGCGGCTGGCCTCCCCGCAGACCTTGCGGCGATCCTGCCACGGGAGCCGCCGGCGTAGCGCGCGCGACAGGTAGGGCTCAGGCCCTTGACCGCCGCGGTCGTCGTTGCGCCATTGTAGCACCGGCGTGCGCGCGCATGCAGCAACGGCGGTCAGGGCCTGACCGCCCTACCTCACCCGCCGGCCACGCACGCGCAGGACCCACAACGGATTTGGCTGCGTCAGGTTTGCATTTTCCCCTCTATCGGAATTTCAAGGAATGCCCAATAATTTGTTCGCGGCGTAAAAATTAATAAAAAATCATTGGCTATTGAGTGTTCAATATTGGATATTCATCCTCATCTTCCGCCAGACCCCCACGATCCCGCCGCCAGCTGAGATCGGTGGGGCGCCAGCGGTATAGAACCGCCGCCATGCGCATTGCAGCTTTGCACCGTTTGCGCTATACTAACGCCATGACCGGTACTGATGCTGGATACCGCCTGCAGCGCGTGGTGCGCATCGCCGTCTTGGCGGCTTTTCTGCCGTGGTATGTGTGGGCCCTCATGGCCTATCCCGTGCCATTGGTGTGGCTGTGCGCCACCACCAGCGCGCTCCTTCTGACCAGCGTGGCCAGCCGGTGGCCGCGCAGTGTCGTGTTCTGGTTGCCGGCCACGGTGCTGCTGTTCAATACGGTCCACCAATGGCTGCCACAGCCGGTCATCAAGTTGGCCTGTCTTGGGCCGGCAGCGGTGTGCGGTGCGACGGCGCTGCGCATGCTGCGGCGCGACCCGCCGCATGCGCAGCCATGGCTTTCTTTTGCGTGCCGGCTTTTCTTCATTTGTCTTGGGGTGGCGGGCGTCTGCGGCGTGCTGGCACATGTCGTCCTGACGCAACCGGCGGCCCTGGATGAGTTGTGGCAGATGCTGCGGATTGCACCGCTCCTCGATGACCGCAATCGCTATGTGCCGCTGCGCTACCTCTGGGTCTGGGCCTTGGCGCTGGCGACCTTTGGCTGCCTGGCCGCGCGCCTGCGGCTGCGCGACATCCGCCGGCTGGCGTGGAGCGCGCAATGCTGCAGCGTGCTGATGGCCCTCTTTGGCATCTACTCTTATGTGACGCGCCGCTGCATGGTCGGCCAGTATCAACTGGAACGCCGGATCAATGCGACTTGCTCCTCGCCGGCCGTCTTGGCGGATACCATGACCCTGCTGGTCTTGGTGAACCTGCTGTTGCTGCGCACCTGTCGCACGCGCCGCGCGCGGCTCGCGCTGGCGCTGATCCTGCCGCTGCAGCTGGTCACGATTGTGCTCAGTGGTTGTCGCATCAACCTTGTGCTGCTGGCGGGCGCCGGCGGGCTGTGGCTGCTGGCGTGGCTATGGCGCATGGCCCGGCGGCGGTTGCACCACACGCTGGCGCTGGTGTGCGTCATGCTGCTGGCCTGCTGCGCCATGGTGCTGGCGGTGCGCCGGCTGGCGCCGGCATCGGTGACGTCGGCCGTCATCCATCTGCCGGGCATTGCGCGCGTGCAAGATAGTATGCGGCGCAGCGTGTGGCAGGACTGGCACACGGCCCTGCGCAGCATCTTTGCCGGCCGGCAGGATCATTGGTCCACGGCCTGGAATATCGCGCGCAGCCAGCCGTTGTGGGGCATCGGTTGCGGTTTGTTTGAGCAACGCTACAGCGCGTTTCGTTCGACGGACGACTTGTTTCAATTTGCGCGCGTGCATAATGTTTACCTGCGCATCGTGGTGGAAGCCGGCTGCATGACGGCGCTGGCCGGCATGCTGGCCGTGGCATTGACCGGGGTGGCGTGGTGGCGCGCC
>JAPLST010000192.1 GCA_026398485.1 bacterium
GGCTGCTGCCGTTTTTGTAGCCGCGGGGCACGCCGCGGATGCTGCCACGCGACGTTCTCTCAAATCTGGCACCCCGCCGATCGCCGCCGGCGGGATCGCGGGGGGTCTGGCAGACGAGATGATGAATATCCAATATCGAACACTCAATATCCAAGGGTGAAATATCTGCGTAGAACTTCATCATTGGTCATTCCTTGTTGGATATTGGATATTCACATGCTCTGAATCACTTTAGAAGCGTGGTGTGGGGGTCTCTGCATGCGAATCAAGTACAATAAAAAAAGGCCAATTAATGGCCATGCAAATCCCGGGATGCGCCGGTTTGTTGGTGGTGTTGCTCCCCCGATCCCGCCGGCGGCGGGATCGGGGGAAGCAAAAACGGATTATTTCCGGCGCGCGGCCAGCATGCCGATAACGCCAATGCCAGCCAGCATCATTGTCGCCGGCTCGGGTATGGCCTTGATCACCGCGTTGCCAAAGGGGGCAGCATCTGTGATCCAGACATCCACCCCTTTTATTTGCAGGCCCCACTGAACATGGCGGGTCGGGTCATTGATGGTGGCCAGATTAATCGAGAAATTACCGGTTGAGGTGATGGCAACCGATTGATCCACAAAGGAACTGTAGTCCGGCGCAAAGTCCTTGATGAACGCGACGAGCGTATGGCTGTTCGACAGGGTAAAACTCGTAACCGAGCCAGCAAAAACGATCGTTGCGCCGTTGTACAGTCCGGTCGCCGGCTCAGCATACACGTTGCCTTCCATGATCTTGTTGCCGTTCGTCGCGCCTGGGACAATAGTGTACCAATAAGCGGCGATGTCGTTGATATTGTTGGGAGAGCAGGTGACGGTCGCGCCGCCGTCTGAATACACGGCGCACAGATCGGCCACGCCCCAACCACTGCCCCACTGAAATACCCCGCCAAGATCGAGGACATTCATGTAGCCATTCCACATGGCTGCCCCATCAATGGTGAAACTCACGGCGGCGGTGGCAACGCCAGCCATGACGGTTAAGACAGCCGCTGCAATCAAAGACGTGATTCGCATACTTCTCTCCTATAGCACTAAGTTAAGTTAATTTTAGTACACCCCATAAAACCCATGTGGTGCAACCGTTTGCACAACTGTAGCATAACCGCGCCGATTTGTCAAGGGGCGCGAAACCCCCAGATCCGGCGGTGGTCGATCGTCCGGCTGCAGGCGCGCGGCTCATCAAATGGTTCGAAAGTCGGATTTTCGCGTCACAACGGGCGTGGCGTGCGTCGGAGGGGTGCCCAAAATCGCGTGCAGGCAAACCCGTCCCGCCCGTGCCCGCCCGAAGGCGCCACGGCGCGTGACCGCTCTGGTACGAGCTTTCTATTCGCGCCGATAGATGCTGGCCCACAACATCGGCGCCACCACCGGCACAACCCACGCCTTCAACTCCTGCCGCATTAGTTGTACCAAATCTTCCAACCACCACGCCTGCTCCTGCGCGCCGCGCGCCAACGTCACCGTCAGGGTGTGGCCGTGCAACGTGACCTTGGCCGGCAGGGCGATAAAACGTTCGCGGATGGTCGGCAAGCGCAACGTCATGGTCTCCACCCCCAGACATTCTTTCTTGTAGATTTCCATCAGATTGTACAGCATCACGCAGGCATAGCCATAAATGCGGTTGGGCGCGAGCCCCTTCGGGCCGCGGCACGGCAGGCGTTTGAGGCCAAAATCATCCTTGAGTTCTTTGTGGCGGTTTTCTTCTTCGCCGCGCGCATTGTAAAACTCGATCACCGCGGCGTCACTGAGCTGCGGATCGTTGGTGGCAATCGAACTGTAACGGTGAACGATGGAGGGCGTTTCGGGCGCCAAGTCGCCGGGGGCGGGTTGGGTGATCTCGGTGGTGCGCTGGGTGACCAAGGTGAAGGCGTGTTCGGCCGTGCCCATGGCATGCACGCTGCGCCCGACGCAGATTTCTTTTTTCTGCGCGGCCTTGGCCTGGCGCACGTCGATCATGTTCCAAGCGGTGATGGCGCGATTGGTCTCGCGCACCGCCGCGTCCTGGTCGGTGCGCATGTAGAAGGTAACGCCTCTGCTGACGCACCAATCAAACAGCGCGCCAATATAACTGGCGGAGTCGGCGCGCGTGCCCCGCGGCCACACGCCGGCCTTGTTGCACAGCCGCATCACGCTCAACATGCGCCGGACGACCTTGTCGTTGGGCGAATGATTGCCGGGCTCGATTTCGGCCATGACGCAGACGCGCCCGACGAAGGCGCAGTAGGCCATGCTTCCCCACTCACCCGTATACATTTTCATGTCATAGGCTTTTTCTTCGAGGATGGTCACGGCGTCGTAGTCGAGTACGTCTGGCAGCAAGGCGCGCAGACGTTTGAGCGTCAGCAGCGTGATTTCATACATGCAGTTCTGCATGCGCGTCAGGCCGTCGGCATAACCATCGTACACCGGCACGCCGTCTTCCGTCGTGCGTTCGACATTGGCCATCCGCCGCAGCCAGTCGCCGACGGTCGTGGCCGAGGGCATCTGTTTCATTTTGAGCAGCCGCAGGACGGCGGGATTGGCGCGCAGATGATCAATCGTCTGCAAGGTCGCCGCGCCGCGATGGACGAGGATGTTGACCCAGATGGTCAGGAGGATGTCGGCCGCGCTGTAGCCGTTGGCGCTCATGGTGGCGGGCAGGCGCTGTCGCACCAGGCGGATGATGCCGGTGCGTTCCAGAAAAGTGACGATGGCCAACAGCCCGGCGTGGCCGGTCAGATCGTCGGCGCCGGCGGCGACCGCGACGGTGTCGATCCGCAGGTGGTTGTCACGCGCCATGACGCTGCTCCTGTTCGGCGCGCACCTTGCGCAGGTACCCTTGTTGCACAGCCTGCGGCTCGTAGTCGTAAAGCCGCGCCCGACGAATTTGTTCGGTCAGTTGCAGTACCTGCGCATGCACCACGCGCAGGCGTGCTTGTGCGTGGCGATACGCCTTGTGGCGCGCCAGCAACGGTTCCAGCCAAGCCACGTGATCCAAGCTCACGCGCCGGCCCACCACCGTGCCAGACACGCCGCGCGTGATGCCGGGATACTTGCCCGAACTGCGCTGGTGCCAGTTGAGCGTGCCGCGCACCAGCGGCTCGCGGGCGAGCAGTTCGTCCGTCAGTGCGGCGTACTCCTGCGCCAGGGTGCGCAGCTGCTGGCGTGCGTGGGAAAGTTGTTGATCGGTCATGGTGCTCATAGCAAACATCCTTATGTGAGTTGATATAGCATACTATAAACTCATTTATTTGTCAAGCCCCCCTGCTGTTTTTTATTTTCCCACCCACCGCGCGCCAGTGGCGCTCTCTATCGTGGCTTATCGCAACAACTTATGATTTGCTTTTGAGAC
>JAPLST010000269.1:0-2088 GCA_026398485.1 bacterium
CGTGCTGACCTCGCGCGGCGAGGGCTGGGGCATGCCCATTTTGGAGGCGATGGCGTGCGGCTTGCCGGCCATCTCGACCATGTGGAGCGCGCCGACGGCCTTCATGACCGAGGCCAATGCCTATCCACTCCGCACCCGCGCGCTGATTGACGCGGTGGCGAAATGCCCGTACTACAAGGGTTTCAAGTGGGCCGACCCGGATCCCGAGCATTTGCGGCACGTGCTGCGGCACGTCTTCGAGCATCAGGAGGAAGCGCGCAGCAAGGGCGCGCGGGCCGCCACGGATGTGGCCGCGCACTGGACCATCGGCCATGCCGCGCGGCGCATTAAGCAGCGCCTTGCCGACATTGGCGCGCCCGGCGCCGCGCGCCGCGCCGTGCCGGTTGCGGCGTCTGCTGCGTCCACCTCGTCCACCTCGTCCATTCCGTCCATTGTTGCGATTGATGTCAGTCGCGCCATTGGCGAACAAATTTCAGGCTTGGGCCGGCATACGCTGACCACCGTCCAGTGCCTTGCACAACATCCACCGCCACAGATGCGCTTCGTCCTGATGCCGGGCTTTGGCACGTTTGTGCATCCCGAATACGGCACCCGTTTCCATTTTCCGGCGCCCCGCGTGCCGCACATGACCATGGACACCGGCCCGCAGCCGGCCTTCTCGTCGCCCGCCTGCGTTATCGCCGGGGTCGATTTGGTGCACAGCATGGGGATGATGACGCCGCCCGAGCCGTGCGGCCTGATGCTGATGACGCTGTACGACATGTCGTTCATGACGCATCCGCAATTCCACACGCAGGAGACCATCATGCATTGCCGCAGCAACATCAGCGCCGCCGTGCAGCGGGGCGCGTGGTTTGCGGCGATTTCAGAGCACACCCGCGGCGACATGCTGCGGCTGATGCACGTTGCGCCCGAACGCGTGGTGGTGGTGCCGTGCGCCTATGACGATGCGCGCTACCGGCCGTGCGCGCCCAAGCAGATTGCGCGGGTGCGCACAAAGTACAAGCTGCCGGAGCGTTACCTGCTGTTTCTGGCAAGCCTTGAGCCACGCAAGAATGTGCGCACGGCGGTGGCGGCGGCATTGGCGGCGGACGGCGCGATTCCCCTGGTGGTGGCGGGCGCGAAGGGCTGGCTGAACGACGAGTTTGACGAGTTGCTGGCCCGCGCAAAAAACCGCGTGCTGCACCTTGGGTATGTGCCCGAAGACGATCTGCCGGCCATGTATGGCGGCGCGCTCTGCCTGGTGTATCCATCGCTGTATGAAGGCTTCGGCTTGCCGGTGGTTGAAGCCATGGCCTGTGGGACGCCGGTCATCACGGCGCGCAATTCCGCGCTGGCCGAGACGGGCGGGACGGCAGCCCTGTTTGTTGATGACGCGCGTGATGTGGCGGCGCTTGCGGACGCCATTACGCGCATGGCCGGCGACGACGCGTTGCGCCAGCAGTGCCGCGCGGCGGGCTTGCAGCACGTGCAACGCTACCAATCCGCACAGATTGCGCGCCAGTTGGCGCAGGTCTACAACACCATGCTGGGACGCTGACCATGCCGGCTGTCACTGAATATCACGAATATTTGCACGCGCATTACGCAGTCTCGGAGCAGCCCGACCCGCAGTCCCGGTTCAAAGCCCTGAAGCGCTTTGTGTCGCGCTGCGTCGCGCATTTCTTCCGCCAGCAGAATGAAGTCAATGCCAACATCGTCCGGACGTTGGATGCCTTTCACCTTGACAGCGCGGCCGCGGAGCGTCATGCCGCGGCGATGGCGCGCCAGATTGAAGAGCAAGCCGCGCATATCCAGCAGTTGCAGCGCGAGCATGAAACCGCGCGCAAGACTGACCGGGAATTGACGGCGGCGGTCGAGATTGTGCAGCGCATGCAAAATCATCATGGCACGGTCTTGGGCATGATCGACCGCCGGATCAATTCTTCGGAACAGATGCTGGCCGACATGCGCCTGCAACATGCGCATCTGCAGCAGGCGCTGGACGCGACCCAGATGACGCTGGCCGCGGCCCAGATTCGCCAGGAAGAATCCGCCCACGCGTTCGATGCCATGGCGCAGGAACAGCAAGGCATGGCGCGCCGGCAG
>JAPLST010000269.1:2121-4949 GCA_026398485.1 bacterium
TGCTGCGTCATGCGCAGGATGAACTAGCCGCCACGCTGCGCAACGCACAGGATGAACTCACGACCATGCTGCGCCACGCGCAGGATGCAGTGCAGGGCGTGAATGCGCGGCAAGACGACGTGGTGCAAAACATGGCGGTCCTGCGCGTGGCGGTGGATGGCGTCGTGCGGCGGCAGGATGATGTGGTGCGCGCGGCCGAGACGCTGGACGGCACCATGGCGGGCTTGGTGAAGCGCCAGGACGATTTGGTGCAGGTGACGCAGGCGACCTTCACGGCGCACAATGCCCGCGCCAATGACATTGTCAAACTGCAGGAGGAGCTCGCGCCCCAGGTGCGCGGCCTGATGCAGCATGTTCACGAAACCGATGCGGAACGACACCAGATGCAGGATGCGGCGCAGCAACAGATGCATGACGTGGCGCGCACCTGTGACACAGTGGAACACCACGTCACGGACGTGCTTGCGCGCCAGAATGATGTTGTGCAGCAACTGGCGTTGGTGACGGAGAAGGTTGGCGAAGTGGCGCAGCAGTGTGCCGCGCTGCAACATGAAACGCAGGGTGTGACGCGGCGTCAAGACGCGCTGGTGAGCAGCACGGAGCAGATGACGCTGCAACTCACTGGCGCGCTGCAGTCAAGTGGCGCGGTGGGCGAGCGCATTGCCACCGCCGAAAAAGGATTTGAAGCATTGCGCGACGAATGTGAACGCATGCGCGAGCAAACCGGCGCGGTGCGCAGCGCGGTGCAACTGGTCTTGGACGCTTTGCACGGCCCGGCTGACGCACGCACGCTGCCACGCACCGCCGTCAAAGAGTGCGCCCTGCGCATGTCGGACGCAGTCTACCTTGCCTTCGAGGATGCCTATCGCGGTGATGAAACAACCATTACACAGCGCCTTGAACGCTACCTCGCCATCGTCAAGCATTGCGTGACATCACCCCGTGATCGCATTCTGGATCTCGGCTGCGGCCGCGGTGAATTTGTCGGCTTGCTGGAACAGCACGGCATGCTGGCCCACGGCGTGGATTCCAACCGCCATGCCGTGGCGCGCGCCCGCAAACATGGCCTGGCCGTCAAGCACGGCGACCTGTTTGCCGAATTGGCGCATGCGCGCGACAACTCCTATGCCGCCCTTGCCGCGTTTCACGTCATCGAGCACCTGCCCTTTGCGCAGACCGCGCACCTGCTGCGGCTGGCGTTCAAGAAACTCAAGCCCGGCGGGGTCTTGCTGTTGGAAACGCCGAATATTCTCAGCCTGCGCGTCGCCGCCTCGGAATTCCACAAGGATCCCACGCATGTGTGCCCGGTGCATCCCGCCACCTTGGAATACTGGCTGGGGCAAACCGGCTTCACCGCCGTGGCCGTTGCGTATCTCAATCCGTTTTCCAGCGCGGAATCCAGCGGTCTGCTGCACGCCCAACTGGCGCCTGGCACGCACGACATTCTGCGCACCTTGGACGCCTGTATTTTCGGATGCCGCGACTGCTCTGTGGCGGCATATAAACCGCAGCCAAAGGAGATCAAACCATGAAACAACAACGGGCAATGCACCGCTGCACCATAGTATTGTGTATGCTGCTGCCGCTGGTGGCGCCCGGCGCCGCACGCGCAGTGGCGGCAGAAACCGGCGCGGTGCAGACCGCCGGCACGACCGCGCGTTTCGCCTATACCCAACTGCCCCAGACCGCCGTGTTTGCCGATTGGAACAAGTTGGGCAGCGCGGGCTGGTGCTATTTCGGCACCTTTGGCAAGGCCATTGTGTTCCGGCAGGATGGCGCGGCCGCGCACGAGCGCTGGGCGTTCGCCCAATTGCCGCTCTTGTCACCCATGAGCGACTGGAATGTCATGGGCAGCCAAGGCTGGCAATACGTTTCCATATTTCAAAAGGCCATCATCTTTTGCCGCAAGGCGCCAGCCGAGGGCCAGCCCGCGCCGCCTGAAACATGGGAATACATCCAGCTGCGCCCGGCCGCGCAGAACTATGAGTGGAATGACCTAGGCGAGCAGGGCTGGGTGTTCGCCGGCGAATTCATGAAGGCGCTGGTGTTCATGCGCACGGTCACGGGCGCCGCACCACCGGCGAAGATGCGCATGGCCTGGGAATATGTGCAACTCCCCGTGCAGGCAAGCTTTACTGAATGGAATGCGCTGGGCGCAAAAGGCTGGGACTTGGCGGGCATCCTCAAAGATGCCATCGTGTTCAAGCGCCCGCGCTAATGACAACTGGTGACATGGCATGATCTTGGTTACTGGCGGCGCCGGCTACATTGGCAGTCATTGCGTCAAGCGCCTGATGGACAAGGGCCATGCCGTGGTGGTCCTCGACAATTTGTCGCGCGGCTTTCGCGACGCCGTGCGCACCCCGCATTTTGTGCAGGGCAGCATTGGGGATCGCGCCGTGCTTGACCGTGTCTTCAGCACCCATGCCATTGACGCAGTCATGCATTTTTCGGCCTTTGCCTATGTCGGCGAATCGGTCGACAAGCCGGCCGAGTATTATCAAAACAATGTTGCCCAGACGCTGACGTTGCTGACCGCCTGCCGCGACCACGGCATCAAGAATTTTATTTTCTCATCCACCTGCGCCACCTACGGCGATGTGCAGAAAGTGCCGATTGTCGAGGCCACGCCGATTGCGCCGCTCAATCCCTATGGCCACAGCAAGCGCATGGTCGAGCTCATGCTGCAGGATTTTGACACGGCCTACGGCATCAAGCACTGCATCTTCCGCTATTTCAACGCGGCCGGCGCCGACCCGGACGGCCAACTGGCCGAGCGGCACAACCCCGAAACGCATTTGATTCCGCTTGTGCTGCAGGTCGCCGCC
>JAPLST010000121.1 GCA_026398485.1 bacterium
CCGGCGGCTCCCGTTCTTATAGCGGAATTTCCGTTTAAAGCACTGGTCACGGCGGAGCAGGCCGGCCAGCCCGGCCAGCAGCAGCAGTGCGGCCGGTTCGGGCACATACGCGTAACAGCCTACATCAACCCGGCCATCCACAATGCGCGGGTTGCCGTCGAGATCAGTCGCGCTAGACATCCACGGCAGGCTTGTGCCGGCGCCAATGCACGGCGACGATGGCTGCAAATGCAGGTCGGCGGTGAAATCCGGCGCATTGGTGATGTTGGTGGTGTCATCCACCGCGCCGGTGGGGGCTGGCATCGTGCAAGAGAACAGGTAGCGTGGCGCGGCATCCACATTTAACCAATTGCTGCCGTTGGCGGCGTCATTGGCATAGATGATGGCATTGATATTCGAGACGTTGCCGGCGCAGCAGACACCGCCGCCACTATTCGAGGCAAGATTGGCAGTGAGCGTGCTGCTCTCGATGGTGACGGCGCCGTAGGCATCGATGCCGCCGCCCTGCTCGGCCGCATTGCCGATAATCAGGCAATTGCGCACGCAGCCGCTGCCGTTGAGGCACGCGCCGCCGCCGCGAAAGCGTGCCCGATTGTTGGTCAGCCAGCAGGCATTGATGAGAGAATTGCCGTAATCGCCCGCCACACCGCCGCCATTCATCGCGCTGACGTTGTCCGCGATGGTGCAGTGATCCAAGGTCACCTGACTGCCGGCATAAATGCCGGCGCCGCTGGCGGCGCGATTGTCCATAAAGCTGCAGTGCATGAACAGCGCGGTGGCCAAACAATCCGCGCCGCCACCGTTGCCATAGGCGTTGATATTGGCCTGGAGCGTGCAATTGGAGAGGAACCCGCCGCGATAGGTTTCGACCGCTGCGGCGGTGTAGCCCCAATTGCTGGCGATCAGACAATTCTCCGCAAGCACGCCATCGACACTATACAGGGCGGCGCCGGCGCAGCCGACATCGGCAGTGTTGGCGGCAATGGTGCAATTCACCAACCGGCCGTTGCCTTGCACTTCGACGCCGGCGCCGTAGCGCCCGGTGTTGCCGGTAAACGTGCAGTTGGACGCCAGCCCGCCATTGTGCAATTGCAGGCCGCCGCCGAAGTAACTGCTGTTGCCGGCAAACAATGAATCATAGATTTCGCCCTTGCGATAGCATTCAACGCCGCCGCCACCCCAGTTTGAGGCGCTGTTGTTGATGAAGGTGCAGTGCCGCACCGTGCCGCCTTGGTACAGTCGCGCGCCGCCGCCGTCGCCGTCCGTGGTTTCATTGTCGCGCACAAGGCAATCGAGCAGCGTGCCGCCATACCAGCAAAAAACGCCGGGGCCGTCGTCATCCGTGCGGTTATCGCGCACGACGCAGTTGGACAGCATGCCGCCACCGTCCAGCAGCGCGCCGGCGCCGACGCGCTCGAAGATGAAGGCCGCGCCGCTGTAGGTCGCGCCGGCGCGCAAGGTAAAGCCGGCTACCACCGCATTGGACGACAGGTAGACACAGCGCACGGCATTCGAGCCGGTCGGCTGCCGGCCCACAATCGCCGTCGCAGCCGGCCCCGCCAGGCTGCGCAGCACAATGGCGCGGCTAATGGTGACGCGATTGGTGATGAAACGGCCGGGGGCGGGCCGGCCGCCGCTGGCGTACACGCCGTTGGACACGACCACCGTGTCGCCGGCGGCGCAGGCATCGACCGCAGTCTGGATGTTGGTCGCGGCTTTGCTCCAGGCATCAAAGGGCGCAACCTGCGCGCCATCCAGCGCGACATAGCGCGTGCCGGCCATGGCCGGCAGGACGCACACCGCAATACCACCCAACAACCACGCCTGCGCTTTCATCGGCACTGCTCCGCAATGGTTATTCCAATCCGTTGGTGCGTTACCATACATAGTATAAAAACGGACCATGGCTGTCAACGCAGTGCTTGTGCGTAACTGAAATTCCGCTATAAGAACGGGAGCCGCATTCCCTTGCGGCGATCCTGCCACGGTAGCCGCCGGCGCGGCGCGCAGACAGGCAGGGCGGTCAGGCCCTTGACCGCCGCGGTCGTCGTTGCGCCATTGTAGCACCAGCGTGCGCGCGCAACCAAACACCGCGCGGCATCATAATCGCAACCCAAGGATCCAACCATGATGACCGCCCTACCTCAGCCGCGCATGCCGCAACGGTCAGGGCCTGACCGCCTCCGGCCACGCACGCGCAGGACCCACCACAGATGTTGGCTACATCAGGTTTGCATGTTCCCCTATAGCGGAATTTCAGTGCGGCTGCGCCTGCGCCTGCGGCGCTTGACAACCGGCGCAGGATGTGGTAGAGTGGCACCAGAAAAATGCGCGCGCGCAACCAAACACCGCGCGGCATCATAATCGCAACCCAAGGATCCAACCATGAAAGCGTTGCCCATGTTCGTCCTGGCCGCCACGCTGGCGGCGCTTGCCAGTGTCACGGCCTTCGCCGTCACCGAAGCGTGGAGCTACGGTGACGACATCGCCGCCGTGTATCAAATTCTCGCCGATGGCGCCGGTGGCTGCGCCATGTTCGGGTTTTCCACGAATGGGCAGGCGCTCGTCGTCTGGCTTGACAACAAGGGCGCCGCCAAATACACCAAGCGCATTACCATACCAGCAGCAGTGGCCTTGCCTCGGCCAGCAAAAAGGAATTTGTGTACAGCAACGCGACCGCGCAGCCCTCTGTGTTTACCCATGTGGACAAGAACGGGACCGAAACGAGCGTGACCGATGCCGCGTTCAATCTAGCCACCACCCAACTTGGCCCGACCGGGCTGGCGCAAAATCAGGCGGATAGCAAGGGCTTCTTTGCCGTCAAACTGCCCACGGGGCCAGGGTCGGTCAAACTCGCGCGCTTCAACTACAAATAACGGCGCCGGCCTTCGCTCAAGGAGCATAGCATGACAACATATCTACTGCGCGGCATCGCGCTCGGCCTCGTGCTGGTCGCCCTGCGCGTCAGCGCCGTCACCACCGCCTGGTCGTATCAAGCCGACATTGTGTCGTTCCACCAAGTCGTCGCTGACGGCGCCGGCGGCTGCGGCATCATTGGCACGACGACCAACGGCAGCCTGTGCGTCGTACGCCTCAACAGCAAAGGCGAAGAAATCTATCGGTATCAACTTGGTGTGTCGACCTATGGTATCTTGACCATCGGCAAGAAAGGCATGGTCTTCAGCGAGGTTGGGGTTCCACCGTATCGGCTGATCTACGCCGACGCCAAGGGCCAGTCAATTGTCGTGAGCAGCCCGGGCTATAATCTGTTGAACATGATGATGCCGACATTTCGGAGCCAGCTGTTCGACAAAAAGGGCTTCTTCGCCTTCGCACTGCCTATCGCACCCGTCCAGCAGAAACTGGTGCGCTATCTGAACAAATAGCGCCGCCATCCCGGCAGACGGCACGGAGTATGATCCGCCGCCGTGACGCGGATGACCTCTTCGTTCGTCATCGGCGCAACCGCGTGGCACACAACCACGCCATGGCTTGAATGTTGCGATCCAATCGTCTTCCTTCCATATAAGAACGGGAGCCGCATTCCCTTACGGCGATCCTGCCACGGTAGCCGCCGGCGTAGGGCGCGCAGACAGGTAGGGCGGTCAGGCCCTTGACCGCCGCAGTCGTCGCTGCGCCATTGTAGCACCGGCGTGCGCGCGCATGCAGCAACGGCGGTCAGGGCCTGACCGCCCTACCTCACCCTCCGGTCACGCACGCGCAGGACCCACAACAGATTTGGCTATGTCAGGTTCGCATTTTCCCCTATAGCGGAATTTCAGGGCAGAGCGACTGCGGCGCCTGCGGTGCTTGACAACCGGCGCAGGATGTGGTAGAGTGGCACCAGAAAGATGTGCGCGCGCGCAACCAAACGCCGCGCGGCATCATAACCGCAACACAAGGATCCAACCATGAAAGCGTTGTACATGCTTGTCCTGGCCGCCGCGCTGGCGGCGCTTGCCAGTGTCCCGGCCTTGGCCGTTACCGAAGCGTGGAGCTACGGTGACGACCTCGCCACCGTTTATCAAATTCTCGCCGATGGCGCCGGTGGCTGCGCCATGTATGGGATTACCACCAACGGGCAGTCCATCATCGTCTGGCTTGACAAGAAGGGCACCGCCACCTACACCAAGCGCATCACCAATAGCATGTATGGCCTCGCCGCAGCCAGCAAGAAAGAAATTGTGTACAGCAACGCGACCGCGTCGCCCTATGTGTTTACGCATGTGGATAAAAAAGGGGTCGAAACGAGCGTGACCGATGCCGCGTTCAATCTGGCCACCACCCAACTTGGCCCGCCCGGGCTGGCGCAAAACCAGGCAGATAGCAAAGGCTTCTTTGCCATCAAATTGCCCTTGGGACCCGGGGTGATAAAACTGGTGCGCTTCAACTACAAATAGCGGCGACGGCCCCTGTCACCTTCCCTCAAGGAAACTCCCATGACCACCTGTTTACTGCGCGGCGT
>JAPLST010000460.1 GCA_026398485.1 bacterium
ACTACATAGCGTTCCTCCCGACCATGCGCCGACGGAAGACAAGCGTGACTAGTGCACACGCATGGCACGGCGGGAGACCCGCAGGGTCATTTGGTCGCGGTCGGATAGTTGCTGTTCACCCATTCCCAGTATTCGCCGACCGCGTTGGGAAAGTAGAGCGCGTGCAGGAGTTGGTCCGGCAATTTGTAGAGCGTGTTGATCACCGGCGTGATCGGGAGTGCGACGAGACGCATGTCGTTGGTTTTGCCGCAGTCGCGCAGTTGTTGCGCCGCGAAGGAGGAATTCTCGTAGGGGACGCAATCGTCGTAGCGGCCGTGGACGAGCAGCAGCTTGGCCTTGGGGTACCACGTTTGGCCGGCGCCGACCAGGTCGTTGGTCTTGAGGTCGTTGAAGAAATCGCCGCGCGCCGCACGAAGATCCCCGACCAAGCCGGACTCAATCGCCTGCACGGGGATATGGTTCGACGGCATGCTGTCCTCCACCAGGTCGTCATCGTGGTAGCCGTCAATCAGCGGCGGGACGGTCCAGCAATAGGGCTCGGCCATGTACCCGAGCGGCGTGGGAAAACGTTGGTACACGGTGTTGTAAGTCACCAGCAGATAGGGGACAAAATAAGCCACGGGGTAGGTGTTGGTCGGGTCGAGCAGGCGCGTGAGGGTTACGCCCGAGAGCGAATGGGGGCCGGCCAGCGGCGCGGCGGCCACGACCGACGTCACGCCGTAGGCCGCGCCATTCTGTTCCAGCTCGCGGCACAAGGCAAGCGTGATGTAACCGCCTTCGGAATAACCGGCGAGCAGCGGCGTTGCGAAGGGAATGCGGCCAACCACCTTGGGCTGGCGCAGGGTGACGAGCGCTTTGGCGGCCGGGATCATATAGGCGTCGCCCACGGCATTGGGAGTGGCCTGGCAATAGGGGTGATAGACCGATGTCATGCCGTCACCGAGCGCGGCCGCGCCCAAGCCGACGTGGTCGGGCATGATCACGACATGGCCGCTGACGATGGCGAAGATGAGGGCGATGCCCATCTCCGGGCCAAGCGAACACGTCGGCGCCTCTTTTTTCATCAGCATCGTGCCGTGCTGAAAACTGTGGAACGCGACGCCCTTCGGCTCGACCGGCGTGGGCAGGGCCAGCAGGCCGGAGGCTATGACGTTGGAGGCGCCGGCGCGCCCGTAGGCGGCCATGTACGTGATGGCGTAGAGTTCCACATCATATCGGCCGCGGAAGATGCCGGACGGCAGTTTCGAGTCCGTCATCAGCACCCAGCCGGCGAACTTGGTTAGCAGGTTTTCGAAGCCGTCGAACACGGTCTTGCCGCAGACGAACGCCCGGTACAAGTAGCCCCAGATCGGGATGAAAAATGTGCGGTGACTAACAGTGCCTTTCGATTCCCAGCAGATCAAGTCGCCGGGCTGGTTGGTCAAGGCCAGCATACGACCCGACCGGCCGGCCGCCGATGCCACTTCGAGCGCCAGGCGCGTCGCACCCGCGGGATAGTTCGGCAAAGTCACCTGCAATTGGCTCGCGCCGCTCTCGACATCCATTGCAAACTGCGTGTTTTTGTCATCGAACGGATCATCATAATAGGCGGCCGATGCGATGGTGCAGCGCATGGCCTTGCGCCTGCCCCGGTGGTCGAAACTCAGCAGCACTTTCGGCTTCTTGCTGAAGTACTTGCCCTTTACGTGCAGCGTTGCCTGCGGCAGGATTGCCGGCGCCGCAATCGCGTCCAGTTCCGGTGCGCTGACTTGGAAATCATTGGCGAGAACCATGGGCGCGGCGCCCGCAACATTGGCAACCAGCGCATAGGAACCCGCCGGGATCCGTTGCTTGAAGTGCAGACAGCGCACGGGTGCGCCACCTGCGCGGGCGTAGTCAAACACGCGGGCGTTAATGCGTTTGTTGCCATCCACCAGCGCGTAGGTTGCGCCAGTGCCAACGTTGGCGAGCAAGGCCGGAATGACGAAAATGCTGTCCTTGCCGACCTCAAAGTCCGCGGCATGCGCCGCGCTGGCCATGATCAGCAGGCCGATGATAACGTGGCCAAGGAAGGCGTGCGGTTTCGGTGTCATGGTGCTATCCCCGTCGTATGGTTACAGTAACAAGTGTATGTGCAAACTCAGCGCTGCTTTTGTCCGAATGTTGCGCGCGCATCACAACTCCCGGATCGCATCCGTGAGCGCGTCCACTTCTTTCACCGTTGTGTACAGATGGGGCGCTACGCGCACGCCCTGAATGGCCGGATGGTCGATGGCCACGGTGAATATTTTGTGTCTAGCGAACAATGCTGCGGTAATGTCCGCAGGCGCATAACCATTCACATTGAAATTGGCGATGGCGCTGTTTCTGCCCGCCTGATCCCAGGGCGTGTTCATGCGCACTTTCGGCAGCGCGGCGATTTTTGAAACCCAGCGCGTCATCAGATACTTGAGGCGCGCCTCTTTGCGCGCGCCGCCAATCATGGTATGGAATGCAATGGCTCTTGAAATTGCCTCGATGCTGTGAAAGGGGCGGGTGCCCTGATGCTCGAACCGGCGTATGTCGGTCGCGGTGGTGCCGGTGTCGCCCATGAGCGGCCAGATTTTTGGGATATGCTCCTTTTTCATCCAGAGGAAGCCGCAACCAAGCGGGCAGCACAGCCACTTGTGCAAACTCGCGCCGACGTAATCCGCGGCCAAGTCGGGGATCTTGTAGTCCAGATGGGCAACGCTGTGGGCCGCATCCACAACCACTTCAATGCCCCGCTCGTGCGCGCGTTGGGCAATCTTGGCCACCGGAATGACATGGCCGCTCAGGTGGATCAAATGGGTCAGATGAACCATTCTCGTTTTGGCCGTGCACAGGGCCATATAGCTTTCCACAATCTCGTCGTCCGCACTCGGGTGCAGGGGAATTGCGGCTTCTTTCACGACGATGCCGTAGCGTTGCTGCGCTTGCTGAAAAGCCTGGACCATGCTGCCATAATCCTGATTGCCAATGACGACCTCGTCGCCCGTGTTCCACGGATAGCCCATGATGATGGTGTTCAGCGACTCGGTCGTGTTGCGGGTGATTGCCAGTTCTTCAGGATCCACTGCCAGAAACGCCGCCAGATCCGTCCGGACCGATTCCATCGCTTCCGGCATTTGCTCGCGCGTATACATGCTGGTCCAGGCATTGATATACTTCTCGCGCCGGATATGGTAATGCAGCGTGGGCATCGGCTGCGGACTGCAATAGCCGTTCTCAAGGTTGATGAACGTGCCGGACGGCCTGAAGAAGCGCCGGATCTTGTTCCAGAAAAGCCCCTCGTGGGACGCGTCCTTGGCATACGGCAGCAACGCCGCAAGTTCTTGCAGACGCCCTCGGCGGGCAAAAGGGCTGGGCAGTGCGACCCCCAGGCCGATCAAGCTGACATGCCGGATGAAGTCACGCCGCGACAGGGCGCTTTCACCGTGCATAACCGTGCCCTTGTCGCGTGGTTGCGCGTGTGGTGAACGGCACTGCAGCTCGCGTGCGCCACCCGGCAGTGGAAATTGTCATGTGCATACTACCATTGTAGCACAAACGCGTGATGGGGGTACAATAGTTCATTGTTCATTGTTGCAATGCCCGTTGTGCGCAGGGGCAGCGGCGGCGTGGCCACACAACGACATCCACGGTCGATTGAACGCGCAACGCGGCGGCAGATGCGCGGTTCACGCCGGTGGTGGGAGCGCCACCGCTGGCGGGACTGGCGGGTGCCTTGGCTAGAGTAGTGTCTCATAAATAGCTTGACAAATCAGAACTGTTCAAACAGGTTGCCTTCGTCATACCCTAAATCCCTCTTGCATCTCTCCCGCCGCTGGCGGGACTCCAAGCAGCTGCAAAGCCAGCCACCCAAAGGGAGACCATGCCGCGCCTGCGCAAGCGCTCCGTTTACAAAAAAGGTTTGGGGGATTTTCTGCGATTTTGCCGTAGTGGTCATATGTAAAGAAATGTTAGAGACACAACACGAGCCAAGCCGGCGGGCAGCTGTTTTCAGTTTTCAGTTTGCAGTAATCGGTAATCAGCATTCATGAGATTATTATAATCAAGGTTGCGCAATAATTATATTAATGCTATAATGTATATATAGTGCATATGCATTTTGCAGAGCACGCAGATTATCATTTCAGGATACGATCAAGGATACAAGCATGCGCACGTTTATAGCGTCAGGATGTGGGGTCGGGCTGCTCATCGCGGTGGCCATGCCGGCCGCGGGCGGCTTGCTACTGGGGCAGCGGCCGACCGGCCGGCTGGTCGTCAAGGTGGCAGTGGCAAATTACGAACCGCGCTTTCAAACCATCAATGGCGGCGTGCCGTGCGGCTTGCCGTATTGGCAGGTGTGCGGCTGGACCTCACCATCGCAATCGGTGTTCAACATCGGCATACCCGGCTTTGAGCAGGCCTTCGACTATGCGGTCCTCCTGAAAGTCGTGCATTGGACCAATGTCAATCTGTATCCCTCGTACGACCCGGCCAACAGCGGCTATTACTCGCCGACCAATCGTTGGGGCGAGCGCCGCTTCACCCCGGCCAATGAACACTACTGGCAGGACTGGACCAGCGGCTGGGCTAGAACACTGGACGGCAAGATGGCGCAAGCCGGCTACTGGATGATGCTGACCAACGACTTCCCGCATTTGCTGGGCATGCTGGCGCGCGAGGAAATCGACACGATATTTGTGAATGGCGGGCCCTACTTCGGTTGTTGGGAAACGGAGATGGTGGGCAAGGGCGCCTATGCCTGCAACGGCACGCCGATTGACTGCGGCAATGAACGCCTGGTCATCATTGGCGGGATTGGCTATACCGAACGGCCGGGCTCCGGGCTGCATAACTATGGCCACGGGCTCGAGGAGAACGGGTTGGGCTCGTGGTTCTGCAATGCGAACGTGGCCAATTATGGTTCGACGTACCATTCGCCCTCGACCAATGTCAACGATTGGATTTTGTTCTCGCGCAACCGCAATAACTTGGGCGGCTCCGCGGCGGCGGACCAGATTCACCTCGGCAACACCCATTACGCCCCCAATGCCACCAGCGATTATGACTGCGATAATACAACCTACGTGAACTGCCGGGCCGACAAGTGGTACAGCTATCCGCTGATGACGAATGCAGTCCGCAGCATGAACAGCACGAGTGACTGGCATTGGCCGGATTACGAGGATGATGATTACCAGAAATGGCACTGGAATCACATACCGCGCTATATGGGCTCGGCCTTTCGCAACACCGCCGATCGCTTCCGCAAAGGGCACATGAACAACTGGTTGAACTATATCTTCAATCCGATGAAGGTGGGCTATCCGATCGGGGGTGACGGGGTGGCCGTGGTGCAAAGCGGTGTTGATCTGAACGGCTGGTTTGTGTATCGGATCGAGGAATGCCACCAGTGTCGTCATCAGCGGCTACGCCGGTGCGGGTTCGTCGGTGTATTGGGGGCTGCGCAAGAATTATGTGCCGTACCAATACCGTGTGGGCGGTGTGGGCAGCGGCGGCGATGAGTGGACGGCCAGGTCGAGAACCTACAGCCGCACCCTGACGACCGCCAGTAATTTCAGCAAGGGCCTGCCGGGCGTCTGGTATCTGACCTACGGCGGTTCCGGTGCCGGCTATGCCACCGTTCCCGCGACTTACAGTCCCTCGGTCACGGTTACGATCAGCCCGAAGCCGACGGGGGTGGCGACCATCCGCATTACCAGTCCGGTGAGCAACGATATCTTTGATGTCGCCAATGGTGTGTATGACACAATTTCCTGGACGGTGGCCGGCCTGACCCAGGGAGTGCGCGCGACCTACCTGGCATATCAAGTGACCAACAATATTTCCCCATGGGTGCCGATTGCCGAAGATTATATTTTCAACATCAACGGCACCTACGACTGGCGTTTGCCCAGTTCGATCAAGAGTACGAATGCGCGGTTGATGGTCATGGTCGAGGATGTGTACGGGAAATTCTCCACGAACTACTCCGGCGGGTTCAGTCTCAACACCCAGGGCGCGTACGCGTCGCTGAAGAGCTGGGTTGGCGCGGAACTGCCGGTGAGCGCGACGCGTGACCGGCACGTGGCACTCGGTTCGGAAGGCACCAATTTGTATTTTACGATGGGCAACACACTGAACGCGGGTTTTTACCGGTTGCCCAAGGGGTCGAGCAGCGCCAGTGACTGGAGCTCGCTCAGTGCATTGCCGATCCCGGGCACGGTGAACAATGACAGTGGCGTGGGCGACATGGCCTACTATAATGGTTATTTGTGGACTCTGGCACGCAGCAACGACCCGGCCGGCGCGCGCTGTGTCTACCGCTACAGTATTGGCGCGAACACCTGGGGCAAGGGTGGCGCCATGGCGGGTGACGGGCCGAACACGGCCTGCGCGCCGGTGTCCGACACGCGCATCTATGGCGGCTGGATGGGCTGGTATCGCGTGAAGAACATTACCGACTGGCTGGCCGGCGCGACCAGCGATATTGGCGATCTCAACGGCAGCGCAGCGCACCCGTGGGATAGCTGCATGACCACCACGGATGTCTATTTCATCAAGCAAGACGCGAACACGGCCAGCAATCCCGCCATTTTCGCGCGCATCAGCAAGAGTGGCACGCCGGTGATCACGCCGCTCGCCGGCCCGCCTTTCAATGCCGGCGCGGGCTGTGCCATCGAATATCTGCCGGGGCGCCTGTGCATGGATGGGCGCGCGCGGCTGGGTGTGTTGCGCGGCTGCGCCGACAGCGGGACGACGGATGCCACCGCCAACCAGTTTGCGATCTACGACATTGCCGCCGCCACATGGTCGGTTACGTCCCTCCCGTTTCCCGTGGATGACGGCTCCGAGATGTGCCTTGTGGACGATACCCTCAACATTATAGCGGCCAATGGCGAGACCCAGCCATTGCGCTTCAAAGTCCTGCCGGAGCCCGGTGTTTTGCTGGCATCGCCGACCAATCGCTTCGGCATCAGCGGCGGGCAAACCTGTCCCATCGCCTGGCGCACGGGCCGCATTCCCGCAGGCGCGGCGGCAACCAACCTGCTGTACTACACCACCAACGACCTGGCCGGCACATGGCTCTTGGCGGGTGCCGGTCCCGCGGATGTTTTTACCAATTACGTCTGGCAAGCGCCGCTGAATGTCACCGCCAGCCAATGCTATTTCCGGGTTGTCCAAACGATGGATGGCTGGACGGACAGCCTCCTGATGGAATCGTTCACCAACACCAGCCCGACGAATTTTATGGTGCAATTTTCGGCAACGTTGCCGCCGTCCGTGGTTGGCGCCACCAATCAAAGCGGCCAGATCACGGGCAGCCCGAGTGGTACCATCGCCGGCACAAATGCCGGAACACTCGTTGCAATGTGGTGGACCAATCTGGCGACCGGCGCAGCCGGCACAGGCGCGGGCGGGACGCCGTGGAGCATCAGCGACATCACCCTGGAACTGGGCTCGAACATGGTCGTGGTCGCGGGCAGCAATGCGGCGGGTGTGGTTGCCATGGCAACGCAGCTGTTCTTGCGCGCCGGCGCGGCGTTTGTCTTTCCGGCCGGCCAGGTTGCGTTGCGCATGCAGCAGGATACCACCACCAATGTGTGCTGGCGGAATGGCTACATGGGCGCCACCGTCGCCAGCAATTACCTGGCATGGAGCAGCAACGGGCTGAACGGCAACTGGATGGCGCTGACCAGCGGCACGGCCAACGCCACGGTGACGAACTTCCTCTTCACCGCACCGGTGACCATGGAGAACAGCAACTGTTACTTCCGTGTGGTGCATTTTTGCGCGGGTTGGGGCGGCTGGTATACCAATGACTCGGCCGCCTTCACGCTGGTACCCGAACCCATGCTGCTCACGATATCTTTCATGGGTGTGCTGCTCGTGCGCGCCGCACGGAGGCAATTCTAATGCACGACATTTTTGCCCATCTGAATCTGGCCTTGGTGCTGCAGTTGTTTGTCCTGATCAACCCGCTCTACTCGCTGCCGTATCTGATGGCGGCGCAGCGGCATAACATCAACGTGCGCCGGGTGGCCGTCAGCGCCGTGATCACGGCCTTCATCATTGCCGTGATCATCGCCTTGTTCGGCCCGTTCATGTTCAACCTGTTCGGCATCACGCTCAATTCGCTGCGGATTGCCGGCGGCATCGTCATCCTGCTGCTGGGCCTCGAAACCATCCGCTCGGGCGTCGAGAGCAAGAGCAATGTCAATCACATTGACACGATGATTGCGATTATTGCCAGCCCGATGCTGACCGGCCCGGCCACGATTTCTTTTGTGACGATCAAGACCTACGAGATCGGCCGCGCTTCGATGCTGGTCAACTTGTTTGCCGCGTTCATTCTCGTGGCGGTCGTCTTCATCGCGTTTTCCTTTGTCATCGAGCGCATCAATCAGCGCCTGATCAGCATCACGGCGCGGGTGTTGGGCTTGTTCCTGACGGCGGTCGCGATTGAGATGATGGCGCGCGGGGTACAGGCCTACATCGCCGGCACGTAACGGCTGATCTGCCGCGCGGGGCGCGCACGGCGCCGGCAGTCAGCGGTGGTGCGCCGGCGTCCGCGCCAATGCCTGCGCGCGCTGCTCCAGTGCGTGAAAGACGCGGATTGCCGCATACGCATCATTGGCCGCATACAAAATTTGCTTTTCGGACAGCTGGGCGGTGGACCAGTTGGACGTGGTGATGCTCTTGGATTTTGCCAGGCGCTGGTTGAAGAAAATGGCAATGGCGGAGCGCGCGCCGACGGAATTCTTGTAGCCCAAGTCCTTGAACGAGCGATTCAGATCAACAATGGCGCGGGGCGTGACGCCAAAGCGGCTGTGAATGTGGGTCAGGTCGTTGGTGAGACCAAACCCGATTTTGGCGATCACGGGCGAGGCCAGCACCTCCATGAGCACCTCGTGACTTTCCCGCACATGCGCCTGGAAAATATACGCTTTCTCGAGGGTGGCGAACTGCAGCACATGCGGCCCCTCGGATTTCTGGCCCTTATGGAAGGTCGGTTTCGACTCGGTATCAAACCCCACGGTTCCCGCCATCATCAGTTCCTTCAACGCAATCCCCGCCTGCCGCCCGCTCGTCACCACGAACACACTTTCCATCCGGATCCCCTCGAAATCCTCCAATGCCGCGATCTCCTCCTTGTGCGGTGTGGTTTTGTGAATACTCATTGGGAAATCGGATTGACAGTGACACGGCCTTTGGTGCGGCACTGGGCACGTGGTTATGGTTACAGACTGTCGCCCAAATCAGCCCTGAATTTGGCAACCAGCTTGCTGTGCCAATCGCTGGTGGTTTTCAATTTGCCAAAAAAGAAGCGCAGCAGTTTGGGCTCTTCGACAAACACCAGGCCGCCCACCAAGTCACGGTTCTTGTACAGCCAGACAATCCGGTCGATGGCATATTTCAGTTGCGACAGGGTAAAGACCCGGCGCGGCAATGCCAGGCGCAAAAGTTCCATATTGGCGAGGGTTTCCTTGCCGTTTTCATCGCGTTGCTCGGAAATCGTGCCGCGCTCCATGCCGCGCACGCTGCCAGCCAAGTAGAGCGCCGACGCCAAGGCACCCGCCGGATATTGGGTCTGCGGCACATGCGGCAGAAATTGCAGGGCGTTCAGGTGGCACCCCAAGCCGCCCGCCGGCGTTACCACCGGCACGCCCTGCCGGGCAAGTTCATTGACCATGTACTCGATAAAGATCGGCCCCTGACTGATCATGTCTTCATCCATGGTCTCGTCAAGGCCGACCGTGATGGCTTCGATTTCGCGGACGGACATGCCGCCATACGTCAGGAAGCCTTCGTACAGGGTGACCAGCTCGCGCATTTTCATGAAGGCGTCTTTGCTGCTGGTGCAAATCCCGCCGCCGCGCGCGCAGCCGAGTTTGCGCGCCGAAAAATAAATGATGTCCGACAAGTCCGAGAGTTCCCGGGTGATCGCGCGGATGCTCATGTCTTTGCAGCCAGCCTCGCGCGTCTTGATGAAATACAGATTGTCGGCCAGCAGGCTGGCATCCAACACCAGCAGCAAGCCAAACTCATCGCACACGGCGCGCACCTGGCGGATGTTTTCCAGCGAATGGGGCTGGCCGCCAATCAGGTTGGTGCCGGTCTCGATGCGCACAAAGGCGATGTTACCCGCGCCCCGTTGGGCAATCAAGGCGCGCAATTTGGTTATGTTAAGGTCGCCCTTGAACGGGTGCGTGCTGTTCACCTGCAGCCCTTCATCAACAATGAGCTCCTCGATCACCCCGCCGTTCAACATGATGTGGGCTTTGGTCGTGGTGAAATGATAGTTCATCGGCACGACGGAGCCGGGCGTGACAAAGACGCGGGCAATGATGTTCTCCGCGGCCCGCCCTTGATGCACCGGCAGAAAATAATCCTTGTTGAACAGTTCCTTGATTTTGTTTTCGAGCTTGGTAAAGGTGGCCGAGCCGGCATAACTGTCGTCGGATTCCATCATGGCGGCCAGCTGCTTGTCGCTCATGGCATTCACGCCGCTGTCGGTCAGCATGTCCAAAAAGATGTCGCGATTCTTCAATAAAAAGGTGTTGTTGCCGGCCTCGCTGATGGCGGCCAGCCGGCGTTCAATCGGCACCAACGCCAATTTCTGCACAATCCGCACTTTGTGCATTTCCAGCGGAACTGCTTCTCCGGAATAAAACGTAACGCGCGCCATGGTGCGTGCCCTTCGTGGTTAAGTATGTTTGTGAAAGCACACTCAGTGATTTCACCTGTGACGGATAGTATAGCATATATTACCGTGGTTGTCGCCGGAGCGAGGGGAGCGCGGCACGCCGGTGCCGCTGAGTGTCGCGGGATTTCCATATCCCGCCCACAAGGATGCGATTCGGCGATCGCACCTACTTTCAGCCGATCCGGCGATCGGCGTTCCCCTCGCCGCACGGCGTGCGGCGTACAGCACAGCGCGAACCCCCGTTAAATTATCGTGCGCCACGATAAATTATGACGCGGCCAAGGATCGCACGTGCCGTTCGCCAAAAGCTGCTGCGATCGGCGTTCCCTTCGCAGCACGGCGCAGCGCCGAGGGGAGCGCGGCACGCCGGTGCCGCTGAGTGTACGCGGGATTTCCATATCCCGCCCACAAGGATGCGATCCGGCGATCGCACCTACTTTCAGCCGATCCGGCGATCGGCGTTCCCCTCGACGCACGGCGTGCGGCGCGCAGCACATCGCGCGGAACGCGAGCTGCATCCCCTCTGCGGTAGCCGACCCGCCCGCGGCGAGAGCGGCTTTATCAAGCCATGCGGGCCTTTCGTTTTGGCGCGCTTTTGTGTATTATAGCTGCATGACCATGCATGTTCCCTTGCCAAACGTTCTGCGCGCCGCGCTGCTGACCTGCAGCGTGGCTGTCTGTCTGTGGTGCGGCGCGGCCGAGCAGCAGATGGTGACCGTGACCAATGTGTGGTACGTGGACCACGCGGCCAATGATGGTGACAGCTTTTGGGCACTGATGAACGGGACCACGCAGGCGCTGCGGCTGTATTTCGTGGATGCGCCGGAGTCGTCGGCATCGGCACTGACCGTGCGCCGGGTGCGCGAGCAGATGCGCTATTTTGGCCACTCAAACGCCGCCCAGACGGTCATGTGCGGACAGCGCGCCGCGGCGTTCACCACCAAACAACTGGCGCAACCGTTCACGGTGCAGACCGTCTATGCCAGCGCCTTGGGCAGCACCGCCGGCGGGCGCATCTATGCCTTTGTGACCTGTGCGGATGGCCGGGATTTGGGCGAACTGCTGGTGCGGAAAGGGCTGGCAAGCGCCCGCGGCGTCGGGCGTGAGACGCCGGACAAGATTGCGCGCGATGAACGCGCGGCGCAATTGCAGGATCTTGAATTGGCGGCCGCGCTCAAACGCGCCGGCGTCTGGCACCTGGCGGACGCGGACCGGATTGCGGCCATGCGCGCAGCCGAGCGGCAGGACGTGCGGGCATTGCAGGAGATTCAAGCAAGCATGCGGACGAATGTGGCGCGCATCAGCTTGAACACCGCCGCGCGCGCGGAACTGCTGCAATTGAAAGGCATCGGGGAAAAACGCGCCGCGGCAATTATCAAGGCGCGCCCGTATCACTCGGTCAGCAATCTGTTTGCCGTGCCGGGTGTGCCGCGCGCGCTGGCGCAGGAAATCTTACCGCACGTGTCCTTGTAGCCGCGCGTGGCGTGCGTCAGTCCTAGTCGTCGCCGCCGTCATCATTGGCTTCTTTTTCGACTTCCCGGTCGTGATCCGCCATGGCGTCTGCATCTTCGACTTCGGCGGCCTTGTCTTCGCGCACATTTTCGCGCATCGGCGCGACATCTTCATCTTCCGCTTCCTTGACTTCTTTGAGTGCGTCGCGCTTGTAGCCCGCATCCGGTGCTTCCGCTTCCTTGACTTCCTTTAGTGCATCGCGCTTGTAGCCCGCATCGGGCGCCTCGGCCTCTTTCACTTCTTTGAGCTGATCGCGCTTGTAGCCGCCGTCTTCTGCCTCGGCTTCTTGCACTTCCTTGAGCTGGTCATTCATGTAACCGGGGTCTTCCGCCTCGGCCTCTTTCACTTCCTTGAGCTGGTCGCGCTTGTAGCCGGGATCCTCGGCCTCGGCTTCCTTGACTTCCTTGAGCTGGTCGCGCTTGTAGCCGGGATCCTCGGCCTCGGCTTCCTTGACTTCCTTGAGCTGGTCGCGCTTGTAGCCGGGATCCTCGGCCTCGGCCTCTTTCACTTCCTTGAGCTGGTCGCGCATGGCCCGCGCATCGTCGCGCGTGATCTCTGCGCCGGCGGTGACGCTGATGCGCTGCGTGGTCGACGGCAGGCGCTGCTGCACGCGTTGCTGCACGCGCGGGGCGGCATTCGACAAGGCTTGGAGTGCCTGCGCCGGTGGCGCCGCCAAGCCGAGCCGGGCACAGCACAGACAAACGCCAACTGCCAAGGCTAACATGGTCATCGTTCTCATGGGTGCAAGCTCCTGCATGGGTGAAACAAACAGGCGCAGAGCCATACCACACCTGCACTATCAGTATAACGTAAATGCAACCCGCGGCGCAAGTCCCCGATCCGACGACTTGTGCGCCGTCACGCCCGGCATTCGTTTTTGCTATACTATGGCAGTAAGACAGACTATACATAATCTGTACCGTGAATTATATGTACCTCGTTCGATTTGGGTCCGCGCTGATACTGGTTTTGTGTGCAATGCATGCGTCCGCCGCCGTGCGGCTGCTGACGGCGACGATTGACACCGCCGCGCGCCGTGCCGCGCCGGCCTTTAACGCCGCACAACCCGCGCAAACATTGACCGCGCGCGGCACCCTGCCGCTGATCGTCGCATCGTCAAAGCCGATCACGGCCGCATGGAAAACCGCGCTGGAAAAGCACGGCGCAACCTTGTGCAGCTACCTGCCCGACAACGCCTTTCTTGTGGAAGCCACGCCGGCCAATGCCGTCGCACTGGCCGCCTGCCCCGACGTGGCCTTGGTCACGGAGTTCCTGCCGGAGTACAAGATTGCGCCTGCAGTCACGGGCATACAAAAAGCACAGCGGGGCGCCCCGCCAAGCAGCACGTTGACCATCCAGACCTTCGCGCCCGCGGATGCCACGGTCATTGCCGCCACCATCCAGAGTAACGGCGGACAAGTTGCAGCCATGAGCGCGGCCGGCTCGCGCGGATTTGTCCGCGCCGTTGTGCCGGCGGAGCTACTGCCTACCCTTGCCGCACGCGGCGAGGTGGAATGGATCGAACCATTCATTCAGCCGCACATATTTAACAATGTCGCCGTGCAGGGCCCGCGCATGAATGTCATCGTTGCCTGGACCAACGGCTTGACCGGGCGCGGCCAGATTGTCGGGCATGCCGACACCGGGCTTGACATCGGTGTCAACAACGGCACGCTGCACCCCGACTTCACCAATCGCGTCAAGGCCGCCTTTGGCCGGACGCCGGGCCGCGCCGGCGCGTGGAGCGACCTCAACATGCACGGCACGCACACGGCCGGCTCGATTCTCGGCAACGGCTCGGCCTCCACCGGCGTCTTCAAGGGCGTCGCCTACGAAGCGCAACTGGTGCATCAATCCGTGGGCGATGCCAGCGGCGCCATTTATTTGCCAGCCGACTTGAGTGACTTGTTTATACAGACGTACACAAACGGCGCGCGCATCCAATCCGACAGTTGGGGCTCCTCGACCTATGGCGGGTATACCACCGAATCGTTCCAATCCGATCAGTTCATGTGGAACCACAAAGACATGCTGCTCGTTTTCTCGGCCGGTAATGACGGGTACAACAACGAAGGCGTTATTGCGAGCCGCTCCGTTGGTGCACCTGCCACCGCCAAAAATGTCATGAGTGTTGGTGCAGCGGAAAGCGCTCGGGCGGCCGGCTCGGGCGGTTACTCCGCGTTCACCTACGGCAAAAAATGGCCGACGCGGTTCCCGGATCCGCCCATCACCAACGACCTGATTTCCACGCCCTGCGACGGCGTGCATCAAGGCATGGCGGCCTACTCCAGCCGTGGGCCGTGCAATGACGGACGGATCAAGCCCGATCTGGTCGCGCCCGGCACGGACATCATTTCCTGCCGGTCGCGCGCCACCACCAATGCCGGCTGGGGCGTCTACGCCGGCAACACCAATTATCTGTTCGCCGGTGGCACCAGCATGGCCTGCCCGCTGACCGCCGGTGCCGCCGCCTTGACGCGCCAGTTTCTCATCGAGCGCATGGGTTTTACGAATCCCAGCGCCGCGGCGATCAAAGCGCTGCTGCTCAATGGCGCGCGTTCGATGACCCCCGGCCAATATGGTTTTGCCATGAAACGTGAGATCCCTTATGGCCCGCGCCCGAACAGCGTCGAGGGCTGGGGCCAAGTCAATCTGGGCGACACGCTCTTCCCCGCCATTGGCACTCCCTTGGTTGTTGACAGTGATGCCGCAGCCACTGGCAGTACCAACGTGTATTCGTTCACCATCGCCGGCACCAACAGATTCTGCGTCACGCTGGCCTGGACGGATTATCCCGGCTCGCAATATGTCCTCGAGCAATTGGTGAACGACCTCGATTTGCTGGTCATTGCGCCCGATGGCGCCACCAATTATCCAAGTGGCACGGTCGTGCCCGACCGGATCAACAACATTGAGGGCATTGATTTCGATCCGGCCGCCACCGGCACGTACACCATCATCGTGACCGGCTACAATGTGCCGCAAGGGCCGCAACCCTACGCGCTGGTCATGCGCGCCGACGCGCCTTGGCCCGGTGCGCGCTTGGTGGCGCAGACCAATGTGAATATCGTGGTTTCTGCGCCCGGCGACACCGGCACCGTCGCGCTGGCGCTCAACAATCCCGGCTTCCTGCCGCTCGAGTTCCTGGTCACACCGTTTGCCTATGCGCTCGACAGCAGTGATGCGCCCGGCGGCCCGGCCTATCAATGGATTGACATCACTTCCAACGGCGCGCCGGTCACGCCGCTCTCGGATGACGGCATTGCCGGCCCCTATGCCTTCGCCACGCCGTTTGTCTTTTACGGGCGCACCTACGCCCAGTTTTGGGTCGGCATGAACGGCGCCATCCTCTTTCAGCCGAACGAGCTCACGTATCTCAATGCAGCGACACTACTGACGCTGCCCGTATCATCATGTACCGGCGGTATGGCGGCCGTGTTCTGGCGCGATCTCGATCCGACGTCCGGCGGCCCGATCCTGTGGTCATCCGCCACGAATCAAACCGTCATCTCATTCATCAACGTGCCGATTTACGGCTTCACGTACGCCAGTAACACCTTCCAGGTTGTCCTGAAATCGTCCGGCGAGATTGTCTACAATTACCAAGAAGTGCGCGGCTGGAAAGTCAGTGGCGTGGTGGGGATTCAAGGCACGAACGTCTTCAATTATGCACAGCAGTCGTCGGCCATATTGCACAATGCAATGACATTGCGGTTCGCGCCGTTGACCCACGGCACGTGGCTCTCAACAACGCCCGTCACCGGCGCGGTCAGTGCCACGGGCACAACGCTGCTGGACATAGCGGGTGTTGCGCCGGCGGTCAGCAATTTCACAGGGCAGTCTGCGTTCTTGATCTCCGACAATGGGTTGCAACCGCCGCAGGCAGTGGTGGTCACTCTGGTGGTGCCGGAAGGCGCGTTGCTGGTGGGTGTGGCAGCGCTGTTGTGCGCCGCATGGCGCCGCCGGCACGGTCATACGAACCGCCCGCAATTTAACAAAGAGTAAAAGTGCAAAAACACGGCTGCCTTTTGCCGTGCCATAAAAAACAGCAATGTTTTTTCAAGTAATGGTGGGCGCTACTGGATTTGAACCAGTGACCTCTACCGTGTGAAGGTAACGCTCTAACCAACTGAGCCAAGCGCCCACGCAATTGTCTTGGTGCGGGGCAGCCACCACTGTGCCAGTGTAGCAAAAGCCGGCCGGAAATGCAACTCGATTGCGCGGTGGACATTTTTGCGCCTTTTGTTTATAATGGCTTCAGACAACATTGCAGGTATAAACCTTGCGACAGGAGCATGTATGCGGGTTGCCATTGGCGCGGATCACGCCGGTTTTGATCTCAAAGAGGAAATCCGCCTCGAGCTGGAAAAGCACGGCTACACCATCAACGATTGTGGCTGTGCCAGCAAGGACTCGACGGATTACCCGGAGTACGCCCACCAGGTGGCCAGCGCCGTTGCCGGCGGCACGGCCGATCGCGGCGTCCTGGTCTGCAGCACCGGCTTGGGCATGTCCATGGCCGCCAACCGGCATGCCGGCGCGCGCGCCGCGCTGTGCCACAACTGCGACAGCGCCTATTTTGCGCGGACCCACAATGACGCCAACATTATCGTCTTTGGCGCGCGCTACACCACCTTTCTCGATGCACGCGCGATCCTGCAAGTGTTTCTCGGCTCGCATTTCAGCGCGTCGGAACGGCATGCACGACGGATTACCAAAATTGACGCCTGCGGCGAGACCGTATGAACAACGAAGGCGTACACACGGGCTGGATGATTGTTGATTATCTGCTGCTGACCGTCAAGCTGGGTTTCCTGGTGGCGATTTTCACGTATGGTTATTTCGAATATCGGCGCTGGAGCAAAAAAAACAAGCGCCATGAATAAAGGACGAACACGACCATGAGCACGATCAACGATATTGTCACGGCCGAACGCGCGGCCGCCAATGCGTTGGCCGCGGCGGAAGCGACCGCCGCCGAACTGCGCGCCAAAGGCCTGGCCGATGCGGGCGCCATGCGCACGCAGGCGCAAGCGCAGGCGGCCGCCGTGCGCGCCAACGCCGCCCGGGAAAGCAGCGCGCATAGTGCCGCCGCGGATGCCGCCAGCGCGCACGCCATGGCCCGCTGCCTGGCCGAACGGCAGACACAGTTCAACCAGAGTGCCGAGGCCGCCGCCGCGTGGCTGGTCGAGCAGATCATCAGCGGCACCATCTAACGCGCACGCCCATCACGATGCTCTTTACTTTCGGTGCATATCCGGCAGCCACGGCGCGCACACGCGGTCTCAAAGCGCGCCTGCTTCAACCGACCGACTGGCAGGCGCTCGGTACTGCCGCCCACCTGACCGCCGCACTCGCGTATCTGGGCACAACCAGCTATCAGACCGCCTTGGCTGCGGCTACCAGCCAGGCAACGACACTGCCCTCGTTGCGTACCGTCGAACATGCGTTGCACAGCGCCCTGATCGGCGACATGATCAATATCAGCCGGTTTGTCCACGGCGCGGCGTTCAACCTGCTGGCCTGCTTGGCGCAACGCTATGAACTCATCAACGTCACCACCCAATTGCGCCGCCTGAGCCAGCCGGAACGGCGCACGATTCACTTGGCGACCGAGCCGTATCAGCTTGGCCTGCTGGCGCTGACGTCGTCCGCGGCATGGGGCGCCTGCACCTCCTTGAACGACCTCGGGCGCATGCTTGAAAAAACCTATCTGCGCAACGAATTCCGACTCGGTCTGGCCAGCTTTGGCGACAGCCATGATCTGTTGCGCTTTGAAAGCACGCTCGACACAGCCTATTTGCATGAGTTGCTCGTGCGACTGGTCGCCGTCGGCGACACCTGTCATCAGCAGATGTGCCGGATTATCGGGAGCGTCTTGGATGAATTGACCTTGACGGGTCTGGCGCGTTTTCGTTTTGTGCACGGGCTTGAGGCTGCTGCGGTCTATTCACTGCTGCCCTTGCACGGCTGCGGCCGGCTGGGCGAGCGCCAATTCTGGGAACTGGCCAAGGCGCGCACGGAAGATGAATTGTGCCATGCGCTGCAGACGCTGCCCGGCTGGCAAGCTCTGGCGGGTGCAACCCTGCGCGACACCGTGATGCACCTGCGGCGCGCACGCCAGGTTGCTTGCCGCAACGTCTTCTTGCGCGCGACCCCGATCAGTATCGCGCCCGTCATCGCCTATTTTTTCATCAAAGAGCAGGAGATCATGGATCTGATTTGCACGTTGCAGATGAAACGCTTCCGCATCCCCTTCGCGTCCGAGCGCCTGGTGCGCGCCGCCGCATGAACAACGCTGAACGATGAACGATGAACGATGAACGATGAACGATGAACGATGAACGATGAACGATGAACGAACGATGAACGATGAACGATGAACGATGAACGGCTTACGCTAGGCACAGCGCTTCTGCCATGTTGCATGTGGCTGCGTTATAAATTATTTCGCCGCGAAAGAATTTAATTAATGTTCACGCCTGAACGCATGAGTTTGCTGCAGATTGTCGTGCTGGACGACGATCTGGTCACCACCTGCGCTGCGCTAGCGCGCCAGAAGGTGCTGCACTTGGTGGATCGCACGGTGGCTGCACCGGCCCTGCTGGAAGGCACCCCGGCCTTTTTCTCCAGCGCGCATACCGCCTTTGAAACCCTCCTGACCCAGCTCGACGGCACCCTCACCTGGCTCGAGGATCAGCTGCCCGATTTCCCCGATTGCAGCACGCACCCGCCCATCACGCTGGATCCGCCGCGCGCGCTCGAAGAGCTGACGCCCCAGTACGCCGCGTGCAACGAGCAGCTCACCCAGTTGCGCGCCACGCATGACCGCACCCGGGCAGAAATCACGCGCCTGACGCGCGTTTCCGATGTCCTCCAAAGCTTTGAAAGCGCCGGGGTGACGTACCAGGAACTGAGCGGTTTTCGTTATTTCGCATTCTTGGCGGGCACGATGCCGTTCCACTATTTGCAGGTCTTGAGCGCGAGCCTGCAACATGTGCCGCATCATCTTGAAATACGCCGGCTCGGTGAACAGGACGTCAGCATCATTGTGCTGTGCCCCAAAGACATGGTGAACCCGGTGCGCAACGCGCTGCGCGGCGTCTACTTCAATGAAGTCGAAATCCCCGCCGAGTATCAAGGCAACGCGCAGCAGGCGCTGGATGAGATTGAAGTGCAGCTCTGGACTCTGCGCGAGGACTTGGCGCAGGTGACCGGCACGCTGCGCGCCGCCGCCATCGCGGCCGCGCCGCGCGTCGTTGTGTGGCGCAAGGCCGTGCGCGGCAACCTCAAGCTGCTTGAGGCGATGCAGTTGTTCGGCAAAACGGCGCGGACGACCTTCATCAATGGCTGGGTGCCGCGGCGCGAGGCCGCGCGCATCGTGGCCGCCCTGCAACAATTGCTGCACGGGCGCGTCCTGGTGGATGTGGCCGAGCCAGAAACAGCCGACAGCACGGCTTATGAACTGGTGCAGCGGCGCGGCGTGCGCGTCCCCACCAAATTCCGCCATCCGTTCTTTCTCAAGGCCTTCGAGGGCTTGGTCACCACCTATGGCATACCGGAATACGACGGGATTGACCCCACTTTTTTCGTAGCAATCACGTTTCTCATCATGTTCGGCATGATGTTTGGCGATGTCGGCCAGGGCGCGTGCCTGATCCTGATCGGCCTGTTGCTGACGCGCGCGCGCAGCATGCCGCAACTCAGGCCGGTCGGCATGTTGTTGATGGCCACCGGCGCCAGTGCCGCAGTCTTTGGCTTCTTGTTTGGGTCGGTCTTCGGCTTCGAGATCTTGCCGGCCCTTTGGATTTCGCCCATGCAGCATGTGCCAACCATGCTGATCACCGCCGTCCTGCTGGGCATCAGCATTTTGTCGCTCGGCATTATCCTGAATGTCATCCAGGCGTTCGCACGCAAAGACTTGCGGGTGGCCTGGTTTGGCCAATGGGGCTTGATCAGCGGCATGTTCTACTGGATGGCGCTCGGTATTTTTTATCTGACGGTCGTGCGCGATGTCGACATTCCTGTCGTGCCGGCCTTGCTGGTGCTGTTCACCCCGATTGTACTGGTCGTGCTGGGTGATTATTATTATGCGCGCCTGTTCGGCGGCACCGGCGACCATGCACCCGTGGCCGCCGGCCCCGATGACCACTCGATCGCCGAAGTGATCTTCAAGCCGGTTGAGATCACGCTCAATTTCGCCACGCACACCATTTCGTTTGTGCGTATCGGTGCCTTTGGTATGAATCACGCCGCGCTGATGATGGTCGTGTTTATCCTGGCAAAAATTGGCGGCGAATTCAACGGGCCGCACGCAACCATGGCCACCAAAACCTCGTATATCATCACCGTCATCGTTGGTAATATTTTCGTGATGGTGCTGGAAGGCATGGTGGTCTTCATTCAATGTTTGCGTCTTGAATACTACGAATTTTTCTCAAAGTTTTATGCGGGCGATGGTATCCGCTATCAACCGCTTGAAGTAGAAGAATAAACTCACAACCCTTGGAGCACCCAATGAAAAAACGTTACATCATTAGTAGTCTGGTTTCAAAGGCCATGATGCTGGTCATAAGCATTGTCCTGTTCTGTTTTGGCATCATGATGGTCGCGTGCCCGGTTCAAGCCGCGGAAGCCGCGCCGCAGGTGGCGGGCCCGACAGCCGCGCAGGCGGGCGCACTCGGCATGAAGTACTTATCGGCGGCGCTGGCGGTTGGCCTTGGCTCGCTCGGTGCGGGCATTGCCGTGTCCATGGTTGGCTCGGCCGCGATGGGCGCAGTCGCCGAACGGCCGGAATTGATGGGCCGCTCGCTGATCTATGTCGGCTTGGCCGAAGGCATCGCGATCCGGGTCTGCGAGAACTTCGAGGGCCTCGATCGGCGCTTCTTCCGGGTGGCCGTCCGGACCCAAGAAGAAGACGGCCGGCTTTTGGATGCGATGCGATCGGTCCTCGGCTGTCCGGCCGTGGTGGTGGCGAAGCCCCGGGCCGCCGCACTCATGTTCACCTCTGCCGCTGGCTTGGCCAGTACCGCCAACGGCGGTATGGGAGCGGCCTCTGTGCCGCGAATGCTGCCTGCTGCCACTGGCACACCGACGCATCCCGCCGCTGGCGGGACTCCAAGCAGCCGACTACTGACGCACCCCTGCCCCGGAGCACGCCATGACCATGCGCATCGTGGGTGATATTGTCACCGTCCGCGGCTGGGGCTTTGCCGGCATTGACGGCACGGTGGCCGAGACGCCGGAACAGGCGGCCGAAGCCATTCGCGCGTATTTGGCCCAGCCCGACATTGGCATCGTGCTGGTTGCGCAATCACTGGCGGACAAACTCGGCGGCCAATTCGATGCCTACAAATTGCGGCGCACCATGCCCTTGGTGCTCAACATTCCCGACAGCACCGGCGCCGGCATGCATGGCGATGAAATTCAAGCCTTGATGCAATCCGCCCTTGGACTGCACCTGTAACCGATCGAGCATGACGCCGATGATCAATCGTATTTTTGCGGACATCGCCAGCACCGTCGACCAGGAAGCGCAACAGGTCATCACGCGCGCCACCCGTGTGGCCGAGCGCGAACGCGAGCATGCC